>JAFTNU010000054.1 GCA_017451735.1 Clostridia bacterium
ACCTACCATTTACGCATACATACTTGACGGTGTAACTTCGCATAAGAATTATATAAAAGTCGGTTATACAGACAGAGATGTAGAAACACGTGTCAAAGAGCAATTACATACAAGTGGTATCCCGTACAAAATCCTTTTGAAAGAATCCGCTATTCGACCTGACGGTTCGTGCTTTACCGATCACGAGGTGCACGCCATTCTCCGCAGAAAAGGGTTTAAGCAATTCAACGAGGGTGCAGATCGGAATGAATGGTTTAATTGCTCTGTGCGTGACGTTCAATCAGCCATTTTAGAGCTTCGTGAGGACATAATCTCGGAAGAAAACCGCACGATGAGTTTCAAAATGCGTCCCGAACAGACGGTTGCCGTACAAAAGACCATTGAATATTTCGAGCTTGCTAAAAAGGAAGAACCGAACAAGTCTCCCAAATTCCTTTGGAACGCAAAAATGCGTTTCGGTAAGACCTTCGCTTCCTATCAGCTTGCGAGAAGAATGGAGCTTTCCCGTGTGCTTGTATTGACGTTCAAGCCCGCTGTTGAATCAGCTTGGAGTGAGGATTTAATGACACACGTTGATTTTGAGGGGTGGCAGTTCATTTCAAATAAGGACGCACACAATAATAAAGTCAATATTGACGTGCAGTTTGATATGGCGGATAAGAAACATCCTATCGTTGTTTTCGGTTCATTCCAAGACCTTTTAGGCACAAACGAAAACGGCGGAATTAAGGCTAAAAACGAGTTTATACACGCTACAAATTGGGATTTGGTTATCTTTGACGAATATCACTTCGGAGCTTGGCGTGAAAATGCGAAAAAGCTCTTTGAAAATCCCGATGAAGAAGAAAACGCCGACTTCGATATGGAGCATTACAAGCAGACCGAAGCCGACAACGCCTATAACGAATCCTTCCTGCCCATTTCCACGTCTTATTATCTGTTCCTTTCGGGTACGCCGTTCCGAGCTATCAACAGTGGTGAGTTTATTGAAGATCAGATATACAATTGGACGTATTCCGATGAACAACGAGCAAAGGAATCTTGGATAGGTTCGGGCAATCCCTATCTCTCCTTGCCTCGAATGGTAATGTTGACTTACCGTATTCCCGAAAGTATCCGTCAGATAGCCGTACAAGACGAATATGACGAGTTTGACCTCAACGTGTTCTTCTCGGCAAAGGGAAAAGGCGAGGACGCTCGCTTTGTTTACGAAAACGAAGTGCAAAAATGGCTTGACTTGATTCGTGGCTCATATCTTCCGTCAAGTGTTGATGATCTCAAGCTCGGACAGGACAAGCGTCCTCCAATGCCATTCTCGGATACAAGACTTTTAAACGTGCTATCGCATACGCTTTGGTTTTTACCGAACGTTGCTTCTTGTCAAGCAATGGCAAACCTCTTGAAACAAAAGCAGAATGCCTTTTATCACGACTATAAAATCAACGTATGTGCGGGAACGGGTGCGGGTATTGGTTTGGACGCGCTTCGCCCTGTGCAAGTATCTATGGGTAATCCGCTTGAAACGAAAACGATTACGCTTTCTTGCGGAAAACTGACTACGGGTGTAACGGTCAAGCCGTGGACGGGGATCTTTATGCTTCGCAATCTGAAATCGCCCGAAACCTATTTCCAAGCGGCTTTCCGTGTGCAATCTCCGTGGGAAGTTGTGGACGATAACGGGAACAAGCGAATTATGAAGCAAGAGTGTTACGTGTTTGACTTTGCTCTTGATCGTGCTTTACGGCAAATTTCGGACTATTCCTGCCGTTTGAACGTAGATGAAAGCAATCCCGAAAAGAAGGTTGCCGAGTTTATCAATTTCTTGCCTGTGCTTGCTTATGACGGTAGCACGATGAAACAGATAAACGCACAAGACATTCTTGATATTGCTATGGCAGGTACGAGTGCAACGCTCCTTGCAAAGCGTTGGGAGTCTGCTTTGCTTGTCAATGTTGATAACGATACGCTTTCACGTTTGCTAAACAACAAAGAAGCTCTTGACGCTCTTATGCGTATTGAGGGATTCCGTTCACTGGGTCATGATATTGCAACGATTATAAATAAATCCGAATCCGTCAAAAAAGCAAAAAAAGAAGGCGAAGAAAAACTTACGCCCAAAGAGAAAAAAGAGATTTCGGAAGAAGAAAAAGAATACAAATCTATGCGTAAGCAAATCCAAGAAAAACTTATTAAATTTGCTACGAGAGTACCTGTATTTATGTATCTGACCGACTACCGTGAACGTTCGCTCAAAGACGTTATTACACAGTTAGAGCCGGGGCTTTTCAAAAAGGTTACGGGACTTGACGTGAATGACTTTAATTTGCTTTGTTCTATCGGCGTATTTAACGCAAGTCTGATGAATGACGCTATTTTCAAGTTCAAGAGATACGAGGATTCTTCGCTCTCCTATACGGGTATTGAAAAGCACGTTTCGGACGAGATCGGCGGTTGGGATACCGTTATTCGCCGTGAGGAATACGAAAAACTGTTCTATAATCAGCAAGCGACTATGGAAGCCCCCAAAGTTGAATTTGCGGAAGAATACATAGAAGAAGCCGAAACGCCGATTATAGAAAGAAAAGTTGTACCGAAATCACCCACTCTTGTCACGGCAGCTTACGGTGTCAAATCTCCCGTTACAACTACCGTACAGAAGGCAGCAGAATCACCTAAAATCGAAATTGATCTGTCGGGTGCGGTTGTAGGAGCAACGGTAGTACATAAGAAATTCGGTGAAGGAACAATCTCCAACATTGATAAGGCACAGAAATATATCAAAATCGCCTTTTCGGTTGGAGAGAAAATGTTTGTTTTCCCAACCTGCTTTGAGCAAGGATTTTTGACAATAAAGTAAAATTTAAAAAGGTATAGGAGTTGTTAATGATATTTCCTATACCTTTTTCAATCTTTTAACTCCAAATTATATAATATATCTTGATTATTCTCCCATTTTTTGATATAATTATATTAATTATACTATCATTAAACAAAGGAGAAATACTATGCCCGAGGAAATTCGCTGGTTAATTGATGTCGTAATTGCTATTGTAGGTATTGTTATAGGGTATTTTGGCAAGACAATTCAAATAAAGATTTCCAACAAGAAAACGAATGATCATTCGGTTAATGTTAAAGGCAACAATAATACTGTTGCTGGGAGAGATATAAACAATGGACAAAAAGATTAATGTAAGAGGTGAAAGAAACCAAGTTGCGGGGCGTGACATTTATAATGTTTCAGGATTCGATAATATGGGAAACAAGTTCATTTTTAGCCCTACTATTATGGCTGAAATTATTGATGCCGTATATAATGACGTAGAAAACCCTTCCAAGTTAGAAGACTTTGAACGTCCAAATATAGAAGAAAAAAACACTCTAAATGGAATTACACAAGATTTCTTTGATAATGTTATAAAAGAATGTTATGACGAATTTTATAAAATAGACAATTTTTTAAAAAATCCCTCTAATGTTCAATATCAAAAAAAGTATGCAGCTATTGTTAAGGAAATTGGCGGTGCGGTATATGCAAAAATTTTAAGTGGAGAAAATTTGCAAGATATATTGCCTACATTGCTTAATTATGCTAAATTAAAGAGTAGCAATTTTGATTCTGAAAAAGGATATTGGTTGCAGGTGTTTTCATATTATATGTATGTGAACTGTGATATAGGTAAGAAAAAATGATTAAACCTAATAAATTAACTGACCCTAAAAACTGTATTGTATTTAATAGCTATAAAATACTATATTTTTTGAGAGAAGAAAAGATTGCTACATATCAAGAAGTATTAAAAAATCAATTAGACATTGTTGGAGAAGATTCAAGTGGATTATTTTTGCTTTCGCTAAATTTTCTTTTCGCTTTGGGCAAGATCAATTATATAGAAGAAACGGATTCTTTGGAGATTATCTATGAAACTGAGTAAATTATATTCTAACAAAAACAATTTCAAAGAAATATCGTTTAATGAAGGTATCAATATTATTTTGGGAAAAATAAAAAATCCCGATAACGTTAATGTAAATTGTCATAATCTTGGAAAATCGACTTTGGTTAAGATTATTGACTTTATGTTGTTAAAAAAATTGCCTTCAAATAGTTTTTTGAAAGATCGTAAATTTCGAGATTATATATTCTTTTTGGAAATTCAAATCAATGATGGACGATATGTTACTATCAGAAGAGCTGTTAATAGTACAAAAGTCTCTTTAAAAGTTCATTCACTTGGCAAGCAGAATTTTATAGATGAGACTGATTGGGACTTTTTGGATTATACAATAGATGGAAAGCATAGTGCAATTAAAGAGTTGCAGAATTTGTTACAATTTGATATTCTTAATGACGTTAAGTACAGAAACACACTTACATATTTTTTAAGAGCACAAGAAGATTATAGAAATCCTTTTCAATTAAGTAAATATTTTAAAAATAAAGATAGTGATTGGAAGCCTTTTTTGTTTGAGTTGTTGGGATATGATGGACAGCTATTAGAACAAATATATACTTTACACGAAGATATACAAAATATTGAATCCGAAATTACTCAATTACAAAAGCATTATGACGCAAGCCCTGAAGAAATTGATAAAATTAAAGGTTTAAAAGAGGTTATTCAAAAACAAATCGACGAACTTGCAGAAGCTGCAGAAAATTTTGATTTCTATTTGGAAGAAGCTAATATTTCTAAAGAAATAATTGACGATATCGAAACACAGATTGCACAACTAAATGTTCAGCGTTACCAAGTTGAGAGCAAGATTAGAGATATAAATGAAGCCATTGAGTCTAATGCTCTTTATGATTATGAAGAAGTTTATTCTTTATACGAGGAAATGGGTATTCACTTTTCTAAAGAATTAAAGTGTTCATTTGACGATTTATTAGCTTTTAATGAAAAAATATCTCGTGAAAGGCTTGATAAATTAAATGAATCTCTCCAACAAAAACAAATCTCTTTAAATAATATAAACGAACAATTATCAGCTCTCAATATTAGACGTATAGATTTATTAAAGAAACTTCGTGAACTAGAATCCTTTGAAAAATACAAAGATGTTCAACAAAAAATTGTTGAGTTGAACATCAAAAAAAGCAAAATTGAAGAACAGCTTTCTGCTATTCGTTCTATACGGGATTTGCAAATTGAGAAGCAGAAAAAAAATTCATCTTTAGATGAATTGAAATCGGAGATTGAAAAACTAATAGATATAGCTACGGATAAAGCGAGAGAAATAAAAAGTTATTTTTCTGCTTATGTCAAAGACATAATTGGTTGTTCGGGTATGCTGAATATTAAAACGTTGTCAACAGGTAATATTGAATTTCAATATAATACTTACGATGATAAAGGAAATTCGACCTATGAGAAAGACGGGCATACCTATCTAAAAGAAATCTGTGCTTGTGTCGATTTGGCAATATTGAGCAGCTATTCTGCTAATTCTTTCTACAAATTTGTTCTTCACGATGGATGCGTTGACGGAGACGATTTTAGAATAGCAACTGCATACCTGAGTTTAACACGGAAACTTGCCGCAGAAAAAGGTCTACAAATTATTTTAACTATCATAGAAAATGATGTAACCAATAAAACCACAGGCAATGTATTTGGAATTACAGAAGATGAAATTGTTCTCGAATTAAACGATAATGCAGATGGTTCGGGGAAATTATTTGGATTTACTTACTAATATCAATCTAAAAACAAAAAATGAACCCAATATTGGGTTCATTTTTTGTTATATATCAAAGTAAAAAGTAAATCCGAACCACTCACTTGTAACAAGTATATGGTTCGGATTATACTGATTTGGTGCGGGTAAGAGGACTTGAACCTCCACGAAGTTGCCCCCACTAGAACCTGAATCTAGCGCGTCTGCCAATTCCGCCATACCCGCAAGTAATCTCACTTAATTTTTACACGGTCAGAGATCATTACCGAGGCGAGCGTAAACGCATTGCGCCATACCCGCGGTCGTACGCAAACCCGAAGATTTACGCTGGTCTGAGTGACACGACTTGAACGTGCGGCCTCTACCACCCCAAGGTAGCGCGCTACCAACTGCGCCACACCCAGATTTCTGCGACTCATATATTTTAGCACAAAGGTTTCGGGATGTCAATACCTTTTTGAAAAAAATTTCAAGAAATTTTGTCGAACCGTTTTTTACCCCCTTCCCTTCTCTATTCCGCAAAATAAAAAAGATCCCAACAGGCAGCAACACTCCTGTTGGGACACGGGGATCAATTTGCTACGCCAGCAAGAAAATCTTGCACCACATCGCCAAGATGCTCAGGAGAGAGATCGCAACGGTTGCAACGCTCCACCAGTTCCGTGACGGCACGCTCGTCACCGGAAAGATCTGCGACCGACTCAGTCACCACGGTCACGCCGTCATACTCTTGGACTGCGGCGATACCGTAGCCGGTGCGGGTCAAAAGTTCATTTTGATAAGTCGTTTTAATTACTGCGTATTTCATGTTGTCTTTCTTCATGACAAAAGTCATGTGAAATCTCCGCCCCTTTGATACGGTCAGCGGAGATTCCTTCCCTTTCTTTTTTTATTTGGTTGGTAATGGAAACGCGATTATAACAATCGGTTGATAGAGGGGGTCGGAATCAATCGACTGTTACAATGTTGTTTTTACCATGTGGCCTGTCTGGTCAATTCAATCTCGTCATCCGCACCGCCGGTGCCGCTGATGACAAAATTCACTACAACACGGTATGTACCTGTGTCCTCAAGTTGATAAGTGTGTTCTACCGAAAAATCATATTCGGAGGATTGGTCTACCCAAACCTTGTCCTCAGTACCAATATCCACGGTACTCCAAAACACTCCCATAAAGCGTTTTTGCAGTTTGGTAGTGATTGTACCACCTGTTGTGACACCATAGTATCCAGTGTAACCGACATCAATGATTGCCAATCCGTTTGAATCGATAACAAACGAAACGTCAGAAATCGCAGTGTTATTATTCAAAGGCATGATGTCAGATTCAGCCGCGAACATCGGCATTTGCAGTACACCGATCAGGGTTACAACGCAAAGAATGATTGCAAGTGTTTTTTTCACGTTTTAAATCCTTTCTAAATGATAATTTTTCCCCCTCTATTATATAAAACGTGAAAAAGCGTCAAAATTGTTCAAAAAATTCAAAATTTTTCCAAAAAAATTTTTCAAATAGCAAAGTTGCCCTTTTTCGACATGACTCGACATATTGATTTTTGGCCTTGGTTATGTTACAATACCAATTCGGGCCGCCGCATTTTACATAAGGAGTTACACAATGCTACAATTTTATCTATCATTGATCCAGGATCCCGAGGATCAGGACAAATTCAAGGTCATTTATGACATTCATCGCCCACGCATGACAAAAATTGCCTATCATCTGGTACAGGTGCAGCATGATGTGGAGGAGGCATTGCAGGAAGCGTTTGTCTCCATCGCTCGGAATATCGATAAATTGGCAGATCCGAAATCTACCAATGTCAGAATCTATATCGATAAAACAATCAAAAGCTCCTGCTACAATATTTTGCGCAAGCGACAGGAACTGACAGAGCTGGTGAACCTGGATGAATGCCAAGAGATCGATTCGAATGAGGATCTTGAAAAAGACGCGGCAACCAAAGATCTTTACCGTCGGGTATTGCGCTACATTCAAACCATGCCCGCACAGTATGTTGACGCATTAACACTCCATATCGCCAATGATATGAGTGTAAAGGAGATCGCCATCTCTCTGCATCGCTCCACCAACACGATTTATACTTGGTTGCGCAGAGGGCAAGCCATGATCATAGAACATTTCCCGGAGGTACAAGCATATGGAAAAATTAAGAAATGATGTTGTCAAGCAAGCATTGCGGGACCTGGCATTAAAGGAGTCGGCCTATTATGACAGTCTGGAGGATCCGCCCTTTACATTGTCGGAAACTTTTGAAAAAAAGATGGATCACCTGATGCGCAAGCAAAAGAGCTGGACATGGCCGCTGATCAAAACCACCAAGCGAAAAGTGATCACCATTCTGGTGACCACACTGCTTCTCTTCTCCCTGTCCTTGGGTATTACTGCCGTACGCGAATCGGTGTTCTCATTCTTTGTAGAAATGCATGAAAAATTCAACACATTTTTTACGCAAGAGGAGCATAATCAAAGCAGTTCGACTATCAAAGAAAAATATGTTATTAAGTGGTTACCAGAAAATTGCAAATTAGAAAATCAAACAATTCGTCAAACACGCATTTCAACCACATGGTCATGCGGAGAACAAAAAATAAGTTTTTATCAGCTTTTGAATTCTTCTACAAAATTTGCCATGGATAATGAAGTTGACACTTATTCTAAACATTCAATCAATGACATTGAAACATATTATATAAGTAAAAATGGAACTCAAGTATTCTTATGGACCAAAGATGACTATTCCTTCCGCTTACAAGTTCCGGCGGAGCTTGACTGGGATACCTGCGTAAAAATCATCGAAAGCATCACCGTAGAGGAATAACACAAATTCAAAACAAGCGAACGGCCTTGCACAAACCCAAGCCTTCCCCGGCGGGGGAAGGTGGCAGCCGGAGGCTGACGGATAAGGCGCCCCAACACCAAGCAACGGTCCACCACCACTTCAGCGGCGGTCCGGGGCTGAGTCATTTAACACCGAATAAATGACTCAGCCCCCCTATTATTGTCAAAAAAGAGGGCGAAGAATTTGAAAATTCTTCGCCCTCTTTTTTGGGAGATATTCAATAAAACCGAGATAGAACCGTTATGAAGCTTTCAGCCCAGTCGGCTTTCCTTGAGCCTGTGGTATTTCTCCTCGGTGATGATCAACCTCGGGTTGCCAAAACAGGAGAAAGGCCAAAAGAAAGCTGAGCAGGTAAGAATACTGGAATACGGTGATCAAAAAGATGGCCATGACACTGAGTGCAAAAAGGACAATTCCCCACTGTTTGCGCAAAATTCCCACCACCGTTGCGCGAATTACGGGACACAGGTGGATGGCGCCAAGCCACAGACCGCCATCGGACAGGATCCACAAGAGGCCGCTGCTGTAGCCCATATTGAAATGACGCCAGGAAGACATATACTGCTGGATCGCAGGCAGATTGTTAAAGCCGTTACCAAGGAGTGGATGATCCAGGAAAGCCTGCCACCCCGCCCGCAGATCGTCGGAACGGATCGAGCCCGAGATCGTACCAATCTTGCGGATCAATAGGAACAAGGCCGCTCCCACGCCCACCGTCAGGATAGCCGCTCCTGTGGCAATGACCGATTTTTTGCGCAGCCAACCCTTTTCGCCTATCCATAAAATCAACTTCATCAACACGGCAAAGCCCGCCACCAGATATCCCATGGTAGACATGGTCGTAAGGATAACCAACAGCAAGATTCCCATTTTTTTCAGATCTGCTTTTTTGACAAGGAACACCTCGATCAGCAGTGCCAATGAATAATGGAGGGCCGCCATGGGTGCTTCGGTAAAAATAGAAGTATTCCGTATCCCCTGAGGAGTGAAATAAATGCCGATGTAACTGCTGATGGGCGCATCCAGGAAAGAAGTATCGTTCCAGGAGGTCATCACCACACCCGATGGCGGAAAAATCTTGAGTACAGAGCAAAGGAGCCACATAACAAGTGAATAAATCGCCACCAGGCATATCAGATTGCGGTATTTTAAAAGAACTGCGGTGGTTCCTTCACTGCGGCGCATGAGCGAATAGGCCGCCATCAGGAGAAATACAAGGATAAAATGCCAAAAGACGGAGCGATTGCTTTCGTGAGCAAAAAACAGCACCATGGCATATAAAAAGATTGCGGAAATACCAAAAATACAGGCCTTTCGCTTCTCCCCCGAGAAGATGGCTCCCGAGAGAATCATGCATGCAAGCACCGCCGTGATCAGTAAAATCAGCAATACGGTACCGATATGATCGCGCACAGGGTCTATCGTCATCCAGACGGTATTTCCCTGCACCAACAAAACAGCGGCGATCACATACTCAAAAGCATGCAAAAGGCGCACTGCCCATACAGAGTCGGTTGCCGAACGGATCCGTTCCTTCCATTCCGAAATCTGCATTTGTACGCCTCCTTCCGCTTATTTTGCGCCGACGCGCTTGATCACCTTGATCACGGTTTTGAACAAAATTTTAATATCCAGCCACACCGAGCAATGATCCACATAGTAAAGCTCGGCCTTTTGGCGCTCGCCGCTCTCATAGGTGCAATTGCTTCTGCCGTTGACCGCCCACCAACCGATCATACCGGGCTTGACGGAAAGCAGCTTTTGCATATCGTTCCCGTACTTTTTACGCGCCTCCGAGCGCATGACAGGGCGAGGACCGATCAATGAAATGGTTCCGATAAAAACCGAAAATACGTTGGGCAATTCGTCAAGACTGGTCTTGCGCAGAAATTTGCCCAGCTTGGTGATGCGGGGGTCATCCTCCACCTTATACTCCTGCTCATATTGCTCCTGCTGCTCGGGGGTCAGCTTGCGGCTGATCTTGTCGGCATCCTTAACCATACTGCGGAATTTGTAGATATAGATTCCCTTTCCGTTTTTACCCACACGTCTGTGCTTATAGAATACCGATCCGCCGTCACTGCATTTGACCAACAGAGCAAGAATCAGGTAGAGCCAGGAAAAAACGATCAGGAAAAGGGACGACGCTAAAAGATCGAACAAGCGTTTGAAAAACAGATAACAGCCGTAGCGAAAGCCTCTTCTCGGCACAAAGGGCACCGCTTTCTCAGACAATTCTCCCCCCTCGCTTTGATCGACGGAGTCGGTGAGCGTTTCCTTTTGTTCGGTTTCGTTCAAATTCTGTTCAGGCATAGGATCACCTCTTTTCTTCCTTCCCTTTTTTCATTCCCAGATAGCGGGAGGTCATATCGGGCAAAAAGCGGAACAGTACGGGGATGTTGAACTCCCGCAGTGCACGCTTGAATACGTAAAGGGCCAGCTTCAAGCCCGAATCTGTGGTTTTGTAGTCATCGAACTCCGGGTGCTCTGCAAACCATTTACCTGTCGCACGGTATCGATTATAAAGCTGTTTGAAGGTATACCGATGGGAATGCTCCGCAACGGCAGTGGCAACATAGGCCTTTTGCAGTCCCCTGTCGATCACCTTTTTGGCGTAGTACATATCCTCATTCATCATCATGTGGATACTGTCATAACCGCCAAGGGTTACAAAGGTGGGGCGGTGATAAGCGGAAAAGGCATCCGATGCAAAAAAAGCAGCTAACTGCATATTCTCCACATCGGCGGCGGATACCGTCAGGCTCTCTTTCCCGTAATTTTTCTCACGCACATAACGCTCGATGGTCTTTTGGGAGCAAATTTGCCGACCGTAAGCATAGACACAGGTCTCGTTTATAACAGATGCCAATCGGGACAATGCATCCTCATCAACAAAGCGCACATCCTGAGATATCATCACCACCACGTCGCTCTCGCAATACTCCATAACGGCGGTCTGACGGGTCAGGCTATGAGAAAAGTCCCCCAACGGTACAAGGAAATAGCAAAATCCGGCCTCTGTGATTTTTCGGATAACGACAGAAAGGTCGTCCTCCTCTTTTGTGATCGGGAAAACGACTTTATTGAAAATGATATTTTTTTGTGCCTTCAGCCCTTCGATCACCGCGTCGATCATGCCGTCGGCGCGGTGCAAAGGACATACCACATCGATCTTTACCATATTCAAAAAGCAAACGTATCGGCAAGTCCCGACCATTTACAATCCTTGTCGCTGAGATTTAAGGGTGTCCCATCGGAAAGCGTATAGCCCGCAGGGTCGGCAGAACCGTGATACGTACCCAAAATTTCGGGCCACTCGATACCGATGGCGGGGTCGTTCCACGCAAGACCGCCTTCGTCCCCGGGATGATAAAAATCGGTGACCTTGTAGCAAAATTCGGCGGTATCGCTGAGCACCAGAAATCCGTGGGCAAAACCTTCGGAAATATAGAATTGCTTCTTGTTCTCCTCGGTCAGCTCCACACCGTACCACTTGCCGTAGGTTTCGGAATCCCGACGGAGATCCACGGCCACATCAAACACCCGTCCCTTGATGACGCGAACCAGCTTCCCTTGGGGATATTCCTTTTGAAAATGCAGTCCCCGCAATACGCCCTTGACGCTCATGGATTGATTATCCTGCACAAAATTCATGTTGAGTCCCGCCTCGGTCATATCGCGGAGATTATAGGTTTCCATAAAATAACCGCGATTGTCGCCGTGGACGGCAGGCTCGATGATATAAAGCCCTTTGATGGGTGCCGGTGTGACTTTGATCTGTCCCATATTATTCCTTAATCTCCGTTAAATATCTATTGAGTGCATCCTGCCAGGCAGGCAGAAGCGCAAAGCCGTTTTGTGTCAGCTTATCGCGGCTCATGCGACTGTTGAAGGGGCGCTTGGCTTTCGATACACCGTATTCGGCAGTGGTCACGGGAATGACCCTTGTTTGCTTCCCTGCTGCGCGGAAGATCTCGGTGGCAAAATCGGCCCAGCTGATGTAATCCCCTTCATTGGTAGCGTGATATCTGCCGTATTTGTCGGATTCGACCATATCCACAAGCAATCTCGCCAGATCAAAGGTATAGGTGGGCAGACCGATCTGATCATTGACCACCCGCAGGGTATCGTGCGTTTCGGAGAGCTTCAGCATGGTGCGAATAAAATTCTTGCCGTTAACACCAAAGACCCAGGAGATGCGCACGATAAAGTAACGGTCAAGCGCCTTTTCCACGGCCAGCTCCCCTTCGTATTTGGTCTGTCCGTAGACATTCAGGGGAGTTCGTTCATCATCGGGCTGCCAGGGTCGTTCCCCCTCTCCGCCGAACACATAATCGGTAGAAATATAGATCATCTTGGCATTGATCCGTTTGGCCGCCTGCGCGATATAGCCGGTACCGATCGCGTTGATGCGCCGCACCTTCTCAAGATTAGCCGCGTCCTCGGCAGCATCCACCGCCGTCCAGGCGGCACAGTGCACAATGGCCTCGGGAGCCGTGTCTCCGATCACCCGCTCCACTGCCGCGAGATCGGTGATATCCATTTCCTCAATGTCTACACCGATCGCAGTATGCCCTCGCTTTTCCAACTCCTTGACAACATCAAAGCCCAACTGTCCCTTGACTCCGGTCACAAGTACTTTCATTTGCGATCTCCGTACATTTTTTCGTAATAGTTCTGATATTCGCCCGAAATGATGTCCTCCCACCATTTCCTGTTATCCAGATACCAGCGGATGGTCTTTTTGATGCCGTCCTCGAACTTGGTCTCGGGCAACCACCCCAGCTCGTTACTGATCTTGGTAGGATCAATGGCATAGCGCATATCATGGCCCTTGCGGTCAGCCACATAGGTGATCAGACTCTCGGGCTTGCCCAGCTCCTTCAAAATGATCTTAACGATATCGATATTGCGCTTTTCGTTGTGTCCGCCCACATTGTAGACCTCGCCCACGCGCCCCTTGCGCACGATCAGGTCGATGGCCTTACAATGATCCTCCACATAGAGCCAGTCACGAACATTCAGCCCCTCACCATACACGGGCAGAGGCTTGTCGTTGAGCGCATTGGCGATCATCAGGGGAATCAGCTTTTCGGGAAAATGATACGGGCCGTAGTTGTTGGAGCAACGGCTGATGGTCACGGGGAGCTCGTAGGTTCTGTGATAGGCCAGCACCAAGAGATCAGCGCCCGCCTTGGAGCTGGAATAGGGAGAGCTGGTGTGAATGGGCGTCTCCTCGGTGAAGAACAGGTCGGGTCTGTCCAGGGGCAGATCGCCGTAGACCTCGTCGGTGGAAACCTGATGATAGCGCTTGATGCCGTACTTACGGCAGGCGTCCATCAGCACCTGCGTGCCTAAAATATTGGTCTGCAAAAAGACCTCGGGGTTTTCGATGCTTCTGTCCACATGGCTCTCGGCCGCAAAATTGATCACCACATCGGGCTTTTCTTCCTCAAAGACGGTATATACCGCTTCACGGTCGCAAATATCGGTTTTGCAGAATCGGAAATTGGGATTCTCCATAACAGGGGCCAGTGTGGAAAGGTTCCCCGCATAGGTCAGCTTATCCAGGCAAACAATCCGATCCTCGGGATATTTGCCCAGCATATAATGCACAAAGTTGCCGCCGATAAAGCCGGCGCCGCCGGTTACAATGATTGTCATACTGTTTACTCCGTTTTGTAAGTGCCGTCGATGTACTTGCCGTTCACGACGTTTCTGATATATTCGCCGTACTGATTATTGAGCCTGTCGCAAAGCGCCAGCACCTGCTCCTTGGTGATCCAGCCGTTGAGATACGCGATCTCCTCAATACACGCCACCTTGCGGTGCTGATGGGTCTCTACGGTCTTGATAAATTCGGTGGCCTCCGCAAGGCTCTCATGTGTACCGGTATCCAACCAGGTAAAGCCCTGACCCAACACCTCCACCTGCAGCTTGCCCTCGGCAAGATAGCGCTTATTGATATCGGTGATCTCCAGCTCGCCGCGTGCGGAGGGCTTCACCTCCTTGGCATACTGCACCACGTTATTGTCATAAAAATACAGACCCGTTACGCAATAATTGCTCTTGGGCTCCTTGGGCTTTTCCTCAATGGAAACCGCTCTCCCCTCCGCATCGAACTCGACAATGCCAAAGCGCTGAGGGTCATCCACATAATAGCCGAAAATGGTGGCCTCGCCCGATCTTGCGATCTGAGCCGCCTTGCGCAGACGGTTCTTGAGGCCGTGACCCGAAAAGATGTTGTCCCCCAACACCATGGCAACGCAATCGTCACCGATGAAATCCTCGGCAATCAGGAATGCCTGTGCCAGGCCCTCGGGCTTTTCCTGCACGGCATACTGCAAGCGGATACCCAGATCCTTGCCGTCCTGGAACAGATTTTCAAAGCGGGGCAGATCTTCGGGAGTGGAAATGATCAGAATGTCTCGGATCCCCGCATTCATCAAAACAGAAAGCGGATAATAGATCATCGGCTTGTCATAAACGGGCAAGAGCTGCTTACTCGTTACACGCGTCAGCGGATAGAGCCGCGTCCCGGATCCACCTGCAAGGATAATACCCTTCATAGTACTCCTCCAAAATAATATTGATCGGCAGAGGCTTGAAGAATCTGCCATTTGCATTCATGTCGTGAGATGTAGATTATATTTATTATATCACACTCTCAGACAAAAGACAATAGATAAACACGCAAATGTCGATTTTCAGGCAAAATTGTTAAAAAAGTTTTTCGAGTTTGTTATTTTTGTTTGTTTTTCTTCCCTTTATAATTCATCCGAAAAGGGCGTCAATCTGCCATAAAGCAGATTGACGCCCACCAAAAAAGCGACAACGCCATGGGATATTGGGTGATGATATTTCAAAAATGCTTTGCTTCACTGTTGCAAATCACTTCTCCGCCCCCTTCGTGTTACGCCTTGGCATTCATAATGCCCTGATATTCTTCGAGAAAGGCCTCGGCGGTCTTACTCATGCGCACCGAAACGTGTTTTTCATCACGAAAACCGAATACCATAGCCAGATTACCGAAATATTTGTCGATGATCTGTATCCGGATGCGCAACTTACGGGGCTCCTGCCAATCGGCACTGCACGCACAGTTGTATTTGTGCCCCGGCTGAGAAACAGTACCGATCAGATCGGAATATCCCTCCTGGGGGAATTTACCGAACACGTTACGTCCGAATCCGAAGGGGAGGCTCTTCTCTCCCTGCTCGTTTTCGTAGCAAAGGCAGCCTTGGTCACCGTCAAAATCAAGGCGGAACCGTTTGATTCCCATGGAATTCAGCTCACAAATGAAGGTTTTCCCACTAACGGTATGAGAAAAATCGTTGTTTGCGGCGCCGGGAAGATAAAACAGCTCACGACCGTCACAAAAGGATTGCAGCGCCTCCCGCGCCTCCCGATCTTCCGGCAGAGGCGCTCCGAGAGCAGGAATAATGCTATCATAAAGCGCATCATAAATCAGATCACAGGAAAGTCCGTTTCCCTGATTGTCAGAGGTGATGACAAAAATAAAATCATGGACGGGATCACAAAGTGCGATCTGGTTCCCCATACCCAACATGGCAAAGCAACCGCAGGGCGCTCCCCAAAACTGATAGCCATAGCCATGATTCCCGTGATTGACAAATCCGTAATCTCCCGTGGCCACCGACACAGCCGTTGCATCGGTCAAATATGCTTCATTCAGATACCGCTTACCGTGCCATGTCCCCTTATTCAGCACAAAACGGGCAAAGCGCATCAGATCCATGGAAGTACACATGACACCGGAATCCCCCCAAGAGTGTCCGCCCGGCGCCTGCAAGCAATAGGCATCCTTAGAAAAACCGATACCGTCCAGGGCCTTTTCCTGCAAATATTTCAGGAAAGGCTTTCCCGTCACCCTCTCCACGATGACCCCCAGCATGAAGGAACCGGAGCTGTCATACGTGTGGAGGGAATGGGGATATTTGGGGGTAAAGGGATCGAAATAGGTCCTGACACGGTCATCCGTTCCGCTTTTGAACCAACTGCTCCACTTCTCCTTGGCGGTCTCCATCAACAGCATCTCTCGGATGGTGGCATCGGGCAAGGAGGCAGGATCCTTCCCCGCCACATACTCGGGGAAATATTTGATCATGGCATCATCCAACGAGATCAATCCATCCTGCTCGCAAAAACCAATGGCCACAGAAACGAAGCTTTTGGAGACCGAGTACATCCGATGCTTGAATTGTTGATCAAAGGGCTTGTAGTAGCATTCGCAAAAGATATCATTCCCCCTGGCCATCAGGACACTGTGGGTGGAAAGACACTTATCCTCCAACCGTTTGAGAAATTTCAGGACCGTTACCGAGGAGATCCCCGCTTGCTCCGGCGTACAGTATTGCATCAGCACTTCCCCCTTAAATGTTATAATTCTTGAGATACGTCTTTGTGTTTTGCAACATTTCATCAAAGAGTGCACGGGCGGTGGTTGTGTTCACGGTAACCAGCGGATCGTTGGTAAAGGCGTTAAAGGCAAGGTCAAGGTCCCGGGTCAGAGCCGCCTCCACCACCTGCTCCTGCTCCGCTACAATACGGGTGATCAAGGGATAGATCGCGGTAGGCAAAGATCCTGCCATCACAGGTGTGACCGAGTCGGAGGCAAAAACCGCATTGGTCTCCACCACAGCGCCCAACGGGAGATTGGGGATCTGCCCCACATTGGGCAGATTCACATTGGTAACCATGGTATGCAGGCCCAGGAGCGCACGGATCTGATTCACGCCATCCTCTCCGGTTTGGGCGAGCTTGATCTCCTCCTCACCGCTGATCCGCTTGCGGCTTTTTTCCAGACGCTTTTGCAGGTCGTTCTTACGCCATGCCACGGTGGTGAGCCCGAAACGCCATTCCTTTACCGTTGCCGGGCTTTCCAAATACCATTTTCCCTCGCAGAACTCGGCAAGATGTCGGTCTCCTGCTGCGGCAATGGCGCCGAAGCGGTTGAAAAGATCGAATTTGACGCAGTGTTGGCAGGCAAAGGAATTATTCATCCAGTTCTCATCCTTACTGCCCGGAATGGCAAAGCCCGTCTTCACATATTTTGCGGCATACTCGGCATAGAGCGGGAACAGATCCATATTTCGGTAGGTCGCCTTGGTCAGCCAGGTGAAATGATTCACACCCGTGACCTCCACCTTGATATCCTCACGCGGGATATTCTCGATGCCGTATTGATCCTTCACGATAGCCGCAAGAAGCTTTTGGGTGCCGAACACCTCATGACAGCAGCCGAAGGCCTTAATACCGGGGAATACGCGATAGAGGGTTCTGACCAGCATGGTCATGGGATTGGTATAGTTGATGACCCACGCCTTGGGACAATGCTCCTTGATGGCAAGACCGATCTCCTCAAACATGGGGATGGCACGCAGGGCGCGGACAATGCCGCCGGGACCGGAGGTATCCCCCACCGACTGATAGATGCCGTATTTTTCGGGGGCGTGCACATCGCTTTCCATTTCATCAAAGGTACCGGGCAGGATCGAGATCACCACAAAATCGGCACCGGCCAGTGCCTCACCCAGTGTATCGGTGGCACGGTAGCTCCACACCGATCTTGCTCCTTCGGCGGCGTTGAACTTGTTACCGATGATCACATTGTGCTCTGCCGCCTCACGGTCGATATCGTAAAGGCGAACCTCTCCGCTGATATCCTCGGCAGAGACCAGATCGCTCATCAATCCCCAGGCCCACCCGCGGGAGCCTCCGCCCACATAAGCAATTTTCAGCTCTTCTACACCATGGTCCGTATATTTCATATTGCTTCCTCCTTTTGCCGATGCTTGGCTTGATGCTTCCATTATAGGCTAAAATTACCGTGTTTTCCTTAAAAATCTTGACAAAGCGCAGGCAAATCTTGATTTTTTTGATATAATGTGCTACAATGATCGAGCGCAAAGGAGGGATCTTATGCCTTATATTCAATATCCCACGGAAGGCTTCATTTTTTATGAGGACAGAAGCAATCCCCGCACCATGGAGGGCCCAAAGCACTATCACAACGTCATTGAATTGTATTTTATGGAAACCGGCAGCTGCAATTACTTTATTGATAACAAGCTCTACCGGGTGGCAGAGGGAGACCTGGTATTGATACCGGAGGGCACGCTGCATAAGACCCGATACGGCAACGGTGAGCGAACACGCCGTCTTTTACACTGCTCTGCCGAATTCGTGCCCGAGGGCGTCATCGGAAAGATTCCCCTTCTGTATCGGAATCCTTCTCTTGTCCCTAAGATCAGAGAGCTGTTTGACGCCATCCGTCGGGAATGCAGCTCCCCCGACGGGTATTCCAAGGAGGTGGCATCTTCTCTGTTAAAGCTCCTGTTCTACACCTTGGTGCGTCATGCGGATACCTGCCTTTCGGCGCAGCCGCACAATCTTTATACCGAGCAATTGATCGCCCATATCAACGAAAGCTACGCCACCGATATTTCTCTTGCGGGGATGGCGGAGCAGATCGCCGTCAGCCCCGAGCATCTCTCGCGTTTATTTAAAAAAGAAACGGGATTCGGCTTTTGCGAGTATCTCACCATGGTGCGCTTGCAGAAGGCCGAAACCATGCTGAAAAGCAACCCCACTATGCGCATATCGGAGGTGGCCTTTGCCTGCGGCTTTAACGACAGCAATTATTTTTCGGACAAATTCAAGCAGATCTATGGCTTCCCACCCGGTAAATTACGCAAAAAACACTGAACGTGAAAGGATTTTTGAAGCATGAACATCACACAACCCATCAAAGGGATCTACAAGCTCGAGGTGCCCTTTGAGGATATTTATACCGCCGTATTCGCCGTAACGGTCAAGGAGGGGTATCTGCTGATCGACAGTGCCACCACGGCAGAGGATGTGGATCGCCACATTTTGCCGGGACTGCGCCGGATAGGCCTGTCGGATCCCCCGAAGGCGCTGCTGCTGACCCACCGTCACGGAGATCATGCGGGGGGTGCGCCACGGTTGTCAGAGCACTTCCCGGAGATGGAAATTCTTTCCTTTGAGCCACTGAAAAACACCCCGTACCGCCTCCTTTTGCCGGATGAGATCATCGGCGGGCGGTTACAGGTCGTCTGCTTGCCGGGGCATACCCAAAAATCGATCGGATATCTGGATACGGAAACCAATACCCTGATCTCCGGGGATTGCCTGCAGCAACAGGGAGTCGGTAAGTACACCAACGGAATCGGATACCCCGCACTTTATCTTCACTCCATCGAGAAGCTGCGCAGCATGGAGCTTTCCGCCATCCTGGCCTCCCACGACTATGTCCCCTTGGGCTCTGCCGCCATCGGAAAGGATGAGATCGAGCGCTATCTGAATGCTTGCATAGCATCCTGCCCGAAATGTTAAAAAAATCTTTCGACGAATTTCGCTTTTGCCCTTGACTTTCTTCTTTAAAAGTGCTATTATGCTATAGGTTTAAATCCCCTACACTATTATTATATCGGAGAAAATCATGCAAACCTTACTCGCGTTGTCTATTGCCCTCTTTGCCGGCCTGATGCTCTCACGTCTGGCCAAAAAATTGCAGCTTCCTGCCGTCACCGCCTATCTGGTGGCGGGCATTCTGATCGGCCCTTACTGCCTCGGCGCCCTGGGTGTCCCCGGCATCGGCTTTATCAGTATGGCAGATGTGGAAGGCTATTCCATCATCTGCGATGTGGCCCTGGGCTTTATCGCCTTTTCGATCGGTAACGAATTCCGCCTTTCCGAGCTGAAGCACATCGGCAAGCAAGCAGCCGTTATCGGTATTCTGCAGGCTGTTGTGACCACCATCCTGGTGGATATCATTCTGATCGTGCTCCATCTTATCATGCCCGACAAGCTGAGCCTTTCCGCCGCTATCGTGCTGGGTGCCGTCGCTGCCGCCACCGCTCCCGCCGCCACGCTGATGGTCGTCCGTCAGTATAAGGCAAAGGGCCCGCTCACCTCTACCCTGCTCCCCGTTGTGGCACTGGATGACGCCGTGGGTCTTGTGCTGTTTGCCATTTCCTTCGGTATCGCAAACGCTATCTCCACCGGTGAGGTCAGTGTGCTCTCCATCGCAGTAGAGCCCATCCTCGAGGTCGTTCTCTCCCTTGCTCTTGGCTTTGTGATGGGTCTGTTCTTCACCTTCTGCGAACGCTTCTTCCATTCCCGCTCCAAGCGTCTTTCCATGTCGGTGGCCTTTGTGCTGGTCACGGTGGCCATCTCCAACTTCGACTTCCACATCGGGCAGGTGCATGTGGCCTTCTCTCCCCTGCTTTCCTGCATGATGCTGGGTACCATCTTCTGCAACATCTGTGATTTTTCCGCAGAGCTCATGGATCGTCTGGACCGCTGGACCGCTCCTATCTTTATTCTGTTCTTTGTTCTCAGCGGTGCTGAACTGGAGCTCTCGGTCTTCACCGACTGGGCCATTGTGGTTATCGGTGTGGTCTATGTTCTGGCACGCTCCTTGGGTAAATACAGCGGTGCATGGGGTAGTGCCAAGCTGATGAAGTGCGATAGCAACATTGTCAAATATCTGGGCATTACCCTTCTGCCCCAGGCAGGTGTGGCTCTGGGCATGGCCATGAAGGCCCAGAACCTGGCCGACGGCGGCGCCATTGTCTCTCAAATCACCCTGTTTGCCGTGCTTGTCTACGAGCTGATCGGTCCTTCCCTGACCAAGATGTCCCTGATGCGCGCAGGCGAGATCCAGCCCGAGGGCAAGACCAGCGCCCGTAAGAGCGATGCCGCTATGGCACAGCCTGCCGAGCCCGAGGTCAGTGTTGAGATCAACATTTCCACCGATGACAACGCAAAAGAAGAAATCGGTGCCAACAGCAAATAATCGTTTCAAGCAAGAGAGCGGCCCACTGCGTGTACGCAGTGGGCCGCTCTCTTCTATTTTTACAGCAATATCTTCCGATTGTCCCGACGATAGTCGGTGGGGCTTTGTCCCGCATAAGCCTTGAAGGCACGGCAGAAATGGTAAATGGAGGTAAAGCCGCACCTTGCGGCAACCTCCCCCACCGTTGCGGTTCCCTCGCTGAGCATTTGCTTTGCCTTTTGCATACGAAGCTCTGAAATATACTGCTTGGGAGAGACCGACAGCTGCTCGCGAAACAGCTGACGCATATAAACCTCGCTGATCCCTCCCTGCTCGGCAAGCGTCAGATTGGATAGCTGCGGATCACTGTAATGCGCCTCCAGATACGAAAGGACTGTGGCAAGCGTACTGTTCCTCTCGGTCGTTTCCCGCGCAAGCCGGCTGAGGATACCGTAAAACAGACTCATGACCTTCAAGCGGTCATGCCCTAAAAGCAACAGCTCCCGTATCATCTCATAATCCCGCAGATATCCCTCGAGGTTATGCACGGGGAATTGCAAAAACTCCCCGATCATCTGCCCCTCCCCACACGTGAAGTTGATCAGCGGAAAATCCCCCGTCCTGCTTCCCTCCAAAAAATAACTCTCTCCCATCGGCAGGAGAACGGCACAGCTCGGGTCGGAGTGAATTCTTTTTCCCTTGTGCGTATAGATGATCTCACCGCTCCTGCAAAAGGAAAGGCCGTAGTATTTGCGATTCTGCATTTCCAGATAGCGTCCCTTGGGCGAGTGAATGGTCGCGGCCTCCTTGACCGAGATCACCGCCAGATCCTCAAGCAATGACATTTCTCCACCTCCCTTTTCTCATTATAAGCCAAAAGTGCAAGAAATTCAAGATTATTTTGGGAATCATCATCGGAAATGCAAAAAATCATCGGTTTTGATGATTGACATTCCCGCAAGGGTGTAGTAAAGTTAAAGCAAGATCAAAGCTCATATCAAGGAGGTATCTTATGAGATTTCAAGGCCAAGTAGCCATTGCCACCGGTGCGGCATCGGGTATGGGACTGCTATTCTCCCAATGCTTTACCGCCGAGGGCGGCAGTGTTGTCATGTGCGATGTCAACGAAGCCGTACTGAACGAAAAGGTCGCGGAGATCAACGCCAAGGAGGGTGGCAGAGCCCTTGGCGTGCTTTGTGATGTGCGAGACTATGCGCAGGTCTGCTCCGCCAGGGACACGGCCGTGCGGGAGTTCGGACGCATCGATGTAATGGCAAATTTTGCAGGCGGCTACGCCCTGCGCATGCTGAAGGTGGACACCAAGGGCAAGGATTTTTGTGATCTGCCCATCGAAGTCTTTGATTGGGGCATTGACGTAAACCTGAAGGGGCCCTTTTACTTTGGCCACGCCGTACTTAAGCAAATGCGCGAGCAAAAAAGCGGCCTGATCGTCAACATCGGCTCGATCACCGGTGCTGAGGGCGATAGCAAGGGATTAGACTATCCCACCTCCAAAGCGGCACTCATGCACGGCTTAACCAAATCTCTCGCTCAAGCAGGCGCACCCTACGGCGTGCGCTGCGTTTGCGTTTCCCCCGGCCCTGTTCTGACACGTGCCTCTATGGCCAACATGAAGACCATGCTGGGCAGAGCCGCCGACCCCCGGGAGATCATTGATCTGATCCTGTTTATCGCCTCCGATCAGGGACAGTTCATCAACGGCACCAACATCATGATCGATGGCGGCAGGGATGCGATGAAGCGTGTGCAGGAATGAGGTGAGCGAAAATGAATACAAAGCCAACCTTTTTGGGACACCACCATCCCCTGCTCTGCTGCATGATCCAGACCAATGATCCCGAGGATGCCATCGTCACCGTGCGCAACGCCGCCTACGACGGCTGTGACGCCTACGGATTCCAATACTGCAAGATCGACCCCAAATTCCGTACACAGGAGAAGATTCAACGCGTGTTCCGCTATATGGAGGATAAGCCCATCTATGTGACCAACTACCGCACCGGCTTCAACAAGGGCGTACAGACCGACGAGGAGCTGGGTGAGGGGCTGGTACAATTGGCAAGCTGGGGCGCAACCCTTTGCGATGTCATGGGTGACCTCTACGCCCCCCATCCTCTGGAGCTGACCGAGGATGCCGCGGCGATCGACAAGCAACGCCGCCTCATCGACCGCATTCATGAGGCGGGCGGTGAGGTGCTGATGTCCTCCCACGTATTGAAATATACCCCTGCCGAGGAGGTGCTTCGCATCGCCCATGAGCAGGTACGCCGCGGTGCGGACGTGGTCAAGATTGTGACCGCCGCCAATTCCACCGAGGAAGAGCTGGAAAACCTGCGTATCACCCATCTGCTTGCCAAGGAGCTGGAAACGCCCTTCCTGTTTCTTTCGGGCGGCTCTCACAACAAGCTGCACCGCACGATCGGCCCCATGCTGGGATGCTGTATGTATCTGTGCGTACAGCAGTATGACAGACTTGCTACCAAGAGCCAGCCCATCCTGCGCTCGGTACGGCAAATCCTGAACAATTTCGACTACAAGCCCGAGCGAAAGCTTTAACGCACAAACGCCCCTGCCGATCCACCATGGATCGGCAGGGGCGCTTATCTTATTGTTTGACACGCAGGGACGCGGGCAGCTCCTTGTCGCACAGGACCGTATCCACCGCCGAAAGATCGCAGAGCGTATACATATATCGCTTCCCGATCTTTGAGGAGGTGCAAAGCAGAATGTTTTGGGCGGAATGCGCCATCATCACCCGACGAAGCTCGGATTCCTCCACCGAGGTATCGGTCAGCAATCCGTCCTCGCTGAGCCCCCGACAGGAAAAGAAGAACGCATCAGCGTTAAAACGTGCCGCAAGCTCCTCTGCGTGCCTGCCCACAAAGGACACCGAATTGGGCAACAGATTCCCCCCTGTGGAGATACAGTTGATCTTTAGCTCCGCCAGCTTCAGAGGGGCCGACGGGCTGTTGGTGATCACCGTCAGATCGGAAAAGGCGGCCAGCCGATCCAGCAGATAATAAGCGGTGGAGGAGGCATCGAGAAAAAGCACCATACCATCCCGAATGTACGGAACAGCCTGCGCCGCAATGGACTCCTTTTCGGGTATCTCCGCATTTTTGCGGATGACCAGGGGGACCTCGTTTTTGATAAGAGAGCTGATCACCGCCCCCCCGAAGGTCCGTTTCAGCTTTCCCTCGTTTTCCAGCACCGCAAGATCACGGCGGACAGTGGGTTCACTGACATACAGCTTTTCGGCAAGATAGCGCACCGAAACGGATTTCCGCTCCTGCAGTATTCTGATGATCTCCTCATAACGCTCGGTACAGTACATGGCCTCTCCTTGATCATTTGCTTTCGAATATGAACGAATTATATCACAAAGGCGATTATTTGTCAACATTTGCGCCCTTATAGACTTTCGATCTGTTTTTTTGTATAATGAGAGCATACTGATGAAAGGCGGTCACAACGATGTGCAACGATAACAACAAGCCCGTTACGGGCACCATGACCGTGGCAAATCTCCATGCCATCGGCGATCTGCGGATCGAGCAAAAGGAGATTCCCACATGCGGCGATGACGAGGTTTTGGTCAAGATCAAATACTGCGGTGTTTGCGGCAGTGATATTCCCCGCATTCTGAGCAAGGGAACCTACCACTTTCCCACGGTTCCCGGTCACGAATTCTCGGGTCAGGTGGTCTATGACAAGAGCGGTGAGTACACGGGGAAGCGGGTCGCCGTATTCCCTTTGCTCCCTTGCTTTGCCTGCGAAAATTGCAAGGAGGAGCGCTATGTCCAGTGCACCAACTATGACTACTACGGCTCCAGACGGGATGGGGCCTTTGCAGAATATCTTGCGGTCAAGAAATTCAATCTGATCGAGCTACCGGAAGGGGTCTCCGATGAGGAAGGCGCCATGTGCGAGCCCGTCTCCGTGGCCAATCACGCCATCAAAAAGCTGGAGATTGCCCGGGGCGAGCATTTGCTGATCACCGGCGCGGGCCCCATCGGCCTCATTGCCGCCATGTGGGCAAGGAGCAAGGGGGCGGCCGATATTTACTTTGTGGATATCGATGAGCGGAAGCTGGAATTGGCCAAGTCCTTTGGGTTCAAGGCTTACGACAGCGCCGTACGGATCGATGCCGTGCTTGAGGGTACCGGCGCATCAAGCGCCATCACCGCTGCCATCGGCGCAGTCAGATCCGGCGGAAGGATCGTACTGATGGGCAATCCCTCCTTTGATGTGAGCCTGACCGCCAAGGTCTACCAGGATATTCTGCGCAAGGAGATCCACCTGAGCGGCACCTGGAATTCCTCCTACGGTGAGCGGGTAAACGATTGGAAGGAAAGCCTTGCGGCGGTCTCTGAGGGCAAGCTGCCCATCAAAGGGTTGATCAGCCACAAGGTTGCCCTGGAAAAGGCCTTTGACGCCGTTAAGATGATGGCAGAGCGGAAGGAATTCTACTGCAAGGTTATGATCGAGCTATAAATCACAAACAGGCCTTTCTCATGGAGAAAGGCCTGTTTGTGATGTGTAAGATTTTCTCTTGCAAAAGGAACGGGAATGTGGTACAATGTAAAAAACGGCGAAAGGAGTCTGCCATGCCGAGCGAAGAAAGGATCCGTCAGAAAATGGCGGATTTGGCCGCAAAAATCGACTACGTACCGCAGAATTTGCAGCATCTGGCCTCTGCCATGTATTGCAAAAAGGAAGCGGGACGCGAGAATTACACTAACGACGCCATGGCCACTGTGGGCGATGCGGTGCTGAAGCTGATCTGGTCGGAATACTTTTTCGACAAAGGCTTTGACAAGGATGAAATTTCGGCAAAGAAGGCAGATGCAGAGAAAAACGCCACGCTGAAACAGATCTGCGACCGTGTGGGGATTTACGCATACGCCTATAACGACGCATATTTTTCGGATGAGGCACCCAGAAATCAGCGATTGCCCTACGGCAACCACGATATCTATCTGGAGGCCATTGTGGCGGCAGTCTATCGGGATCGCGGATTGGAATATGCCCGTGAATGGGTGTTGAAATTCTGGAAAAAGCACACTGACATCCGATTTTGAAGGAGGAAATTTGATGAAGATCGCATTGCTTGTTTTTGCCGCTGTTTCACTTGTTGCTTTCATTCTTTACGGGGTGGATAAATTCAAGGCCCGGCGGGGGCTTTGGCGCATTCCCGAAAAAACGCTGCTGCTGACCTCCCTTCTCGGCGGTGCCGTGGGCGGTCTTGCCGGCATGCTTTTGTTTCATCACAAGACAAGGCATTGGTACTTTTTTGCCATCAACATCATTGGGCTTTTATGGCAGGCCGCTCTGGTGATCTTTCTGGCAGTCACACTGTAAACGGAAAAGCGCAGCCGTGAAATTCACGGCTGCGCTTTTTTATCCGTAGAAAAGGATGCAGGGGGACCTTTCTCATCCGTCACCTTTGGCAAACACGTTTTCAAGCAATGTCTCAAACACCTTTTGAGAAAACATGGGCTTTGCCATTTCTGCCAGGGTGTCGGCACTGACGCCCCCCGTCTCGACCAACTCCGCCCCTGCCCTTTTGGCAAGTGCCAGACGCATGGTCATACGGCGCGCGCCATGTGGAACGCGAAAGGCCTCGCCCTGTGCGCAAAACAACGGGGTGTAGTTGCCCTTCCCGCAGATATGGTCATATTGAATCCGCACCGCATCATACATGGGGTCGATCTCCCCATAACCGCAGGTGGAGATCAGCACCAGCTTTTTACCGCTCATATCATAACGCAAGCCATGCAGGGCTTGCCCCTCACGCAGATTACCGCCCCGATAGGTTTCCAGCAGGGGAAGCAACCGATCGATCAGAGTCTTGAGGGGACCCGGCAGACTGCAGAATTGGAGAGGAAAGCTCTCGATGATCACATCGGCCGCCATGATCTTTTGCAGGATCCCCGCCACATCATCTCCGACGATGACGCATTTCCCCGCGGTGCGTCCCCAACAGGAAAGGCAGCCGAGGCAGGGTGTCACATTCAGCTCCGACACGGTCAGGAGCTCTGTCTCGGCCTCCTCCCCCCGCACTGCAAGAGCCTCCCGAGCGCCGTCCAGAAAGGCATGGGTCAACCCCAGGGAATTGCTCTTTTCCTTACGGGGACTACCGTTCAACACCAGAAATTTCATACCGTTCCCCTTTATTTGCGACCGAAGAATACGCGTCGAGCCTTTGCGGGAGTCGGAGCGGTATCGCTTTCATAGCGTCCGATCTTGCGGTATTTCTCATACCGTTCGCTCAGTAATGTGTCCCGGCTCATGTGAGACAGATGCTTGATCTCGCGGGAAAGATCGCGACGCAATTGATGGAAGAAGTGCTTTGTCCCTTCGGCATCGGTAAAGCTTTCCGGCTCGGGAATCACCTTCTCCACGATTCCAAAGCCGTACAGATCGTTTGCCATCAAGCGCAGATGCTCTGCGGCCTCGGGTGCCTTGCCCGCATCCTTGTAGAGAATACTGGCACAGGCCTCGGGAGAGACCACCGAGTAATAGGCATTTTCCAGCATCCAGACACGGTCGGCCACAGCCAGAGCCAAGGCTCCGCCGCTACCGCCCTCGCCGATCATCAAGGAAATGATGGGCGTTCTCAGGGTCATCATCTCATAGAGATTTTCGGCAATGGCGGCACCTGCCCCCCGCTCCTCGGCGCCTGCCCCCGCATAGGCGCCCTGGGTATCCACAATGCAGATCACGGGACGGCCGAATTTTTCGGCCTGCTTCATCAATCGAAGCGCCTTGCGGTATCCTTCGGGAGAGACGCAACCGAAATTGCGCTCCATACGCTCTTGGATGTTTTTTCCCTTCTCAATGCCGATCACGGTAACGGGCACCCCGTTCAATGTGGCAATCCCCGCCAGAACGGCATGATCGTCGGCAAAGCGGCGGTCGCCGTGCAGCTCGGTGAATTCTTCAAAGATCCCGTTGATATAATCCACGGAGGTCGCGCGGCCGGACTGGCGTGTTTTTTTGATCTTTTCATAAGCTTCCATTCAAACCACTCACCTTCCCGTGTGCAGTCGCAGCATACGCGACAGAAAATTGCGTTGCTCTTCTCTCGGTACAATGGCATCCACAAAGCCGTTTTTCATCTGGAATTCGGCGCTTTGGAATTCATCGGGCAATTTCTGCCCCATGACCTGCTCGATCACGCGGCGCCCCGCAAAGCCGATCAGCGCCCCGGGCTCGGCAATGATCATATCGCCCAGCATGGCAAAGCTGGCCGTAACACCGCCCGTGGTGGGATCGGTCAGACAAACGAGATAAAAAAGCCCTGCCTCACTGTGATGCTTGACTGCACCCGAAACCTTTGCCATCTGCATCAAGGACAGCATCCCCTCCTGCATCCGCGCACCGCCCGAAACGGTATAGCCGATAACGGGTAGCTTTTTTGCCGTTGCATACTCAAAAAGCAGGGCGATCTTATCACCCACGGCGGTTCCCATGGAGCCCATCATAAAGGCGCTTTCCATCACGAAGATGCAACACCGCTCACCGCCTATCTCGGCTTCACCGCAAATCACGCCCTCGTATTCTCCGCTCTTTTCTCTGGCGGTACGGATCTTTTCCTCATAGCCGGGAAAACCGATGGGATTCTCCCCCACCAAAGTAGCGTTATGCTCGCAAAAGCTCCCCTTATCGGTGAGAAGCTCGATGCGGGTACGGGCAGGGATACGGTTGTATTTGCCGCACAAAGGGCAGACATATCCGCTACCGATCAGGGCAGTGCGGGAAATGGGCTGCTTACATTTTTCGCAAAGGACCGTAGGCTCCGTAACGGGAGCCGCGGAAACTTGATTCATCTTTTTTCTCTCCTATCTTCAAAGAGCGGCTTTGGCGGCAAGGGCTTCGGCATCGCCCACCGTTATGGCACGTGCCTCGGGTAGGGTTCTTGCCACAAGCCCCGACAGCGTCTTGCCGGCGCCAACCTCCAAAAAGGTATCCACACCGCGCTCCCACATATGGCGCAGGGTGATTTCAAAGCGGACGGGATTGGATACCTGGCGAGCCACCATATCGGCGATTCTTGCACCGTCGGCGGGGTAAATATCTCCCGTCAGGTTTGCATACAGATCCATACGGGGTGCTGCAAGCGTCATATCGGAAAGCCGAGCGGCAAGGGCGACGGTCGCCTCTTGCATATAAGGTGTGTGGAATGCACCGCTGACCGCCAGCTTGACCGCTCTGCCCCCCGCCTCCTTAACGGCAGAGACAAAAGCGTCGATCTCCTCCACGGAGCCGGCACAGACCAGCTGACCGGGGCAATTGTAATTCACGGGATATATTTCGCAAAATTGCGCACAAATTTTCTCTACGTCCTCATTTTTCAGCTTCATCACCGCCGCCATAGCGCCGGGATGAGCGGCGGCGCAGGCCGCCATTTTTTCTCCCCGCAAAAGAACCAGACGGAAGGCTTCCTCATCGGGAAGAACGCCCGCAAACGCAAGGGCGGGAATTTCACCCAGTGAGAAACCCGCTATCGCGTCGGGGTGGATCCCCTGCTCTGCGGCGGCGCGGGCCGCCGCCAAATCTACCAGGAAAAGAGCGGGTTGCGTATATTCGGTTTGGGTCAATTTTTCACCGGGCCCCTCGAATATGACCGAAAGTATGCCGGGAGCAATGCGCTCTCCCATTTCAAAAACGGACTTGGCGGCGACGCTTGTCTCATAAAGGGATTTTCCCATTCCCACAGCCTGGGCACCCTGCCCCGTAAACAAGAATGCTGTTTTTCCCATCACATTCCCTCCTTATTCGCCAAAAATCGATGCTTTGGGGACGGCGGTAAAGGTCATGGCGCCCTTGGCGCGGATCTCATCTCCCACACGGATCACCGCGTCAAAGGAGAACAGTCCACCCGCCTCACGGGTCTTTTTGACCGTGATGGTCAGCGTGTCACCGGGAATCACAGGCTTGACAAATTTGAACTGATCCACCTTGAGAAGCACCCGCACGGTATTCTCATCGGTGCCCTCGCTCTCGGTGACAAGAGAGCAAAGCTGTGCCGCCGATTCGATGAGCAGTACGCCCGGCATGATGGGTGCATCGGGAAAATGCCCCGTAAACCAGGGCTCGTTGATCGATACATTCTTGATGCCCACCGCAGACTCGCCGGGCACGATCTCGGTGACCCGTTCGATCATCTGAAAGGGGGGACGCTGCTTGATCCGCTTGTTGATCTCCATGATATTCATACTCATAGCTCAAGCCCTCCGTCCAGCACCAGGATCTGCCCTGTCATATACGAGGATTCCTCGCTTGCAAGGAAGGACACGGTAGCGGCTACCTCCTCGACCTTGCCAAAGCGCTTTTGGGGAATGACCGAAAGGTATTCGGTCACCTTCTCCTCGGGCAGGGCATCCAGCATATCGGTGGCAATAAAGCCGGGAGCTACGGCGTTAACACGAATACCGTAGGGGGCCAACTCCTTGGCCATAGTGCGGGTCAGTGCATTGACCGCCCCCTTGGTGGCACTGTAGACCGTCTGGCCGGGGAGGGCCACCTTGGAGCTGACCGAGGACATATTAATGATCACGCCCGATTTTTTGCGCATCATTCGCAGGGCCGCCTGCTGTGCACAGTAAAAATAGCCCTTGACATTCAGATCAAAGCAGGCATCCAGGGTCTCGTTCTGCATCATCAGAAGGTACTCATCCCTCACCAGGCCTGCGTTATTGACCAGCACATCCAATGCGCCGAACTGCTCCTTCACGGTACGGAACATGGCCTTAACGGCGGTGGGATCCGCAACATCGGCCTGAATGGCGGTAGCGGAGCCGCCGGCAGCCACGATATCGGCCACCGTTTTATCGGCGGCCTCCTTGCCCGAACGGTAATTGACGATCACATGCATGCCATCTGCGGCAAGGCGAAGGGCGCAGGCGCGCCCAATGCCACGGGACGCACCCGTGACCAATGCGATTTTTGCCATTTTCTATCCTTTCTCACCCCATTCGGGGGGTAAATCTCAAATCTTTCGGAAAAGCAATGCCGTAAAGGAGCCATCCTCTGCGGCGGCGGTCACCAGAACCGTGCGGCAATTCTCTCCCCGAATCTCCACGGTGCGGGGGACGCCGTTCAGGGTATATGCCTCCACCTCGCCGGAAAGCTCACCGGACAAAAGCAGTGCGGCGTGGGCGGCGGAAAGCGCTGCGGTGGCGGCACGACCTTCACCGATCACACCGCGAACATTGCATACAGGCACATCCCTTTGGCCAAACAGGGCGCGGTAGGCGGCAATTTCGGTCGTTTCCAGGTCCGCTCTGCCGTTACCAAAACCGATGACCGTATCGATATTTTCCACACCGATGCCGGCATCGACGGCAGCCTCACGCACGGCACGCACAAGGGCGGAAACGGCCTCGTCGCCCACGGCTCTGCTGCGGGCGGCGTGCGTCATGCCATAGCCGATGACCTCGGCATAAGCCCTTGAACCGCGTGCCTTGGCAGTTTCGGCGTTTTCCAGCACCAGCGTGGTGCTTCCCTCACTCAAAACCATACCTGCGCCCGAGCCCACATAGGGTCGATTACCGGCAGGAGCAAGAATGCTCATCCGCTCGTACAAACAGCCGATGGTTTCACAATTCTCATCTGTACCGGTGGCCAGCATGGCATTCTCCACCCCGTCACGGATGATATTCACGGCATACGCGATACTGCCAAGCCCCGCCTGGGCACCGTTGGTAACGGTCACATTATAGCCCTTGATGCCCGAGCAGATCGACAGATAGCCGCCTGCGGCATTATATACGGTATTGGGAAAACGGAAAGCACTGCCCGCGCTGTTTCCCTTTTCCACCAGGTCCTTGGCAAAATCGCAAACGGTGGCCACCGGGCCATCTTCGGTACCCACGATAATGCCAATGTCGGTGGCGTTCTCCTCGGTTACGGTCAGCCCCGCGTCGGCAAGGGCATCCATGCCGGAAACTGCCTGCAGCTGGCTGAACTTATCCAGCTTGCGGTAAAAAGCCATTTTCAGGCCGCAACGGGCGTAATCCCCGGCACCCACCCCCGCAAAGACCGAATTGGTCTCGGGAGCCTTGCCCTCACGCACGGCGGCAAGATACTTCTCCTTCCCCTGCCCCACGGGACTGACGATACCCATACCGGTCACAACGACCTTGGCTTTTTTTACAGGGGCGGTCACGTTACCGCTCTTTTTGCTGAAAATAATGCTGGCATTGTTGCCGCCAAAGGCAAAGGAATTGCTCATGACCGAGGTCAGCTCGGCTGCTTTGGGCATGTTGGGCATAAAATCAATATTGCCGGCACGCTCCGCCAGCACGGTCAGATCCTCCTCTGTATAGCCGATGGTGGGCGGGATCTTGCCGTCGGTCAAGGCCTTGACCGAAAAAACTGCCTCAATGGCGCCTGCGGCACCAAGGCAATGCCCCACCATAGCCTTGGTGGAGCTGACGCGGAGGTTGGTATGCTCTCCGTCAAAGATGGTGCGCAAGGAAAGGAATTCCGCCTCGTCATTTTTGGCGGTACCCGTGCCGTGCGCGTTGATGTAATCGATGTCGGAGGGCTCCAGACCGGAGGTACGGATGGCGCGACGGATGGCATTCATCTGTCCTTCACCGTCGGGACGGGGGGCGGTGATATGATAAGCATCACTGCCAATGCCCGAGCCCAATACCTCGCAGTAGATCCTGGCGCCGCGGGCCACAGCGTGCTCATAGGATTCCACCACCAGAGCACCCGCACCCTCTCCCAGAGTGATGCCGCTGCTGCGATTGAAGGGCGAGCAGGGCTCGGCATCCAATGCATGCAGTGAAAGGAACCCGGCGTACGGAACCGAAGCAAAGGCGTCGGCTCCGCCCACGATGAAGGCATCCCCCTTCCCCGCACGGATCAGATCGCAGGCATAGGCGATGCTGATGGTTCCCGCCGCACAGGCGTTGGCCACATTGGTCACGATACCGCCGATGCCAAACTGGCCCGCCACCTGATTGGCGATGGGCGAAATGGTCATTTTACGCACATCCTCGGCAGGGCATCCGTTGCGGTAAAAGTGATCGATGCTGACGGCACCGCCCACACAGCTACCCATAATGACACCGCAACGGGCGGCGTCATTTTCAAAAGAGATTCCCGCATCGGCCACCGCCTCGCGGGACGCTTTGACACAAAGCTTGGAGACCCGATCCATGTCGGCGGCGCCTGTGACGTTATCCAGATCATCGGCATGCACCTCTGCACCGAGATCGGCATAGCACCCGGTGCTATCCACCGAGGCGACCTTGCCGATGCCGCATTGACCCGCAAGGGCCGCCTCCCAGCACTCGGCCACCGAATTGCCGATGGCACTGACCATGCCAAGGCCCGTGATCACGCAACGATTGCGATTTTCTGTCATTGTTTCTTTTCCTTTCTGGCTGAATGTAAAAGCCGCGGGCGGGGCGAATCGCCCCGCCCGTGCTCGGTTCACTTTACTCTGCGTGTGCCGCTACGTATTTGGCAAGGCTCTCTACATTGTAGAAGGGCTCCTTGCCCACGCCGGTCATGGAAACGCCGAATTCGTCCTCGATGGCGGCAATGATCTCCATCGAGTCGATGGAATCCAGGCCGATCTCGTCACCGAACAGGGGAATCTCATAGGTAAGAATGTCCAGCTCGATGCCGAGGCTGCTGTTGAGCAGCTCCTTGATCTTGTCAGCAATTTGCAATTCTTTTTCGTTCATAATGGTTTCTCCTTTATGTAATGTTATTTGGAAATCATAACAGGCGTCTGTGCCGTAGCGGGCAGAGGCTCACCCGTCAGGTGACGGATGCGATTTTCGGCATCGGCCGCGGCCGCACGGCAAACAAGTGAGGCTCGCTGTCCTTTTTCCGTCGAAACGGCAAAGGGCTCGCCCACCTTGATGATATTACGTCTGAATTTACGGTAAGCAGTCGGCAACGCCACAGGCACCACGGGTACATTGGCGCGCCGCGCCAACAGAGCAAATCCCGGATGGAAGGGGTTCAGAACACCTTCCTTCTCTGTCCTGCCCTCCGGGAAGATCAGCACTGCCTTGCCCCGATCCAGGGCCGAAAGCCCCTGCTCCAGCCAGGCGGTGTCCATTTCCTTGCGGTCCATGGGCATATAGGGCAAATGGCGGAAAAAGTGCCTGAACTGCTTTTTTTCATACCAGTCCCGCGCCACAAAGGTGACGATGTGCCGTCTGCCCAGGGCCAACGGGAGCAATCCCCCGTCGATATGGGTCTTGTGATTGGAGATCACCACGGCAGGGCCGCGAAGCAGCTCCTTCCCATGTTCCCCTTCGAATTGCAAGCGGGGGCGATAGAGAATCCGCAACCACAGGCAGAGCAAGGAAAAGCCAAAGCGAACAAATGCACCGCCGATGGCAGAAAGCACGGTCTTCATCCCACCACCTGCTCCGCATTCTCCCGTGCCACTCCCATAAAGGTACGTAATTCGGGCAATCGCTTGACCATGCGGGCATATCCGTGTTGGTAATAGGCCTCGACCTTCGCCTTATCTCCTTCAAAATGACCGATGCTTTCATTTGTGGGACGGATCACCATCAGCTGACCTGCCCGTTCCCGATTCAGCATGGCCCACATCTGCTGCTCATAGCGCTCGGAACGGCGCATCAAAGTATCATACAATTTGGGGTATTTCTTTTTGTAGCATATCTCCGCAATCAACCGTGCCTTGGAATAATCGGTGGCCTTGTCCCCCTCTTATCGGGTCAGGATCACCACCGCACGGTCACAGCCCTTTTCAAAGGCGCGCTCGAAGGGTACCGAATCGGCCACACTGCCATCCAGATAGTGGCGGCCGTCGATCTCAACGGGACTGCAGGCAAAGGGCACCGAGCAAGTGGCCTTGCAGACCTGCAACAGCCGCTTCGGCTCCTTGCTTGCATCAAAATAAGCGGGCGCCCCATCCTCACAGCACACGGCCACATACTCACTCTCGGTATCAGCCGCAAAAAAAGCATCGAAATCAAAGGGGATCTGCTCATAGCAATATGTATCGAGCATGGTATCCAAATTCAACAGCTTGCCGCTTTTGATCAAGGGCTTGAACCCGAAATAAGGGTCTGCATTCTCATGGGTGATCACCTTCTTGGTTCGGCCCCGTTGCCCCGATATGTAGTTGATGGCATTCCCCGAGCCTGCCGAAACACCGACCACGTAAGGAAATCTGATTCCTTCATCGATCAGGCAATCCAGCGCTCCTGCCGTAAAGATACCGCGAAAGGCGCCGCCCTCCAGCACCAATCCGACTTTTCCCATGACTCACTCAATCCTTTCCTATCCGATGCGCTCCAACGGTTAAATCCTATCACTGCCATATTACATGCACATTGTAACAGTCAAAAATAAACTGAAACTAAACAAACTCCATTTTCTGTAAAAGGCTAAGGCTCCGTCCTATACGGACGGAGCCTGATGCAGGTACCTTTTGATAGGATCAAGACTCGGCTAACGGCGTTTTGCGGATGAACAGTACACCCAGGGTATTTCTGCCGCAATGGGAGGAAATGGTACACCCCGCACGGGTCAAAAATACTTCCTTGAACGGGGCAAGCGCCTTGACCTGCTCCACGCACTGCTGCCAGATGGCCTCGTCGCACCCCGCATGGGTCACGAAAATGCGATCAAGCTCCACATCGGAGGCATCACCGATCCGATCCGCAATATATTTTTGAAGCACCATCGGGAATTTTCCCCGATATTTTTTGCCCACACCCATTTTACCGTCACGCACCACGATACAGGGCTTCAGCTGCAGTAAGTTGGCTCCGAAGGCCGCCACTGCGGAGCATCTGCCGCCCTTATACAAAAACTCCAGATCATCCACAATAAAGGAGGCATCCACCCGCCCCGCAAGATCGCGACAGGCGGCGGCAATCTCCTCGGCTCGCTTTCCCTCTCTAACCATTTCACCCGCGGCAACGACCAGCAAACCGCCACCCGTTGAAAGATTTTTGGTATCTACCACATGAACGCCCTCAAATTCGGAGGCGGCCAATCCGGCGTTATTGTATGTAGAGGACATGGTACTGCTCAGGGTAAAAAAGACCATGTCACTCCCATCGGCGGTATGCTGCTTGAAAAAATCCTGAAACCGACTGAGATTCGGCGCGGCGGTTTTGGGCAGCTCCCCCTTTTCTTCATAGTGGCGGTAGATCATATCGGGATCTACATCCACGCCGTCCAGATACTGCTCCTCCCCCAGATTGACCGTCAAGGGCAAAATTTTGACGTGATACCGTTCGATCAATTCCGCGCTCAGATCGCAGGTGCTGTCGGCGGCGATCACAATCTTGTTTTCCATTTTCAATGTCCTCCTGCTATGCTTCTTACTGTGTCTGCGGCAATTCTACCGTAAAGGTCGTCATGCCGTTGCCGCTATTGACGCTCACCTGACCCCGATGGAGCTCGGTGATCCGCTTGACGATGGCAAGACCGATGCCGTTCCCCTCCGAGGAATGGGATTCGTCTGCCTGATAGAATTTATTGAATATTTTTGACTGCTTTTCCACCGGGATCTCACTGCCCGTATTGCTGACCGAAACGATCAGCGTGCCTTCGCGCTCCCTGATGTCAACTGAAACGGTACCGCATCGGGGGGCGAATTTGATGGCATTGTCGATCAGATTGATCCAGATCTGCTTGAGCATTTCCTCGTTGGCCTCGATGATATACTCATTGAAATCCACCTGCAATTCGATGTTCTTCCGTGTCCATTTATTTTCCAGCAGCAGGATGCAGGCCCGCACCTGCTCGGAAAGATTGAAGTTTGAAATATCCTTGAGAATAGCCTGATTTTCCAGCTTGGTCAGATCAAGCACATTGGTGGCCATATAGGCCAGCCTCACCGATTCCTCCTCGATGGCGACCAGATACTGCTCCCGCTCCTCGTCTGTCAGATTTCCCCTTCGCAGCAGCTTGGCAAAGCCCGTGATCGAAACGATGGGGGTCTTGAACTCGTGAGAAAAGTTATTGACAAAGTCACTGCGCAGCATCTCGGTTTGCTCCAGCTCCTCGGCCAATGTATTAAAGCTTTCCGAAATTTCTTTAAAGACCGGCAGCTTTCGGACCGGTTTTTTAAAGTCCATGCGTGCAGTAAAATCCCCTGCCGCCAACCGATTCATGCGACTGACCAAAAAGTTGATGGGGCGAAGAGAAAATCGGCTGGTGAGAAACGCCGCGATGATCCCGATGAGAAGGCTGACGCCAATCATGACCCAGATGATGCGATTGACCTGCGGAACATATTGGGCCCATTCGAAAATAACGCCCAATTTCATCAGGATCTGTACCGCCACCGACACGATGACCAATGTGGCAAGCAGTACCACAAACACCATCAGTGAAAAGGCCAGGGACAGTGACAGGCGGAATTTTTTGTCTTTCTTTTTTCTCATATCTTCTTTACCGCCTTATACCCGAGCCCCCGCACCGACTCGATCTCGAACTCCTGCCAGCCCTCAAAACGCTTGCGCAGTCGCCCGATGTGTACGGTCACCGTTTCCCAGCCGGTATCGCTCTCGGTCCCCCAGATCTCGTCCATCAATTGGATGCGGGTAAAGATCTTTCCGGGGTAGGAAAGTAATTTATAAAGCAGCATAAATTCCTTTTGGGGCAATTCCTGTACATTCTCCCCCTTGGTCACCGTTAAAGAGTCGTAATCCAGAATCACATCTCCCACCCGGATCTTATGCTCACTGGCGATTTTGGCACGGCGCAGTAAGGCCTTGATGCGATACAGCATCTCCTCGTCATCGATGGGCTTGGTCATATAATCATCGGTCCCCACCAGGAACCCCTTATGCTTGTCTGCGGGCAGCTGCTTTGCCGAGATCATCAGAATGGGAAGAGTGCTGTTGGCCTCGCGCAGGGTCCTGGTGAATTCATAGCCGTCCATTTTGGGCATCATCACATCCAGCACCACCAGGTCGATGTGTTCCCTGTCCATAACGGTCAACGCTTCTTCACCGTTGGTTGCGGTAAACACGGTATAATTGGCTCCCTCCAGAACAACCCTGAGCAAAAGGCGCGTGTTTTTATCATCATCAACCACAAGAATACGGAACACGTTCGTCACCTCCTCATTATTGTATCATATTTTGAGACTTTGTGCAAATGTTTTTACATTAACGGAGCGAAAAGTCTCAAAATGCTTTGCAGGATCCGCATCGGCACAGAGCCCTTGCAATCCTTGAGCGTGATCTCACGGCAGTTCTCCAGCGTTTGCAAAAAATCAGATTTGGCCTGCATCACCGCTCGGGTCTTCTGCATCAGGGCTCCGCATTCAAAATGGAGGTACAGACTTCTGTAATCCAGATTGGCCGTCCCTACCGAGGCGGTGACATCATCCGAAACAAACACCTTGGAATGCATAAATCCATTGGTGTATTCATAGATCCTGACTCCGGCGGAAAGCAGCTCCCGATAGTAAGAGCGTGTTGTCATATGCACTGCCCATTTATCCCATTTGTGCGGTGTAATGATACGCACATCCACACCGCTTTTGGCAGCCAGGCGCAGAGCGGACAGAATGTTGTCATCCACGATCAGATACGGTGTGCAGATATAGAGGTATTTTTTGGCATTGTTGATGATATGCAGATAGATGTGCTCACCGACCTTGTCTGTGTCGGTGGGGCTGTCGGCATAGGGCTGTACATAGCCGTCACAGGCAGGAAGCGTCTCTCCCCATTCACCGGGATAGAAAGCCTTATAGTCCTCTTTTTTGTGTGAGGCAAACTCCCACATCTGCAAGAACATCACCGCAAAGCTCCAGGCGGCGGGACCACGGCACAGAATACCCGAATCCTTCCAATGTCCGTATTTTTCAAGCTCATTGATGTATTCGTCCGCCAAGTTAATGCCCCCCGTAAAGGCAACCTTACCGTCGATCACCGCGATCTTGCGATGATCGCGGTTGTTCTGCTTGGTGGAAAGAAAAGGAATAAACCGATTGAACTTACAGCACTCGATACCGTACTTGGCCAGTGTTTTGGGGTACTCCACCGGCAATAGCAGGAAACAACCGATTTCATCATACAGCACTCTGACCTTGACGCCTTCATTCGCTTTGCGCCGCAGCACCTCCAGGATAGAATCCCACATTTTGCCTTCGTTGATGATAAAATACTCCAAAAAAATGTACCGTTCTGCTTTTTCCAGCTCCGCAAGCAGCGCCTCATGAAATTGCTCACCCGGAGAAAAATACGTGGTTTCGGTATGAGAATAGACGGGGAATCCCGCGTAGTTCTGCAGATATGCGATCTGCACAGAGCACTCCGGGAGCTCCTCCCGAGCCTCTTCTATGGCATTCGCTGAGAGAAAAAACAGCTCCCGTGTATCGTGCTCGATACGGGTGATGGTCTTGCCGAACCTTTTTGTATCGTTGGGCAGAGCCGAGAGCAGATAAAACGGAACGCCGAAGATCGGAAGCACCACGATAAAGAGCACCCACATAAATTTATATCCCGCGCTCCCCGGCTTGGTGATGATATGGACTGCAACGAGGATGCCGATCATCTGGCAAAGAACATTGATCGCCTGCAATACATCGTTGTTCTGTGCCACTGCCATGAAGAGAAACACGATCTGGGCAAGCAACAGCAAAACAGCCAGTCCCCGTCTCAACCACAGCATAACCTTCCATCGTTTTTTCATTGCTTCTTTCCCTTCAGCGTTCGTTTCCCTTCATACGCATAACGGTCTCATGATAAAAGAGATCCAGATCCCCGAAATATTTGCTTTTCCAGGGCTTATTCTTGCCGCAATAATGAATGATAACAGAATGCGCCCTGACCCAGTCGAGATCCATATTCCTTTCGGTCACGGAATGAAACCGAAAAAGCTTTTCGGTCATATTATACCGCAACGGATCCAAGGCCAGGATCTTACCGCCGTAGAGACCGCTGATGATATCCTGATCGGGCAATGCCAGCAAATGCTTGTATTTATCGATAAACCGAAAGACCTCATCATAATCCTGCTCGCGGCGCAATAGCTCCAGATTCATCAGCATCACACCGGAATTGATGTACGGGGCCTTTTCTTCCATACCCAGGCGGAGCTCGTTGATCTTACGCATGACGGGACCGTTGTGCGAAGCCGCCGCAAAATAGTAGCCGTCCATGGGCAATGCATACAGCTCCCCCAGCGAACCGTTCACGATCAAGTCGGGATCAAGATAAAGCACCCGATCCACCGACGCGGGCAGATAGCGGGCCGCAAAAATACGGTAATAGATCTCCTTGGGGTATCTGGCCGTGGTGGGTGCCCCCTCCAGCCCGATCTCCCGTATCTGCACGGGAATCAGTGTTCCGTGCTCCCCCAGAGCATCAACGGTAGAATCAAGCGCCTGCTCGTCGATGGCGGTGTGCAGCAGATACACACTGAGAAAGGCATCGGGATTGCTATGGATCAAGGAGGTCAGCATGACATTCAGATGCGGAATATAATTTTCGTCCAGAGTCACCAATATGTTCATCTTTTCATTCGGCACGATATCATTTCCCTTAATTGATTTTGAAATTTTTATTATGATACGACACTTTTCTAAACCGAAAATAAACAGACGGGCTTTTGCAAAAGCCCGTCTGTCTTTCATTTTACTGCTTATAAGCATTATTGTAGAAGCTGGGTTTGGCCTGTGAAACATCCACATCGCCAAGATAAGATCTGTAATCAAGCCCCAGATAGTTGCAGGTGTCGATCATCTCGGCTACCGTGCTGATATCAACATCGATCCCGTTTTTCATGCGCTCGGCAAAGGAAAGCATCTCCTTTTCGCCGTGCGTGTAGATGGGAACATTCTCATCTGCTCTTCCCGCATCCCGCAGCTCCTGCAAAAAGGTGGACAAATGATCCTTGAGCGCCTGTGCATCACCGAAAATGGCGGGATCGATCACGATAAAGGCATGGCAGGTTCCCGAGCCCTGTCCCTTGGCGCGTACATGGTGGTTGGAGGTGGCACCGCCCGAGGTGATGGCGCAAAGCAGCTCGCACATCATGCTGAAGCCATAGCCCTTATGGCTTCCGCTGCTCTCGCTCTTACCGCCCACGGGCAGAATACCGCCGCCCTTTTTCTTGTCGATGCACCCCAACACCCGTTCGGCATCGTTACAGGGGGCCCCTTCCTCATCCACAGCCCAACCGTCGCCCAAGGCACGGTTCTCCTTGCGGTAGACCTCCAACTTGCCTCTCGGCACCACCGTGGTGGCCGCATCAAACCAGAAGGGACAAGGCTCGGCGGGCATGGCAAATGCGATGGGATTGGAGCCCAAGATCGCCTTTCTTGCGCCCGTGTGCACCATGATCGACTCGGAATTGGTGACGCACAGACCGATCAGCCCCGCGTCACATGCCATTTTGGTATAATAGCCGGCAATACCGTAATGATTGGAGTTCCGTACAGTCACAAAGGCCATCCCCACAGATCTTGCTTTTTCCATGGCCTTCTTCATGGCAAAGGCAGAGGTCAGCTGACCCATACCCGAGTGTCCGTCAATCACTGCGGAGACAGGAGTCTCAAAGACCACCTCGGGCTTGGCATCCAAACGGACGCAACCGTTTTCGATCGACTTATGATAGCGGATCAGACGCTGTACACCGTGAGATTTAACACCGTAAAGATCGGCCAGCAGCAGCACATCGGTGATCTGTGCCGCCTCCTCTTTCGTAAACCCGAATTTTTCAAAAACATCCCGACAAAGGCGCTCCATGGCAGCCACACTGTATTTGATCGAAGACATTGCTCTTCCCCTCTCTTTTTTTATCATTATAAGATCGGTGAGAGGCGGATACAAGAGCAAATCGTTTTCGATTTCGGGCGTATCGTTCGGAATTTGTGATTTTTATATAATTAATTCTACTATTTGGTTGATTTTCGTTCAATTCTGTGATAGAATCATCATAGGAAAGGAGGGAGGCATATGTCAAACCGGGATCCCTTTGACTACGGGTTCGGAACGGTATGGCAACACGTATATGTCAACGAGCGCCAAGGCTATCACACATCGGTGGCGGACTATCACCGACACGATTTTTATGAGATCAATCTGATTCTATCGGGAAATGTGAAAATCCTCCTTCGCGATTGTGCAAAGGAAGGGCGGGAAAACCGCATGGTGCTCACCCGCCCGGGGACACCGCACTATATTTCCTGTAAGCCCGACACACTCTATCATCGACTCTATCTGGTCTTCACCGACGAGTTTGTGGCCAACTACCTGCCCGAATGGAGCCAGCTCTGTACCGTTTTCGGTGAAAAAGGAAGTATCCTGACCCTCAGCGCCGAGCAGACCGAGCGCTTTCGGGCACTGATCCGAAGCATTCAGCATGAGTCTTCTCTTTTCAGACAGCGGCTCCTGATCTACGAGCTGCTGTCACACATCTCCGAGCTGACGGAAGAAAGCAATCCGGGTGCAAGCAAAATTCCGCCCTATATCATCGAGGCCCTGGCCTATCTGGACGAGCACTATGCCGAGAAGATCGTCGCCGCCGAGCTTGCCCGCAGGCTACACATCGGCAGAACCACCCTGATGACCGAATTCAAGCGCCATCTGGGCAGTACGGTCACAGAATACCTGACCCACTGCCGCTTGCGGCATGCCATCAGACTCTTACAAGAAGGAAGGACCCGGGAGGATGTGGCCGAAAAATGCGGCTTTGCGGATAACAGCGGACTTGTCCGTGCCTTCAAACGGTGCTACGGTAGCACGCCGCGGGCGTATCTGAACAGAAAAGAACCTTGAGGACACTGTAACAAGCTCAAAATGCACAGGCACCCGTGGCAAAGTTTGCCACGGGTGCCTGTGCATTTGCGCGTGCAGACTCGGCAAGCCGCCCAAGCGCTCTTACGCCTTGGGAACAAAGGCCATAACAATGGCACCGGGCCCGGTGTGAGTACCGATCACGCAACCCAGCTGACCGATCATCAATTGATCCTCATGGCCGGCATAGAGCTCCTTGCTGTCCTCCAGATAGGCCTGAACGGTACCGTCGTTGACATCCCCCGCATATGTGATGGCGATCGGCATGGAAAAATCGATGCCGCCGCAGGCGGTGATGCTGTCATTCAGCATTTTATGGCTCATTCTGGCACCGCGGGCCTTGCCAACGGTCTCCAGCTTTCCTTCCCCGTTCAAGGTCAGCACGGGCATAAAGTGAAGCATTCCGCCCACAAATGCGGCAGTTTTGGAGATACGGCCACCGCGCTTCAGATATTCCAGTGTTTCCACGCGAACAAACAGACGCACCTTTTTTCTCAGCTCATCCAATGCGGCAAAGATCTCGGCGGCGGACTTGCCGGCATCGCGCATGGCAATGGCATGGGCCACCAGAACCTGCTCGCCTGCCGTAGCGGACAGACTATCCACCACGAACACCTTGCCGGGATACTCGGCGGAGGCAACGGTGGCGCTCTGATATGTACCGGAAAGGCCGCTGGAAATGGTGATAACCACTGCCTCGTCCCCATCATTTACCGTTTTTGCAAACAGATCGGAAAACTCCGCTACCGACACCTGACTGGTGCTTGCCAATTCCTTGTTGGCCTGCAGCTTGTCATAAAAGACATCAGGGGTCATATCGATACCGTCGCGGTACTCCGCCCCCGCCATAATGGTTTTCAGGGGAGCAAATCCAAGGCCCTTTTCTTCGGCAACACTGACTTTTATATCGGACGCCGAGTCCACAATGATTTTTACACTCATGTTCATTCTCCTTTGCTGTTGTTGGTTCAGTATACTACTTTCATGTTTACGGGATGTTGAAAAAATGTTTGCGTTATGTAAAATTCGATTCATTCCGCGCTTTATTGACAAGCGGGATACCCCCGATACAGATGGACGATGTTGAGATCCTCCTCCATATCAAGGCCATGAGATCCCGATCCCTCATCGATCTCATGACAACCGTGATCCATAGCAAAACCGACCAGGGTGTTATGGCCCTTCCAATGCTCCCCGATCATGGCACTGAACATGGCAAAGGCCTCGGCATTGGATCGAAGCTCACCCAGGGCCTCGATGCTTTCGGGCCCCGTTTTATGCATTTTGGAATCATAGTTCCCGTTGTAGATCACCACAAAATCATACTCGTCCTTCAGGATGATCTCGGCAGCCTTGGCATTGACCTCCTCCACTGTTTTGTATGCAAAATAATCCATCCTTCGTTCCAGATAGATATTGCTGAGACTACAATTCCCGTGTCCCACGATCACAGGCTTTTTTCCCGCGCGGATCAGCGCGTCAAAGATGGTGTCAATGGTGATGACGGGCTTTTCATACTTCTGAATACCGTGCACGGCTGGTTGAGCGCCGGTGTACATGGTACCGAAGCAGACCGGAGTGACCGAGGGCATGACGGTGCAAAACGGCACCTCCAGCTCTGTCCGCTCCTTGACCTCCTTCATGAGTTGGGGATATTTTTCATAGATCCACTGGGCAATAGCATCGGGATTGTACATAAAAACACGGTCAGCCTTCCGACCGTCGAAGATCTTATCGATATACGCAGTCAGCTCTGCCGAGGCAGGAGCGGCCATGGCGGGCCGATCGATACCCATGGCATAGGCAAGGGCCGCACAAAGGCCGTCCAAGGAATTCGGGTTTTTCATATTCCCCTCCTGTTTCGATCTTTCGACGCTATTATATCACATCCTTCCACCGTTTTGCAACAGCTCCGTAGATTTTACCCGATACAGCGTAAAAGAATAAGAGCCACGCCATCGGATGTGGCTCTTATTCTTTTGGCCGATCATATGACGGCAAATCACACCGACGTGGCTTTTTGGGGCACCAAGCTCTTGAACGTAGCATCCAGCTCCGGGTACCTTTTCTTCACGATGATCGGCGCACCACTTTGATCGACAAAGCAATGCGAGCTCTTTCCCGTGGCAACCACCACCCCCGTGTCCGCATTGGTCATGATGTATCGGAAGGTCAGACTGACTCCCGTATATTTTTCCACCTCAATGCAGATCTTCACCCGGTCGTCAAATGTGGTGGAATGCTTGTACCGGCATTCCACAGAGATCACCGGAGATACGATACCGTCCGCTTCGAATTTTTGATATCCGCAACCGTTCCGCTCCAGAAAGTCGGTACGGGCCTCCTCCATCCATCTGATATAGTTGGAATGGTGAGTGATGCCCATTTTATCGGTCTCGTAATAGTTTACTTTTCTGATGTAATCGTGCATATGTGCTCCTTTTTAATAGGTGCCCTCGTTCAGCAATCCCCCAAGCGTCACCTCTGCCCAGCTGTAATTGGAAAGATAGCTGCCCTTGAAGGTCTGGGCATACTCCTCCTTGCCCGAAAGATAATCGTACAGATCACATTGCACCTTGTCCGTGACGATGCGCCGCTTACCGTCCACCGATTCCACCACATGGGCAATGCCGTATTCCTCCAGAATATTCTTGAGTCGGAGCGCCACCTTGCGGTACCTGGCCAGAGTCACGGCATTGACCGGCTCGTTTTCCCACAAAAAGCTGATGGCCTCCTCCGAAGAAACATAGCCGCCCCGACGGTCAACCAGCAGGGCAAACAGCTCCTTGGCCTTCTCACTGCGAAATGCAATGGCTCTGCCGTTTACAAATACATCGAAGTAGCCGAAGGTACGAATGGAAACCGCGCATTTTTCGGCATTGTGCTCCTCTCCCTGCTTCATATCATCCACATTGTAGAGCATCACATAGCGCGGAGTGGCACCGGCAGGAGATTTCTGCGAGCAAATGGCTTTGATGCGCCGTTCTGCTTTCATGCCCAGGTCAAAATAGGTAAATTCCGCTTCACCGTTTTGCAAAAGCTCCGCAAACTTTTCATAAGCGACCCGACTGCGCGAAACAAAATCTGCCAGCGGCGTGCTTTGCTTCATCATGGGCATCCACTCCTCTTTGGTAAACCCGAAAAACTTGCAGACATTATCGCTGGCATAAAGCGGGGTGACCAGATTGTCGATCACCTCAAAGGCCGCGATACCGTCGGTAAAACGAGTCATCAGCTTTTGCATATTTTCCTTGAGAGAAGCATTCTCATTGCGCAGCAGATCGGTTTCCTCGGTATCCACCATGCGCCTGCAGCAGAATAAGCTGACCGAGGCATCGGTCTTTAAGAAAATACCGGTATAATGCCTCAGTTCCCCGTCGGAGGAAAATGCCCGATATCTGATCTGGGGCGGCTGCAGGTCGGATTCGCGGAACTTTTTCTTGTAAAAATCCTCGAAAAAGGCCCGCACCCGATCGCGATCTCCTTCAAAAACCGTATCACGTATCCATTTTTCCGTGGCCTCGCGCATATGCATCGGGATGTTTTCAAACCACTTGAACACAGCCGATTTCTGCGCGTACAGGCACTTGACCGTGCAGTCGGCAAGATCGTATTCAAAGATCTTGTCATAAACATCGATCAAGGCCTTCAGATAACGCTTGGCCTCGCTCTCCCGCTTTCGCTGATAGCGGTCGGTCACATCCATGCATACGCTTTGAAACTCCTCCTTGCCGTTCTCATCCACGCACCTTGTTACCCAGCCGAACAATCTGGCCTTGGTGCCGTCACAACGCAAAAAGGTCATCTCCCCCGCCATGGGCGTGCCCTGACGGTAGACCCGCCTCAGATAATGCGCAAAGCGGCGACGCTCCTCCATAGGGATCGCCAGGAACAGATTTTCTTTGCACAGGGCCAGATAATCGGATTCACCGTCATTGGCTGAAGGAAACCGCAGCATCTGTAACAGGCGGTCGTTGACATAGGTGATCTTCGGCTGTTTTTCACAGGTGTACTTGATAAATCCGCAGCAAACAGTCTCGTTGAGAAATTTCAGATTTTCATTTTCCTTTTTCAGATCGGTCACATCCGTGAGAACCGAATCCCCCACAAGGGTTCCGTCGGCTAAGCGCTGAACGGTCACCGTATCGCTGACATAGAGGAGCTCTCCGTTTTTTCTGACCATGCGATACTGTAAAGTACGGGATTGCCCGTCACGGGAAAGATCGCGGATAAAATCCGTATATCGGTCTCTGTCCCCGGGGTGGACCCAAGAGACATACTGATCCGCCTCTTTGCTCAAAAGCTCGCCCGGAGTCGATCCGAGCATATCGCAAAGATTTTGACTGGCAAAGCTCAAATGAGGACAGCCCGTCAACACATAGCGATGAAAGCCGCTGATATGACGGTTTAATACTTTCTCCATATGATCCATATTATTTTTCATAGTATCTCCTATTTTTCGGGACGGCATGTGAACGGTAAGAGTATATCACATTTTTTCCTTTTCGTCAAATGCAACTCTTCGACCCGTTTCGCGTCTTATCCGTCGGAGATCTCTTCACTCTCTGCTTTTCGTATGGCATGAAAACGATCGGCCGCCTGACCGATCCGGCCGATCACATCACTTTGGGCATAACGGACGGCCGCAAGCACCGCATTGCAAATGGCACGGGCATCGGAGGAGCCGTGTGCCTTGATGATCGGCTTTGAAATACCGAGAATGGGGGAGCCCCCATGCTCTCCCGGATCCAGCCGCCGCTTCAGCTGCCCCATGGATTTTTTAAGAGGCAGAGCGGCAAGCTTGGTCAGAGCATTTTTCAGCATCGCATCCTTCAGCTCACCCATCAGCAGCTTGGCTGTGCCCTCTACGGTCTTGAGAAAAACATTCCCCGTAAACCCATCGGCCACCAATACATCGCAAGCACCGAACAGTACGGTGCTCCCCTCTACGTTCCCCACATAGCGGATCGCATCGCAGGCACAAAGGCGGCGGTTGGTCTGTACCTGCAAGGGGGTCCCCTTACTATCCTCGGTCCCGTTATTGAGCAAACCGACGGCAGGCGCCGCTACACCGTATACCTCTTGCATATAGGCAGAGCCCATGACCGCAAATTGCTCCAGATACTCCTCCGAAACCGTGATATTGGCGCCCGCATCCAGCAAAAGGCAGGACTTTGTGCCCGGCAGAACCGTACCGATCGCGGCTCTTCCCACACCGCGGACCCTTTTGACAATAAAGGTTGCCGCAGTAAAAAGTGCCCCCGTATTGCCCGCGCTGACAAAAGCATCTCCCTTGCCCTGTGCCAGCAGATTCAAACCGACGATCATGGAGGAATCCTTTTTTCCGCGCAGCACCGCAATGGGATCATCCTCCATGGTGATGACCGACGGGGTGTGAACGATCTCAAAGGGCGTCAGATCAAGATTGTTCTCCTGCGCGATGCGCAGGAGTCTGTTACGGTCGCCCACCAGGATCAATTCGGCATTGCACCGACGGGAGGCCTCTGCCGTTCCCCTCAGTACTTCCAGAGGGGCGCGGTCGCCGCCCATAGCATCTACAATCACACGCATACTCAGTTTTCCACCGTTCTTTGACGCAATTCCGTCTTTTTAATCTTTCCGCTGATGGTCTTGGGGAGCTCCTGCACGAATTCGACCATACGGATCCACTTGTATTCCGCCAGCTTACCGTTGCAAAAATCCTTGATCTCCTTTTCCAGCTCCTTGGAGGCAGCATACCCGGAACACAGCACAATCACCGCTTTGATCGCCTGCCCTCGCAATGCATCGGGCACTCCGATCACACTGCATTCCGCAACGGCGGGATGCTCGGCCAGAACATGCTCCACCTCATAGGGCCCCACACGAAAGCCCCCTGTTTTGATGATATCATCAAAGCGGCCGTGGAACCAGTACAGTCCGTTTTCATCCTGCCACGCGGCATCGCCGGTATGGTAGACACCATCGCGCCAGACGTAGTCATACTGCTCCCCGTGATTCAGATACCCGCAGAACACGCCCGGTTGACGGCCGTTCTCGGGCGGCACGATCACCACCTCGCCGATCTCTCCCACGGGGGTGGGCTCGCCGTTTTTGGCGCGGAGCTCGATGCGGTACATGGGCGATATCTTTCCCATAGAGCCCTCCACGGGGCTCTGCCCCTTGAAATTGGCCATCAGAAGCGTGGTTTCGGTCTGCCCGTAGCCCTCGCAAAGCGGGATTCCCGTCCGCTCGGTAAAGCGGCGAAATACCTCGGGTGCCAACATTTCACCCGCCGTGGAGGCATGGCGCAGCCTCGGCATATCCGGTACGCCCTTGCGCACCAGATAGCGGTATACGGTGGGAGGGGCGCAGAAGGAGGTCACGCCGTAGTGATTGATGATGGTTGTCAGCTGCTTGGGATCAAAATTGTCGAAATCGTATACCATTACGGCGCTTCCCACCAGCCACTGCCCGTAGATTTTCCCCCAGGAGGCCTTGGCCCATCCCGTTTCTGCAACGGTAAAATGCAAGCCGTCCTCCTCTGCCTGCTGCCAGTATTTTGCTGTGACAATGTGGGCAAGCGGGTAGGAAAAATCATGAATCACGCCCTTGGGCTGACCGGTGGTGCCGGACGTGAAATACAACAGCATGGGGTCGGTCACCAGCGTCTGCTGTCGCTTGATCCGATCCTCGGCCGCCGCCATCTGGCGGGTAAGATTGGCAAAGCCCTCCTCCTCTGCCTGCACACACCACAATTTGCATACCGTTCCGGTACTTTTTACAGCTTCTCTGATCTTGCGGGGCACCTCGTTTTGCGGCGTGCAAACAATGCCCTGCACACCTGCGGCTTTGATGCGGTACTCCAGATCCTTTACGGTCAGCATATGGGTAGCGGGGATCATCGTCGCACCCAGCTTGTGCAATGCCACCGCCACAAACCAATACTCAAAGTGACGCTTCAGGATCACCATCACCCGATCGCCGCGCCCGATGCCCGCATTTCTGAACACGTTGGCCGCCTGATTGCTGAATTTTCGTATATCCGCAAACGTGAAAATATGCTCCTCGTTTTCGGTATTGCACCATACCAACGCCATTTTATCCGGCGTTTGATCGGCAATGACATCCACCACATCGTATCCGAAATTGAAGTTTTCCGGATAATGCAATCGGATGCTTTCCAGATTGCCCGATGCATCGAAGGTCTCCCGACAAAAATTTCGGTATATGCTCATAGTATCCGTCCTTTGCTTCTTATTGTGCGCCCGTTTCAATGGCATCTCTGCCGATGCGTCTGAAACGGTCATATCGATGCTGGATCAGATCCAGATCTCCGGTGAGCTCCTCTATCTCATCATGCAGCATCCTGCGTATCCGATCATAAAACATCACGGTACCCAGATCATCCTCGGTCAGTATCCGCTCGATCACGCCAAAGCGCTTGGCGTCCTCTGCCGTCAGCTTTAAGCTCTGTGCCGCCGTTTCCGCCTGCGCTGCGTCCTTCCACAGAATACTGGCGCACCCTTCGGGAGAGATCACCGAATACACCGCGTTTTCCAGCATCCACACGCGATCTGCCACCGCAAGCGCCAACGCGCCGCCGCTTCCGCCCTCTCCGATGAGGATCGAAATGATGGGGACGCAAAGCGTGGACATTTCCATAAGATTTTCGGCAATCGCCTGCCCCTGTCCGCGCTCCTCTGCCCCGATGCCGCAATAAGCGCCGGAGGTATCCACAAAGCAGATCACGGGACGGCCGAATTTTTCCGCCTGGCGCATCAATCTGAGCGCTTTGCGATATCCCTCGGGATGAGGGGCGCCGAAATTGCGTGCCGTCCGCTCCTTGGCTGTATGGCCCTTTTCAATGGCGATGACTGTAACGGGGCATCCGTCCAGGCGGGCAATGCCGCCAACAACGGCAGGGTCGTCCCCATAACGACGATCACCGTGAAATTCAATAAAATTCTTAAAAATTCGTCTGATATAATCAAGCCCGGTCGGCCTTTTGCTGTCCCGGGCAAGCTTGACTCTATCGTAAGGGATCTCGCTCATTGCTCATCCTCCGTTATGCATTTCCAAAAGCTCTGTCAGCAGCTGCTTTTGCTCTTTTCTGGAAACGATATGATCGATAAATCCGTGTGCCAGCACAAATTCGGATTTCTGAAATTCCTTGGGCAGAGATTTCTTTGTGGTCTGCTCGATCACACGCGCACCCGCAAAGCCGACGGTAGCACCAGGCTCCGCCAGCGTAATATCGGCCTCCATAGCAAAGCTGGCCGTCACACCGCCCGTGGTGGGATCTGTCAGAACGGCAATATACAAAAGCCCCGCATCGCTGTGCCGCTTCACCGCCCCGCTGACCTTGGCCATCTGCATCAGTGATACCAGGCCCTCCTGCATTCTGGCACCGCCCGATACGGTAAAGCCGATGACCGGCATACGGTGCTCGGTTGCATATTCAAACAGCGAAGTGATCTTTTCGCCCACAACACCGCCCATACTGCCCATCATGAACTGCGATTCCATGGCAAACACACAGCAAGACAGGCCACCGATCTTGGCAGTCCCGCAGATAACAGCTTCCTCCTCGCTGCTTGCCGCGCTTGCGGTATGCAATTTCTCCCCGTACCCCGGAAAGTCAAGGGGATTCACGGTTCTCATCTGCAAATAAAGCTCCATAAAGCTGTTCCGGTCGGTCATCACGTGAAGCCGCTGACGCGCCTTCATGCGAAAATGATAGCCGCAAGGGCAAACCAGCAAATTGCTCCAAAGGCGGCTGAGCGGAATATCCTTGTGGCAATTGGGGCAATTTTTTTCGGGCTCCCCTGCATCACTCTGTATCGGGGCCGCCGCACGGCCGCCCTCCTCCAGCTTGTTTTTCGGTTTCAGAAAATTCAATAATGCCATAACAATTACCCGTTACCCATAAAAGTTAAATCATAATCACCCGAAACGAATCGCTCATCCCCGATGATACGCAATTGCTCCTCGATATTGGTGGGAATTCCTTCAATGACCAGCTCGCAAAGTGCCGCACGCATTTTGCGTAAGGCCTCCTCGCGCACACCGGCATGAACGATCAGCTTGCCGACCAAGGAGTCATAATAGGGCGTGACCGCCGTTCCCTCCACCAGGCAGGTATCAAACCGAACGAAGGGACCGCCCGGAACATGCAGCATCGAAAGCGTACCGCAGCTTTGCGCATTGATCCGACACTCGATAGCCGATCCCCTGAAACGGATATCCTCCTGGGTGAACCCAAGAGGGATCCCTGCCGCGATACGGATCTGCCATTTGACAAGATCGATGCCCGTCAGCATCTCGGTCACGCAATGCTCGACCTGAAGACGGACATTCATTTCCATAAACCAGAAGTTCCCGTCACGATCCAGCAAAAATTCCAGCGTACCGGCACCCACATAACCGATCTTCTTCACGGCCTTGATGACCTGCTTGATCACTTGCTTCCGTTTTTCGGCATTAACTGCCGGGGAGGGGGTTTCCTCCAGTAATTTCTGATTGCGCCGCTGAACCGAGCAATCCCGCTCACCAAGGCACACTGCATTTCCCGCCTCATCCGAGAGGATCTGAAGCTCTACGTGCCGTGCCGGGAAAACATATTTTTCAAGATATACCGACCCGTCGCCGAATGCACTGCTTGCCTCGGCCGTTGCCGAAAGATAAGCATCCTCCAGCTGATCGGATTTTTGTATCAAGCGAATGCCACGCCCTCCGCCGCCGGCACAGGCCTTCAGCATGACGGGATACCCGATCCCTTCGGCGGCCTTCAAGGCTTCCTCCACCGAGGCCACAGCCCGAGTCCCCGGAATCACGCAAAGCCCCGCATCGTGCATCAGCCGCTTGATGACGGCCTTATCGCTCAGCTGCTCCATGCTTTCGGGATCGGGGCCGATGAACACCACGCCGTTTTTTCTGCAAAGCCTTGCAAAATGGGCATTCTCGGACAAAAATCCGTATCCGGGATGGATCGCCTGAGCACCGGAGGCCAAGGCGGCACGAATGATCTGATCCTCATTCAGATAACTGCCGGCAGCCTCCGCCTGACCGATACAGTAGCTTTCGTCAGCCAATGCCACATGCAAAGCATTTCGATCGACCTCGGAATACACTGCAACCGTGGCGACGCCCATCTCTTTACAGGCGCGGATGATCCGCACGGCGATCTCGCCACGGTTTGCAATCAAAATTTTTGAAAACATCGTTTATGCTCCTGTCGGGGTGATGGCAAAGGAAAATTCCGCCGACACGCAAAGCTTGCCGTTCACAAGCGCCTTTCCCTGCGCAAAATAGAAGGGGGGCTTGGAGTGGGTGATACTGCACTGCGTTTCAACCGTATCCCCCGGTCGCACGGGTGAGCGGAACCTGACACGATCCAGTCCCGTATACACGGGGAGATTTCCCTTTGCAATATGATCCTCCAGCAAGACGCAAGCCGATTGGGCAAGAATCTCGCAAAGAATAACACCGGGGACGATGGGATTGCCCGGAAAGTGGCCTTGTAAAAAATGTTCATCCCCACGAACGGTATAGTGCCCCACCGCCACGCCGTCTCTGTTTTCGGCATCGTCCAGGAGAAGCATGGGCTCTCTGTGGGGAAGGATCCTTTTGATATCTTCTTTCAGCATGAAATCACCTCCTGATACGGAACAGCTCGGTACCGTATTCCACAACCTGGCCGTTGGTCACACAGATCTCTGTGATCACACCGTCATCCTCGGCACAGATCTCGTTCATCAGCTTCATGGCCTCGATGATGCAAAGGACCTTCCCCTTGCCCACCCGATCACCGATCTTGACAAAGGGCTCCGCATTCTCTGCGGGAGATGCATAAAAAACACCGACGATAGTAGATTTTACGCTGATATAGTCACTGTTTTCCTGCAACGGTTCTCTTTTTTTCTGCATTTCGGGCTCCAATGTCATCGTCACAGCTTCCCTTGCAGCAGGGACAGGCGTGCGTTCCAAGCGAACGGTTTTGTTCTCTTCGGTGATCTCGAGGGCGGTGAGTTCCAGCTCCTGCATAAGGCCGGCATATTTGCGAATATCTGCTTCTTTCATCATTTCACCTTTCTGAAAGCGAGGCATGCATTATGGCCGCCAAATCCAAGCGAGTTGGAAAGGGCCAGATCAATCTCTGCTTTGACTGCCTGTCGGGGCACATAGTTCAGATCACACTCGGGATCGGGCGAGCACAGATTGATGGTGGGGGGAACGATCCCCTCCTGCAACGCTAACAAACATGTCATGGCCTCGATGGCTCCGGCGGCCCCCAGCATATGTCCCGTCATGGACTTGGTGGAGCTGATATATGCGCGATGGGCCGCATCCTCGCCCAGTGCTTTTTTGATGGCCACGGTTTCCAATTTGTCGTTCATCGGGGTGCCTGTGCCGTGCGCATTGATGTATACCACATCGCTCTCTTGATAACCGGCTTCTGCCATGGCATCCCGCATGGCCTGCGCACCGCCCCGCGCCTGCGGATGAGGGGCAGTGATATGATTGGCATCGCAGGTAGAGCCGTATCCACAGACCTCGCCGTAGATCCTGGCTCCCCGCGCCCTGGCATGCTCGTATTCTTCGAGAACCAGGGCCACCGCGCCTTCTCCGATCACAAAGCCGCCACGGCGACTGTCAAAGGGCAAAGAGGCCGCATCCGGATCCTCGGCGGTGGAAAGTGCGTGCATATTCACAAATCCAGCAATGGCCAGAGGACAGATCGCCGCCTCGGAGCCACCGGTAATCACAGCATCCGCATATCCGTGACGGATCAACCGCATGGCCTCGCCGATGGCATTGGAGCCGGAAGCGCAGGCTGTCACCGCAGGCATGGCAGGACCGCGGCAATCATGACGAATGGCAATCATCCCCGCCGCCATATTCGGGATCATCATCGGGATAAATAAAGAGGAAACTCTGCGGGGGCCCTTTTCCATCAGCTTGGTGTGCTCGGTCTCAAAGGTGCTGATGCCACCAATCCCCACACCCATATAAACGCCGACTCTTTCGGGCTCCACCTGCCCTGCAATGCCGCTGTCGGCAACCGCCTGATCGGCGGCGATGAGGGCAAATTGCGTGTAACGGTCGGTGCGCAGGGTATCGGATTTTTCCATATAAGTCAAAGGGTCATAATCCTTGACCTCAGCCCCTAATTTCGTCTTATAATCTGTGGTGTCAAACAGTGTGATGGGGGCGATTCCGTTCTTTCCCGCTTGCAATCCCTCCCAGGCTTCGGCAACGCTTTTGCCCAAGGGTGTGATGGCGCCAAGACCCGTTACGACAACTCTTTTATTTTCACTCATCAGTCTTCTCCTTACATGGCGATGCCACCGTCCACACGGAGCACCTCGCCGGTTACATATTTCGCACTCACCAGGTAGGCGACCGCCTCTGCCACATCCTCTGCCTCGCCCATTTTACCAAGCGGGATCATAGAAAGCAAGGGATTGTCGGCCTGCTCCCGGGTCATATCGGTTCCGATGAATCCGGGAGCGATGGCATTGCACCGAATGCCTTTGGGCGCCAATTCCTTCGCTACGGATTTTGTCAAGCCGATCAAACCCGCCTTGGACGCCGCATAATTACTCTGCCCCGCATTTCCCATCAGCCCGGATACCGAGCTGATATTGATGATACATCCTTCACGGTTGCGCAAAAGCATTCCCGTACAATGGCGGATCATGTGGAACGCACCCTTGAGATTGATATCCAGCACGCGGTCAAAATCCTCTTCCTTCATCATGGCCACAAGACCGTCTTTGGTCACGCCGGCATTATTGACAAGAATATGCACAGTTCCGAAATCCGCTTTAATGGCCGCAACGGTCGTTCTTACCGCCTCAAAATCCGAAACATCACAGCGGTAGGGCTTGACCTCAACGCCGTAGCGCTGACGGCAATTTTCGCACACGGCTTCCGCGGCCTCGGTATTTCCCGCATAGATCACGGCAACATTGGCCCCAAGCGACGCCAATTTTTGCGTGATAGCTGCACCGATGCCACGGGATGCTCCCGTTACGATGGCAACCTTCCCCTTCAACATGGCTTTACCTCCGACAAAATAGCAGAAAGATCGGACACCGTGTAGCGTTTTACCGCAGAGTCGATCTTTCCAATCATATTAGTGAGTGTTTTACCGGGGCCGATCTCGATAAAGGTATCCACGCCCGATGCGATCATATAGCGGATCAGGCTTTCCCAATGCACGGGATTGCAAATCTGTTTGGAAAGCAGTTCCGCCGCATTGTCACCATATGGCTCCGCCGTCATATTGGAATACAATGTCACGTCATTCTTTTTGAAAGCGACCTTGGAGAGCTCATCCGCAAACACAGTGGCGGCCTCTGCCATAAAAGGCGAGTGGAACGCTCCTTTTACCTTTAGCGGGATGGCTTTGCCACCGGCCTCCTTCACATCCATCGCAAAAGCGGCCATTTCCTCGGTCAAGCCTGCCACGCTGACCTGCCCGGGGCAATTGAAATTGACCGGATAGACCTGCGCATAATGACTGCAGAGCTTCTCCACCTGCTCGTTGGTCAGTTTGACCACGGCCGCCATAGAGGTCTCGTGCTTTTCGGCGGCCTCTTGCATCAGCTCTCCGCGGCGACATACAAGCCGGAAGCCGATTTCGGGATCCACCAGACCGGCAAAGGTGGCCGCCACCACCTCACCCAAGGAAAAGCCCGCCACAGCATCGGGCTTGATCCCCAACTCACAAAGAACCTTGGCTGCTGCAAATTCCACAGAAAACAAACACGGTTGCGTATTTTTTGTCTCCTTCAGCTCCGCCTCGCTCCCCGCAAAGCACTGCCGCGAGGTACCGGGACGAAGGCGATCGCACTGTTCAAACACACTTTTGGCGCTTGCATACTGCTCATACAAATCTTTCCCCATGCCCGGGTACTGATCTCCCTGGCCGGAGAAAACAAACGCTATCTTACCCACGCAGGTGCTCCTTTCAGAATGGGCTCTGCCTCATCCATCACTTCTTTTACGATCTCGGCGGCGGGCTGTACCCGCTTCACCATTGCGGCGATCTGCCCTGCCAGGAAGCATCCCTTTTCGTTGTCCCCCTCCTGTACGGCCAGGCGCAAGGCACCCACGGCCAGGGCTTCCAATTCGTCATCCGGCATGCCGCCGTATTCCGCCTTGGAATAATCGCGGGCAAAGGGCGTACGCAAGCTGCGGACGGGATGCCCCAGGCGTTTCCCTGTGACCATGGTGCAAAGATCAGTCGCCTTCAGTATTTTCTCCTTATAGGCAGGGTGAATGGTACATTCCTCGGCGCTGAGGAAGCGGGTCCCCATCTGAACGGCGCAAGCGCCGAGCATAAAGGAGGCGGCCACCCCGCGACCGTCTGCGATGCCACCCGCGGCGATAACGGGCAGATCGGTTGCATCACAGATCTGCGGCACCAAAACCATAGTGGTCAATTCCCCTACATGGCCGCCGCTTTCCCCGCCCTCGGCAATGAGAGCCGAAGCCCCCAATTTTGTCATCAGCTTAGCCATGGCCACCGAGGCCACCACGGGAATCACCTTGATCCCGGCCTCCCTCCACAGCGACATATGCTTGGTGGGATTACCTGCACCGGTGGTCACCACGGCGACCTTCTCTTCGGCAACGATCTGCGCCACCTCGTCCACATAGGGACTCATGAGCATGATGTTAACACCGAAGGGACATTCGGTTAAGGCCTTGGCGATTTTGATCTGTTCGCGCACATAGCCACCGGGCGCATTTCCCGCCGCAATGATCCCCAGACCACCGCCGTTCGAAACGGCCGCCGCCAGCTTTCCGTCAGCGATCCAAGCCATTCCTCCTTGAAATACCGGGTATTTGATGCCCAGCATATCGCATATTTTCGATTGAATCATGATTTAACCCTGAACTTTACTCTGGATGAAGGCATCCAGATCGGCCACTGTCTCTACCTTTCGATCCAACTCGATCTCCACACCGATCTCGTCCTCCAAGCTCATGATCAGCTCCACGGTATCAAGAGAATCGATTCCAAGCTCTATGAAAGTGCTTTCGGGCTTGATGGTGGAAACCTCACAGTCGGTACGGTCGGCAATAACCTTTGCAATAGCGTCAAAATATTTCATAATAAACCTCCGAATTTTCAGACAGTGTTCTGCCCGTACCTTTATTATACTCAAAGCCTGTTCCATATCGGTTCCACATCGGTTCCTCCATCGTTCCACCTTCAAAAGATGCGTTCCTTCTGCGAGAAGCGCTGCAAAAGCCGGCCATCAGCATGATGCTGATGGCCGGCTTTTATTCTTTGTTGAAAAACACCGTTCAGGGAGCGCCTGCCGGAACGCTATGCGTTCAGCCCCGGGACCTCACTGCCCACTTGCCTGTGGCAAGTGCCGCTCGCCGAGGTGAGTGTGTGAGTCTTAGTTGCTCGGCTCAGCTCCGCTGAGCTGCCAACTGAAGAATGCCTTGGCATTCTTCGTACCAGACCGCGTGGCGGGCTGGTGGGTGGGCATAAAGGTGCATAGGCGACTCGCCGTATAAAAAAGAAAATTGTTGTTGGCTCCCCCTGCTGGACGCTTGTCTCTGAACACTACGTGTTCAGGGCAAGTTTCGCCATAGAAAGCAAAACGGGGAAAGACATTCAGAAACTTGCAGGGTTAAAACCGCTTAGAGGAAACAAAAAGAAAATCCATATGGAACAATTGGTGCACCTTCAGGGATTCGAACCCGGGACCCACTGATTAAGAGTCAGTTGCTCTACCAACTGAGCTAAAGGTGCGTGCACATGTTCCATA
>JAFTNU010000055.1 GCA_017451735.1 Clostridia bacterium
AACAAAAAGCACCCCTGCGGGATGCTTTTCGTTTTTGGAGCAGGCGACGGGAGATCGAAGGGGTTCGATTCCTCCATCTATACCAAAAACAAAAAGCACCCCTGTGGGATGCTTTCTGTTTTTGGAGCAGGCGACGGGAATCGAACCCGCATCTCCAGCTTGGGAAGCTGGGGTTTTACCACTAGACTACGCCTGCGACTCTCTTATTATACTCCGAATAAAAGCAATTGTCAAGAGTCACGGCGAATTTTTCATTCGGCAAAAAGCGACCTGTCCGTCTCGGGCCGACAGGTCACCTGCTTCATCCTTCAAAAAAGGAGATCATGCTGTCAAGGTAAGGATGCAGAATGTTATCACTGGCCGCAAAGATCTCGTGCTTGGAGCCCTTGACGAGGATGAACTCCCCTTTCGGGGTGCGGGCAATGAATCGCCGCTGGGGCTTTTCCTCTACCAGGTGATCCAGCTCTGCCGCATAGAGCCGCACGGGAATTGTGATCCTCTCGGGAGCTCCTTTTTTCAGCAGTCGTTTGGTGACGCCCATGGAGGTGGCCACCCAACCGAAGGTCACGGCACCGCCAAGGTATCTGGGATCCTCACGCCGCAGGGCGGCGTAGGCCGCAAAACGGGTGGGGGAAAGAGCACAGGATTTTGCAAAATCCTCCTGCCCGGTCGGTTCCTTTAACACAAAGACGCGCTTTTTTCCACCGCCAAGGGTGGTGATTAAACGGCATAGCCCCCGCACCAGGCAGGGTGGGATCAGGGGGTAACGGAAGCTTTGGATCATGGGCGAGGAAAGGACAGCTTTTTGAAAAGGATGATCCCCCCGCTCCAGCGAGAATGCCGCCACGGCGCCGCCCATAGAGTGGCCGAACAAATAGTAGGGGGAGGGACAGCCGGCAAGTGGACCCTTGATACAGCAAAGGGCATCCTCCACATACTCGTCAAAGCGGTCGATGTGTGTCAGACCCCGGCGGACGGCGCGGGCGGATCTTCCGTGGCCCCGTTGGTCATAGATCAGGACCGAGAGACCCTCCCGCAGAAGGTAATAGATCATTTCCGCGTATTTCTCGGTGGATTCGTTCAGACCGTGGATGATCAGCACCGTGCCGCGGGGCTCCCGTGCGGTATATCGGACATAAAACAGGGGGGCACCGTCATAACCGGCAAAGGTGCCCTCCTGCCGCACGGCCCTGAGGGCGGGCAGGATTTCTTTTTCCATAGCATCTGCATATTCGGCTTCAAACAGGAATTTTCTCATGTGTTACACGCTTTCTCTCAGTATCATGCTTATTGTACCCCGAATTGTGACATTTGTCAATCGAAAGGGACTTGCCAATCGGATAAAAATGTTGTACAATGATATGGAAAACAGTACAAAGGAGGACTTCGAAAATGATCTATAAAGCATTCCGGGGCGAAAAACTGTCGGCGCTGGGACTTGGTGCCATGCGTCTGCCCACCGCGGGTGATCAAATTGATGTGGAGGCCACTGCCCAAATGGTGGCATATGCCATGGAAAAGGGCATCAATTATTATGACACCGCCTGGGGCTATCACAACGGGGAATCGGAATTGGTCATGGGCAAGCTCCTTTCGGCTTACCCGCGCGAGAGCTTTCATCTGGCCAGCAAGTTTCCCGGTTACGATCTTTCCAACATGGGTAAGGTAGCGGAAATTTTTGAAAAGCAGCTGGAAAAATGCCGGATCTCCTATTTTGATTTCTATCTGTTCCATAATGTATGCGAGCTGAATATTGACGGATATCTGGATCCGCAATACGGTATTTACGATTATCTGATCAAGCAGCGGGATGCGGGGCGCATCCGCCATCTGGGCTTTTCCACGCATGGGACGCTGGACACCATGCGTCGTTTTCTTGCGGCCTACGGCAAGGACATGGAGTTCTGTCAGATCCAGCTCAATTATCTGGACTGGAGCTTTCAGGAGGCCAAGGAAAAGATCGGGTTGCTAAACGAATACGGCATTCCCGTTTGGGTCATGGAGCCCTTGCGGGGCGGCAAGCTGGCCGACCTTTCCCCCGATCATGCCAAAGCCCTGCAGGCGATCCGCCCGAATGAGACCATCCCTGCCATGGCATTCCGCTTTTTGCAGGCCATCCCCGAGGTGACAGTGACCCTTTCGGGCATGTCCGATATGACCCAGTTAAGGGAGAACATTGCCACCTTTGAGGAAAATAAACCCCTGAACGGCGCGGAATTTGACGGAGTTTTATCGGTAGTGGCGGATATGCTGAAAAATCAGCTTCCCTGCACCGCCTGTCGCTACTGTACCGAGTATTGTCCGCAAGGGCTGGATATTCCCCGTCTCATCAAGCTTTATAACGAGCACTCCTTCACGGGTGGCGGCTTTATTGCACCCTTTGCTCTGCGTAAGATCCCCAAGGATAAGCAACCCGATTCCTGCCTTGGATGCAGAAGCTGTGAGGCGGTTTGTCCGCAGAACATCAAGATCTCCGAGGCTATGGCCGATTTCGCCGCCCGCTTGAAATGATATGAGAAAGGACACTGAAAAAGCGCTGGCGCTTTTGACTCAAAAGGATTTGACCTGCGCTATTTGCCGCGGGGAGAACATGTACGAGAGTCGGGCCCGCGGTGTGGCACCTTTGCTGAATTGGCTGGATAACGGTATGAATTTTGCGGGATTCTGCGCCGCAGACAAGGTGGTGGGTGCAGGTGCGGCGTATCTTTATGCTCTGTTGGGTATTGAGGAGCTGTATGCTGCCATAATCAGTGACTCTGCGCAAAAAATCCTGACACGTTACGGGATTTCCGTGCATTTTGGTGAGTCAGTACCGCGTATTCGCAATCGGGAGGGGGATGGGTTTTGTCCCATCGAGACTGCTGTTGCCGATGCCGTGGACCCCGCCGACGCCCTTGCGCGTATCCGCGCCCGATTGGCGGAGTTGAAAAAATAATATTTTGCTTCGAAAAAGCATCGGTGGGTGTTTTAATACCCACCGATGCTTTTTGTTTATTTATGAATGGATTGCAAATAAATGTCTAACAACTTCAAGGCTGTTTGACGTTCCTGCAAAGAGCACTGGCGCAGTCTTTCCAATGTTGGTTCCGGATCAAAGGCAGATGCGCTCTTCTCCTGGGTGAAAATTTCATTTGGTGTAATTTTCAATGCTACACAGATGCTGATGAGCGTTTCTGCACGCATACTGGAAACGCCGCGCTCAATGTCTGCGTAGGTCCTGTCGGAAAGTCCTGCTTTTTCTGCAACCTCTGCTTGTGTGAGCCCCGCCTTTTTCCGTATGGAAAATAAATTGTTTCCGATTGCGCGAATATCAGTGATGAGCATTATACTTCCTCCCAACTGGCTTCATATATGAATTATACTTCCCATTTCGCTTGACAAGTAGGAGGAATAGTGGTATAATTTTAGGAAGAAAGGTTCCTGTTTCTAGCAATCCGAGACAGAGACGGGTTCTTATCTGTTTTTAGAGGTCGGGTGCTTCATCATAGGATAGAAGGAGGATCAGTTGTGAAAAGAATTTTGATATTGATGCTGAATTTGTTGTTGATCGTTTCTTTGACGACGGTGTTGGCTTCTTGTGACGGCACAGTAAACTCCGATTCCAATGCGGCCAAGGGAGTTGATAAGCCCTTTGAACCGAATTATACGGTAAATTTCAATACCAACGGCGGCAGTGCTGTCGCTTCTAAAACCTTGAATATTTTGGAAAGTGCGCCGGAGTCCACAAAAAAGGACCATTTATTTGACGGTTGGTATCGGGATGCGGCGTTGACTACGGTGGCTATTTTCCCGTTAACGCTGGAAGCGAATACAACTTTGTACGCCAAATGGTTGAAAATAAGAGATACCCAAACGTGCAAGGATGCTTCTATCAAGTGGGGGAGCAATACGGACGCATCGGCATCGTGGCAGATCACGCCTACCGGTTTTGATTTGGAACGGTTGGAGGAATTAGGACTTGTCGGTATCAATATTACGGTGACCTATAATGTTCGATATCGTAAGGACTATGATGTTCTTTGGGATATTGGATACGCGGGCTCTCCCAGATATGAAGTGATGATTGTGAATTCGAACGGTATGGGAACAATGCAGGAGAATTTAAGCACCTCCAAATCTGCAACAGAACGTACGATTTCTTGTGGCGTAACATTTTCCACATTGAAGAATGAGCGTATATATCTGACCTTTTCCACCGACAACATTCAAAATAAAATATATTTTGAAGATATAGTTGTGACCTACGAGTGCGCAAAATAGAAAAGAACAGTATTGCTTTTAACCAAAACTATTCGTTTGCTATTTAAAAAAGGGTACGGGATAAAAAATCTCGTACCCTTTTTATGTCGCGTAAGAATTTAACTTACTTGCTCAGCTCCTCCAGCAGAACGGGAATTGCCTTTTCAAACTGCGTGCCGTACCAGTGCCCTTCGGAGGTGGCCTTCATGCCCGCCAGGGTGAAATTCCCTGCCACACGTGCCGCCTCGAGAGGCGTCTTACCCCGTACCATGGCGCCGGTGAAGGCCGAGGCAAAGATATCGCCCGTACCGTGGCAGCTCTTGGGAAGTCTTTCGTGATAATAATAGGTGATCTCCTTGTCGCCCCGGGAGAGAATGGCAATGCCAAGCTTATGGGGCTCATAGCACACACCTGTGATAACCACCGTCTTGGCACCGAGAGCGAGAACCTTGTCCATCAGCATACGGATATAATGCTCGTCATACCCTTCGCCGATGTAGGGGGAATCGGTCATCATGGCTGCCTCGGTGATGTTGGGTAGAACAATGTCGGCTACGCCGCAAAGGGAGCCCATGGTGTGGGCAAACACCTGGTCAAAGCCATAATAAAGCTTGCCGTTGTCCGCCATAGCGGGGTCTACGATCTTGAGACAGCCGGGGGCCGAGAGGCGGGCAAACATATTCTTGACCAGGTCGATCTGGCGCACGCTGCCCAAATAGCCGGTGTAAATGGCGTCAAAAGAGATATTTTCTTTTTCCCAGTGATCCACAATGCCGGGAATATCGTCGGTCAGATCACGGAAGGTCCATCCGGTAAAGCCGCCCGTATGCGTGGAGAGCACCGCCGAGGGGAGAATGGCGGTCTCGATGCCGCAGGCGGAGATGATGGGCAGAGCCACCGTCAGGGAGCACTGACCCACACAGGAGATATCCTGAACTGTCAGAATCTTCTTATCCATAAGTAAAACTCCTTGGTTTGTAATGCTATGATTATACGCCTGTTGTGATCGGAATAAAAGCACCAAAATTATAAGAAAATATGGAACCAGATGAGCCGCAGACGAAAAAGCGACTCGGCGGTTCTTTTTTCTTTTTCCTGCGCATAAGATTTCACAAAAGGAGGGGAAACGGTATGCAAAACATCGTGGTCAACGGGCGGCAGCTGCTCCCTTCCGTGCTTGCTGCCCTTTTGCCTTCGCGCCTGTGCCGGGAGGTGGAGGAGACCGTCCCGTCGGGGGACGCGGTGGAGGAATTGCGTCTGCGGCGGGGCAGATGCGCCTCGCTCACGGTGGCGGGGCGGAATCTGCGCCTTTCCACCGTGCTTTCCGGGGTGGAAATGGACGACCTTCTGCTACGCCTGTGCGAGGGGTCGCTTTACGCTCACAGTGAGACGGTCTGTCAGGGATTTCTGACCTTGAAGGGTGGCATTCGTGTGGGTATTTGCGGGCGCGCGGGTGTATCCGGGGGGCATGTAACGGGCGTGTCGGAGGTGAGCTCCTTTTCGATCCGTATTCCCCATCCGGCGCCGCTTTTGGGCGAGGAGATCGTTCACCTTTTGCATCGCTTGTCCCTGACACGGGGCGTGCTTGTGTACGCCCCGCCGGCTGTCGGAAAAACCACGCTTTTGCGTACCGTTGCCGCCCGTATGGCCGGTGGAGACCGCCCCTTGCGGGTGGCTGTGGTGGATACCCGCGGCGAGCTGGGCTATTCTCTTTCCTCTCCCGCGCTTCTTCTGGATCTGCTGTCGGGATATCCCCGGGGGCTGGGCATTTCGATCGCGGCCCGCACGTTGTCGGCACAGCTGATCGTCTGTGATGAGATTGGGGATATGAAGGAGGCCAAGGAGATCGTAGAGGCGCATAACTGCGGGGTGCCGCTGCTGGCGTCGGCTCACGCGGCGGATATCCGCGAGCTTTTGGCTCGTCCCGGGATGCGTCTTTTGCATGAATCGCGCTGTTTTGGAGCGTACGTGCGCCTTTTTCGCCGACCGGATGCCTTTGATTTTGACTATGATATTCTGGATTGGGAGGCGGCTGATGCACTACTTTAAGCCCATTGGTATTGTGCTGATCCTTGCTTGCGGTGTCATGGCCGGGGTGGCCTTCGCCGCTTTCGAGCGGCGACGCTGTCGGCAGGCTGAGGGCTTCGTCGCTCTTTTGCGGCACATTCGGTTGCAGATCGATTGCTTTTCCCTGCCCGTGGGGCGTATCCTGGCCTCCTGTGACGGCAAGATCCTGGCCGACTGCGGTGTGGAGACGGCGGAGCTGCCAGATCTTTCTGCATTACTTGCGGGGACAAGACTTTACGTGCCCGAGGAGATGTGCCGTTTGCTTCATGATTTCGGGGCACAGCTGGGCACCAGCTACCGTCTGGAGCAGTTGCGGTGCTGTGACTATTTCCTGGAGCGGATTATCCCCATCTGTGATCGCCTGCGGGCCGACCTGCCCAAGCGCGAGCGGATGGTATTGATCCTGCCCATGGCGATCGCCGCCATTCTGGTGTTGATGTTACTCTGAAAGGAGAAATAAAAATGGATGTCAGTTTGATTTTACGCGTGGCGGGAGTGGGGATCCTGGTGGCGATCGCCGCCCAGATCCTGCAAAAGAGCGGTCGGGACGAGCAGGCCACCTTTGTCATCGTTTCGGGTGTCATTGTGGTGTTCCTCCTGCTGGTGCAGGAGATCGGCAACCTGTTTGACACGGTGCGCGGTATCTTCGGGTTCTGAGCGGGGTGGAAATGGGGATCGTACAGATCGCCGGAGTGGCGCTTCTTTCGGTGGCATTGATCCTATGTGTGCGGGAGCTGCGGGCCGACCTGGCTCCGCCGACTCGACTTGCCGCGGCCCTGCTCCTGTTCGGTGCCGCTCTTGCCCTTTATGCACCTGTTCTTGCGCGAATGCAGTCCCTTTTTTCTCTTTCCGGGGCTGCCGATTACGCCACACCGATTCTGCGAGCCGCCGGAATCGCCCTGATTTGCGAGTTCACTGCTTCGTTTTGCAGAGATCTGGGGGAAAATACGGTGGCCAACGGCGTGTTGCTGTTTGGAAAGCTGGAAATTTTGGTGTTGTGCGTGCCCTTGGTGGATGATGTATTGGAAATAGCGAAGGAGTTGTTGAAATTTTGAAAAAAGTGGCAACATGGTGCGTGTTTTTTGGTGTTTTGCTCTGTTTTTTTACCTGCGCGGTTGCTGCGGAGGATGCGGATATCGCCACCGAAGCACAGGCAATTGCCGACGAGGTGAGCGAATTCAAAAATGCCATCCCCGGTGATATTGCAGATCTTCTGCCGGAGGACTTTTTCTCCGAAAGCTTTGAGGATATGGCCCAAAGCGTAGAGGAGGCAAGTGCACCGCAGGCAGTGCTTGCGGTGATCGGAAGGCTGACGGGGCTTGCCATAGGTGAGAACCTTTCTTTGCTTGCAAAAATCTGCGGAATTCTCATCCTGTCTGCCGTCTTTCGCGCCATTGCCCACCATAAGGAATCGGCGGGCACCATCGGTGGTGCACTTTCCTTTTGTGCCACGATTTCGTTGGTTGTGGTCATATTTTCTATGCAACGGTCGCGTTTTTCCGAGATTTCCGCCTATTTTTCTACCATACGGAACCTGTCGGGCGCGATGATCCCGCTGATGGGAGCTCTGTACGCCATGGGCGGCAATGTGGGGGCGGCGGTGGCCAACAACGGGGTGATGGCGGCATTTCTCTCACTGCTGGAGACGGTCATCAGCGGCACGGTTCTGCCTGTGGCGGGTGTTTGTCTGGCGCTTGCGTTGCTGGATGCGGTGTCGGGCAAGCTAAGTCTGCGCCCCCTTTGCGGATTGATCAAGCGTACATATACCCTGACCTTTTCCTTTTTGATGCTGCTGCTGTGCGGGATCCTGGGGATCCAGACCACCCTTGCCAAGGGGAGCGATACACTGGCCTTGCGTACCGTCCGCTTTGCGGCGGGCAGCTTCCTGCCCGTGGTGGGCGGTTCGGTTTCGGAGGCGCTGCGAACCGTGTCGGGGAGTGTGCAGTATCTGCGCTCGGTCACGGGGACGGGGGCCATTCTTGTGATCTTCTTTGCTTTTCTGCCTGTCTTTTTATCGGTCTTGCTCAATCGCATCACCTTTTTGCTCAGCGGCGCAGCGGCCAAGCTTCTGGGGTGCGACGGGGAGGAAAAGATCCTTTCGGAGCTGGCGTCGGTCTATGGGTATTTTTTAGCAGTCATCGCTTCCCTTTTTGTGATGGTTGTCTTTTCCCTGACCCTTTTTGCTCGTTGTGCCACGGCGGGAGGATGAGCTATGGGCGGTGAAATTCTGGCGCTGTTCGGGGTGGCCTTTGCGGCGGCATTGGCCGACTTGCTGGTGCCCGGCGAGGAGAAAGGCGGCACACGGCAGTTTTTGCATTTTCTTACTGCCCTGGTGGTGCTCCTGCTTTTATTGCGTCCCTTCCTTTCCCTGCTGGGCGGCGCCGACGGCTTTTTGCAGGGAAACCTTGAATGGGAACAGGACGAGACGGTCAAAGCGGATTATGAGCAGGTTTTTGCCGATGCTGTGGCAAGCAGAAGCGCGGTAGAGCTAAAGGAAGGATTGAGTGATCTGTTGCAGGAGGAGTTTGGCATTGCACAGGGAGATTGCGAGATCACAGTGGCGCTGAGCGATTCGGGCGAGCTGGAAAGAGTTGCTGTATTTCTCTCGGGAGCGGCACTGCTTCGGGATCCCGAGCAAATTGAAAACAGATTGTCAGAACTGTTTGATTGTACGGTGGAGGTGCGCTGAGATGCGTGAGAATGAAAAGAAACGGGGCCTTGGACTTTTTGATTTTGTAAAGACCAAGGGCAAGCTGTGGTTGCTGGTGGGAGGTGTAATCGTAGGTGTGTTTCTGCTGCTGGTGGGGAGCGGCATCGGAGAACAGGAAAGCACAAGTACCGATACCAATGAAGGTGCGACCTATGAGGATGCTGCGGATCTGGCCGCATACGAGAAAGCCCTGGAGGCTGAGCTGGAGGCTCTTTGCGAATCGGTGGCGGGTGTGGGTAACGCGGATGTTATGGTGACCTTGGGTAGCGGCTGCAGGGTGGTGTATGTGACCGATGAAAACGGAGAGGTGGAGACCACCGGAACGGGCAGTGCCCAAAAGCCGGTTTATAGAACCCTTCAGCCCCCCACCGTCGTTGGCGTTGGCGTGGTCTGTAAAAACGGGGATAATGCCCATATTCAAAAGACATTGACTGATCTGATCTCCACCACCCTCGGGATCACATCAAACCGGGTCTGTATCACGGGGAAATAGAGAAAATGAACAAAACAAAATGACAAATTAGAAAATATAAACCACTGTCGACCTTAATTTGGAAAAAAATCTATAAAAAATGGAAAATCAGCAGGAATGGGTTATAATCCTGCTGATTTTCCATTTGTTCTTGATTGTGTGTGCTTGCGCCCTTCGTTTGGATACAAACCTATTTTGCTATGTTCGCTCCAAAAGAGATGCGGTGATTACTGTTGTTGCGGTGCATTTTCGTGGTTTGCTGACAACATTTAGAATCCGATTACCGTCATAGCATCCATGACCGAGAAAGTAAAGGGAAAATACATTTTGCTACGGCGGCGAGCAAAAATAAGACGACTTCAAATCAAACATAGAATATATAATCATAATAATTAGAAAATAATCTGATGAATTTGGAAAATAAAGAAAAGAAGCTTGTCAAAGGCTTTTGAAGGGGTGTGGTGAATTCCTTTCGCCCTTGCGAAAAGAAAGAGGAGCAGGGGTAACTTTTGCAAAAGCTCCCCCTGCTCCTTCTTAGCCCGATTCTTCCTCCTCGTCGGGGAAGAATTGGTGTTTTTCCTTATATCGTGTTTCCAGCATCATGTCCTTGACCTTCATGAGCCTTGTGATGTTTCCGCGCTCGTTTTCATCCAGCTTCATCTTGACCGTGCGGATGGCAGTCAGATAGCGGGGCATCATGATATGCTCCAGCGCATTCACACGGCGGCGGGTTCGCTCAATCTCCTCGGCCAGGAGCTGAGCTTCCTTTTCCAATTGCGCAAGGAGAAGAAGATCGTCGCGGATGGCTCCCAGCTCCGAAAGGGCACTGTCCAGCTCTCCCGAGGTAAAGGCAAGCCCGTAGTTATAGGTGTCACTCTTGCCGGCTACCGTTTCCCGCCAAACAAAATCGGGCACTGTCACATTCATCTGATTACGGTAGGTCACATGGAGCTCGCTTGTTCCTTTTGGAAGCATCAATGCCTCCCGTAGCATGTGGGGGTGACTGACGGCCTCTGCCACGGCAAAGCTGCCGTAGGCACGCTTGAGCGATGCTTCTACGCGCAGTCGCAGCTCCTTATCCCGTCGCACCACATCAAGAAAGCGCCGCATAAGCTCGTCGCGCTTGTCTTTGAGCAGCTTGTGGCCGCGGCGCGCTGTCTGGTAGCGTGCCTGCAGCTTTTTCAACTCCATGCGGGTGGGATTCACTCGAATTTCAGCCATAGTCGGCCCTCACTTCTCGGTGGCGCTCTCGCCGTCGGGGTGATACTTCTTCACCAATTTGGGATCGATGCGCTTAAGCTCACCGCGGGGCAGGATGGACAGGAGCCTCCAGCCCAGATCCAGCGTTTCCTCGATGGAGCGATTTTCGTAAAAGCCTTGGTTGACATACTCGGCCTCAAAGGCATCGGCAAATTTGGCATAGAGACGGTCAGTAGGGGTCAGTGCCGCTTCACCCAGAACCACCATCAGCTCCTTTGCATCCTTACCGCGGGCATAGGCGGCAAAGAGCTGGTTCATGGTTCCGGCATGATCCTCGCGGGTCTTGCCCTTTCCGATGCCCTTGTCCTTGAGACGGGAAAGGGAAGGGAGCACATCCACGGGGGGGAGAATATTTTTGCGGTAAAGATCGCGGGAGAGGATGATCTGTCCCTCGGTGATATAACCGGTCAGATCGGGGATCGGGTGGGTCTTGTCATCCTCGGGCATAGTGAGGATCGGGATCATGGTGATCGAGCCCTCGGAGCCCTCCTTGCGGCCCGCACGCTCATACATGGAGGCCAGGTCGGTGTAAAGATAGCCGGGATAGCCGCGGCGACCCGGTACCTCCTTGCGGGCGGCCGAAACCTCACGCAGTGCCTCGGCATAGTTGGTCATGTCGGTCATAATGACCAGCACGTGCATATTGCATTCAAAGGCCAGGTATTCGGCGGCGGTCAATGCCATGCGGGGGGTGGTGATGCGCTCGATGGCGGGGTCGGAGGCCAGGTTCACAAAAAGCACCGTACGGTCAAGGGCCCCTGTTTTGCGGAAGTCGGAAATAAAGAAATCCGCCTCCTCAAAGGTGATGCCGATGGCGGCAAAAACGACGGCGAATTTGGCATCGGAGCCAAGAACCTTGGCCTGTCTTGCAATCTGTGCCGCAAGGCTTGCATGGGGAAGGCCGGAGCCCGAAAAAATAGGCAATTTCTGACCCCGTACCAGGGTATTTAAGCCATCGATGGTCGAAATTCCGGTCTGAATGAACTCGGAGGGGTAGTGGCGCGCCGCGGGATTGATGGGTGTACCGTTGATATCGAGCTTTTTGTGTGCCAGGATGGGGGCGCCCCCGTCCATGGGCTCGCCCATACCGTCCAGGACTCTGCCCAGCATATGCTCGGAAACGGGGAGCTCCACGCCGTGCCCCATGAAGCGGACCTTACTCTCCGAAAGGGAGAGGCCTGCCGCCGAGTCAAAGAGCTGCACCAGTACGTTGCGGCCGTTGACCTCCAGAACGCGGCAACGGCGGATCTCACCGTTGGGCAATTCGATCTCACCCAATTCATCGTATTTGACGCCGTCCACCTGCTTGACCAGCATCAGGGGACCGGCGACCTCTTCAATGGTTTTGTACTCGCGGATCATGCGGTCTCCTCCTTTGCGGCGTTGGTGATCTCGGCATCGATCTGAGCCTCGATTTCGGCATATTTTGCACGGAAATCGGCAAACGGTACCGATTTTGCGCGACCGATCTCCTCGCGGACGGGCAATGCCGCCAATCGATCGATATCGGCTCCCGCCGCCACCGCCTTCCGCATTTTGCGGTCAAAGGCAAAGATCAGCTCCATCAGGGCATACATCTTGCCTGCCTGGGTGTAGGAATCCCCCTCGTCGAAGGCGTTCTGCTGTAAGAAGTCCTCGCGGATCGAGCGGGCGGTCTCCAGTGTAATGCGGTCGTCGTCGGAAAGAGCGTCCATGCCCACCAGCTTCACGATCTCCTGCAATTCACTTTCGGCCTGCAGGATGCGGAGTAATTCTCCTGTTTTTTGCATCCAGTCTCTTGCAATGTGGGTAGAGAACCAATCGGCAAGGCGGTCACGGTAAAGAGAATAGGAGGTCAGCCAGTTGATGGCGGGGAAGTGACGGGCATAAGCAAGGGAGGAATCCAGCCCCCAGAAAACCTTGACGATACGCAGGGTGGCCTGGGTCACGGGCTCGGAAATATCGCCGCCCTGGGGTGAGACCGCACCCACGGCGGTCAGCGTACCGCGGCGCCCGTCGGCACCAAGGCAGACCACCTTGCCCGCCCGCTCGTAAAACTGAGCCAGACGGGAGGTCAGATAGGCAGGGTAGCCCTCCTCGCCGGGCATTTCCTCCAGACGTCCCGACATTTCGCGCAGGGCCTCTGCCCAGCGTGAGGTGGAGTCGGCAATGACGGCCACGTCAAGCCCCATATCGCGGTAATATTCCGCAATGGTGATGCCGGTGTAGATCGAGGCCTCGCGGGCCGCTACGGGCATATCCGAGGTGTTTGCAATCAGAATGGTACGCTCCATCAGCGATTTTCCCGTGCGGGGATCGGTCAGCTCCGGAAATTCCCGCAGAACGTCGGTCATCTCGTTGCCGCGTTCGCCGCAACCGATGTAGACCACCAGATCCACATCACTCCATTTGGCCAACTGGTGCTGCACCACGGTTTTTCCCGAGCCGAAGGGACCGGGGACACAGGCCGTACCGCCCTTGGCGATGGGGAAAAGGGCGTCAATGGTGCGTTGCCCCGAGATCAGGGGCTCGGACGGGGCGAGTTTTTCCTTAATCGGACGCGCGCGGCGCACCGGCCACTTCTGCATCATGCAAAGGGGAAGGATCTCCCCGTCTGCGGCACGGAGCCGTGCTACCGTCTCTGTGACGGTAAACTCGCCCGCGTGGATCTCGGCCACGGTGCCCGCATAGCCGGGGGGAACCAGCAGCTTGTGGCGGATGGCGGCGCTTTCCTGTACATATCCGAATATGTCTCCCCCGGTTACTTCGGCACCGTAGGAAACGGCAGGCTCAAAATACCAGCGCTTTTCACGGTCCAGGGCGGGCTCGTCAATGCCCTTGATGATGTTGGGGCCGTATTTTTTTCGCATGGTCTCCAAAGGGCGCTGAATGCCGTCGTAAATATTGCGGATAAGGCCGGGGCCCAGCTCCACCGAAAGGGGAGCACCCGTGGAGACCACCTTGTCCCCGCGGCCCAGTCCCGCAGTCTCCTCATAGACCTGGATCGAGGCGCGGTCCCCATGCATTTCGATGATTTCGCCGATCAGCTGTGCCGCGCCCACGCGTACCACGTCAAACATATTCGCCTCGCGCATGCCCTCGGCAATGACCAAGGGGCCCGAGACCTTCAGAATTCTTCCTTCAATCATGGTTCAAATTCCTTTGTTTCATTTCAAAATATCCGCGCCTACCGCGCGCTCCACGGCCTTTTTGATATTCGCCAGACCGTAGCCCTTGCCGCCGTCCCGCCCCGGGATCACCGTGATGGCGGGCAGGGGATCGTTCTTGTAGCGGTCGATCTCTTCCCCAAGGTCTGCGGCCAGATCCTCGGTGATGAAAAGAACGGCATATTCTCCGCTTTTGACGGCATTTTTTAATACCGTTCCGGCGTTTTCTGCGTTTTCCGATTCAAAAACCGTAAAGCCGAGGGGAGAGAAGCACAGCACATCTGCGGCGTGTCCGATGATACCGATCTTATACATAGCTGTTTCTCATCCTCTCCTTGGTGATATCCGCGCGGTCGCCCACTGTCTTTTGAGCCAGCAGGATGCGCAGATTCTTGCTTTCGGTTTCAGCGGCCATCAGATAGGCAATGGGGACCTCGGCGCCGAAGGATACGGCCCGCGCACGGCGGGTCAGCTCTATCAGAAAATCGTCGGCATTTTTTTCACACTGCGAAAGCGGGAGCCCGTTGCCGAATATCTGCCCGTAGGGGGTCCGTGCAAGAGCACTGACAAGGCCGCTCTCTCCGCCCTCATAGCAGTCGGACAAAAAGGCCTCATCCAGTGTACCGCCCGGCAGCATGGTGCGGGAAAGAAGGGCTTGCCCCTGGTCACCGCTTTGCATGCGCAGTAATCGCAGACAGATCAAAAGATTGGTCAGGTCCGCCTTTGCCTGTACCCATTGGTTAGCGAGCGGGAAGGGGGAAGCGGCTGCGGCCATATCGGCGTATGCGGCACGGTCAAGAACGAAGTCGATCTCCCTCGGGTTACCGGTTTTGTCAAAGGCGTCCCGCGCCTCGCGCAGGCCTGCCGCCATGTGGGGCGGCAACAGGTCGGCAAGCTCGTTTTCGGATACCGTCAGCAGGTCTTTTGCGGGAATACTGCCGAGATCGATGAGCAGCTCGGCAGGATCCGTGCCCTTAACGCGGCACTTTTCCAGTACCTTCAGATTGTGGCAATCGTACGGGTATTGCAAAAAACGGATCAGGGTGGGGTCGGGCAGAAAGTCTGCCACTGTACGAAAGGTCTCCTCCAGATGCCGTTGACAGATATCAAGGATGCCTCCCTCCCCGTCGTAGCCGTTGTCGGCAAGGGCACTGAGCACCTCGTCCATGGTATCAAGGGAAAGGAGCTGCTGTAGCTTTTCCCGCCCCAGCAGGCGGTTTTCCATGGCGCGAATGCGCGCCGAAGCGTAGAGATAGTCGGACGGATCGTAGCGCATAAGAGCCTCACTTCCTTTCCTTTGGTCTTTGCTTGGGATCAATCAAACAGGATGGCAGAGATCCTGCCCTCCAGCTCACGTCGCATCTCGTTGAGCAATACGGTGATGGAGCAGTTGGTCTCCACATCGCCGTAGCGCAGAATCAGGCCGCCCTCGATGTCGGCACAGGTGTCGGAAAGGCGGAGCTTCTCCACCCGTTCGGTGCCGATGCGGCGCTCGGTGACGCGGCGCGCACCTTCGATGATGCTTTGACCGAACCGGGCACGGTCGGTCTCGTTCAGTAATACCTCAAAGGTATCGAATGCGGCGACCTCATCACCGAATCGAATGCTTTCCTGCTCGTTTTTGGCTTGCTCGAGAAGGGCACAGGAAAGGAGTGCCACCAACAGCTCGCGGTATTTTCCGTAGTCGGTGTCGCAGATCTCGGCCTTTGCCGCGGCAAAGGTCTCGTCCAGTATGTCGGCCTTGGCGGCATGGAGGATGTTCCGCCGCGTCATAGCGGCAGAGGAGCGGGCGCGTGCGATCATATCCTCGCCTTCACGCATGGCCCGTTCGGCGATCTCGTCGCGGATGCTCTCGGCCCGTTCGGCATAATCGTTGGCGGCCTTGCGGCAGTCGTTTTGCGCCTCCTCCAGGATCACACGGGCCTTTTCCTTGGCGTCGGCAAGGATCCGTTCGGTAATTCGATCAAGTCCGGTCATGGCAAAAGCTTATGGATCAGACCTTGGCGAAAAGCACCAACAGCATGGAGATGAGCACCGCAAAAATGGCATAGGTCTCCACCAGCGCGGCGGCGGTGATGGCTTTACCCACTTCGTCGGGGCGCTTGGCGATCAGATGGATGCCCGAGACGGCCACCTTTGCCTGCTTGATGGCCGAGTAATAGCCCACAATGGCGATGGGCAGGGCGGCCATGAGGAAGTAGATGCCCTGAGAGACGGTCAGCTCCACAGGGGTACCCAAAAGGCCGATCTTAAAGACGATCAGAAAAGCGGTGATCAGACCGTAGATGCCCTGCGTACCCGGGAGGGCCTGAAGGATCAGGGCCTTGCCCGATTTGGAAGGATCCTCGGTCAGCAGTCCCGCGGCGGCTTCGCCGACCATGGCCACGCCCCGTGCCGAGCCGATACCGGCCAGCATAACGGCAAGTCCCGCCCCCAGCAGGGCGATGTTCTGTCCTGTAAAAATCATTTCGAAAAAGTTCATGCTCGTACTCCTTTGATTCAATCAAAATTTATTTTCAGTTGTCCGTCTTTTTCGGTGGTGGTCTCACCTTCCGCAGGGGTGATATCCTTGCTGTAGCGGTCGGCGGGAGCCATGGGCTTGAAGGGTGTGCCGCCCTCCTCATAGAATTTATTGAAGAACTCGATATATTGCAAACGGGAGGTATGCACAAAGGTGCCCAGAATATTGATGACCAGATTGAGCAGGTGGCCCACCGTAAACACGATCAGCATCAAAAGGATGCCCGCAAAGGTGGCACCCTTGAGCGTGGCCAGGATGTTGACCACCTGGCCGATAACGCTTGCCGCCAATCCCAGTGCCAGTACACGGCAGTAGGAGAGCAGATCGGAGGCATAGCCGATCAGATTGTAGAGCCCGAGAAATCCGCCGGCGATCTTACCGGGGATGCCTTTTTTCTGCCGCCCCTGGGTCAGCAGAACAGAGGCAACACCAACCACGGTCAGCACGATGCCCACCGTCCTTGATACAAAGAGCATGCCGATGCCCGCAAAAAGGATCCAGTAGGTAACGATGTCGAAAAGGGCATCTATGACCTTGCCCTGTCGGCAGAGCACAAAGGCCTTTACCCCCATGCCGGCGATCAGATGAAGGGCGCCCATGCCAAGGGAAATGCCGAGAAAGGCCATGGGGTTCTGAATCGGGTCAAAGAGAATGGCCACGTTGGCCGCTTCGGCGGGCAGAAGTGAGAGATTCGGCAACGCATCGGCGGGAATACCCATCACGTTTTCCATAAATGCCAGCGGGAAATTGCCGAAATAAGAGCCAAACAGTATCCCGAAGATTGTACAGGAGATGCCGCAGTAGCCGAACATCAGCAAAAAGCGTTTCATGCTTTCCCGCGGGTGGAGCCAACGCACGGCGCCGAAGCAGGCGACCATCAGCGTCAGACCGTAGCCCGCATCGGCAAACATGAGTCCGAAGATGAGAAAGTAGAAGATGCTCATGATAAAGGTGGGGTCAAAGGTGCCGTATTTGGGGTAGGCATACATACCAAGGACCCACTCAAAGCTTTTGGCGAAGCCGTTGTTGCGCAAGAGGATGGGCACATCGTCCCCCTCCTTGGGCTCGGCAAATTCAAACGCCGTGCAGAAATCCGAAAGAACGGTGGTGATCCGCGGCTCCTGTGAAGCGGGGCACCAGCCCGTCAGGATCACGCATTGATCGGTCATGGAGAGCTTTTGCTTGTTTTCCTCGGCAATGAGCGCGGTGCGCTCGATATCCGAAAGGATCTCCACCTCCTCCAGCTTTTCCGAAAGCACGGTCAAACGGGTTTCCAGACGCGCAAGAGCTTCTTCGATGGCATCGCACTCTTTTTGCGCGCCGTCAAGCAGCTGCTTGACGGTTTTGTGCTCGGTGGGCAGGGGAGCGCGCAGAAAGCCGAGACCCGAGAGGGCGCGGAGGGCCGCATCCTCCTCCTTACGGTGGGCGATAACGGCGATATAGACCCCTGTGCCGTCTGTTCCCAGCAGATGCACGGTGGCGGCAATGTCAGTCAGGGCATTTTCGATCCTTTCGGGGCGGAGCCCGCCGGGCAGACTGCCCACAAAATAGCGGGTGGTCTCGGTGCCGGTGAAATCAAGGGGGAATTCCAGATTCAGATAGGGGCGGTAGGCTCTCATGCGGGAAAGCACGTTTTCCCGCTCCCCCCGCAGCTCGGCCTGCCGTGTCAGAATTTTGTCGGTCTCCTCCACCACCTTCCAGGCGGTGTCGAACCGTCCGTTGGTGCGAAAGGCCTCGGGGGAGATGGGTGCCTGGGGGGCAAAGAATTTCTTTCGTTGGCGGCTGTGCTTGGCCAGAACGGGGATGACCCCCTCCACGCGGGCCACCCGTGCGGAGGCCTCGCTCACATTGGCAAGAGGGGCGTAATGGTCAAGGGTCTCCCGGTCGTCTGCGGGGGCTTGCTCCAGCGAAACGGCCCGCAGCTTCATCAATCGATGCAGTATGGCGTCGGCATCGTTCAACGTGGCGATGACGGTCAGCCTTTTCATGGTGCTTACTGACATTTTTCCACGATCTCCCAAACGATGATTTTGACTGCCTCATTGATCTTTTCGCGGGCGGCGGCCTTCAGCACCTTGGCCTCGGCCTCGGCCTCGGCACGCTTTTTGGCCTCCAGAGCGGTGGCACGGCGCCGCATTTCGGTCAGCTCGGCGGCATATTCCGCCTCGGTGCTTTCCCGCACCAAGGCACAGTGCTCCTCGCCCTTTTGTCGCACCTGCTCCCGCATTTCGGCGGCCTTTTCCTCAGCAACGCGGCAGAGCACGGCCGCTTGATCCTCGGTCTCGCGGATCTGTCGGATGGCATCCTTGGACACTTCCTGTCACCGTCCTTTCTTCTTGATTGTCTGCTTGATATTATAGATAATCTTATGTTACCATATTTTTCTTTTTTTTTCAAGGGGAGAAGAAAGAATATTCATCGATCGGGCAAAAAATCATATGACATCCTTCGCACGGCTTGGCTCTTGCCCGCGCTTTCTCCACCTTTTTTGCTTTGCCCGCTTGCCCGGGACGGTCTGGATCTCTCCCGCCTCGTCCCAGAAGGTCTCCAGCGTGCGGCTGTCAAGAATTTCGCTCCCCGTTCGGGGGTTATTTTCCGAAAGCGTGACCGTCAGCGTGATGCGATGCCCGTGCGGGAGAGGGGCCTCGGACAACGCGATCCGATACCTTCTGCGGGCAAAGAGATAGGCGCGCCCCTCCCGTGCCGCCGCGGTGAGTGCCGCGGCGGCATCGGGAAATAAAGTGGCTTCGGCGTAGTCACACAGAGCCCGGACTGCTTCTGCGCAGTGAGCGGCGGCAGGTGTGTTGCCCTCAGGACTGTCAGCGGCCAGACGCAGTACCTCGCACCCGCCGCAGGAAAATGCTCGCTGAATGTGTTGGATCTCTCCGAGAATTTGCATACCGTCGGCCCTCCGAATTCTTTACTTTGCTTATTATATGCGCCAAACGGGCAAAAATAATCGGGGATGGGAGCATCTGCGTGCATCTTTTATCTGTACTACTGCCGCAAAAAGACGCCGATATCAAAAGCGCCTTTCCAAGCAACGCAAAGGCACCTGTGGCAAATTTGCCACAGGTGCCTTTTAGCGTGCGTGCGGGCACTCGGTCGGGGAAGGCCTGCGAAGCATCACGGTGTGCTGTTGATGACCGAAATATAGATGCCGTCGCTTTTCCATTCGGCGGCGCGGTTGGCCACGCCAAAGTAGGAGCCGCCCACAAAATAGGCGGTAACGGTATTGAAATCGGTCCCGTTGACCCCTGTGATCACATAGGTGTCATAGCCATGCGGCTCATCTGAGAGAAAGCGCTCCACCCGATAGGGGGAAGTATAGTGGGCGGTGTTGAATTCCTTGAAATCAAAGTTATCCATGGAGTACTTGCTCTCCACCTTGCCGGTGCCCGCCATGCTCACATAGATGACCTTGTCCAATCGGGCCTGCAGAGCGTTCAGCCGGTCGGCACTGTAGCGGGAATAGCAGCCGCAAGCGGCCGGAACGGTATGGGTAGCGTCGGAGGTGGAAAAACGGTCCTCAAAGGCCGCGGCGGTCACGCCATGAGCCGAACGTATGTGCTTTTCGATGTCATAATCGGCATAGACGGTCAGCGTTTGTCCGCCGAAGGTGACGCTCAGATAGGCTCTGCCGCAGTACTTTTCCAGCAGATGATCATCGGGGATGGTGTCGGTGCTGCCCGAAAAGACCCGTAAGGTCCGGGTAGAGTAAAGAAACCCGTCGGATACCCGATTCAGAACCGAGGCGGTTGTCAGCTTCAGGGGGGTGATGCTCACTTGACTGTAGGGGGCAATCAGAACACCCGTGGTGATATTTTCTGCACCCACAAGGGCGGTCAGGCGACTGTAGTCCGAGAGGTCGACGGCCCCGTCAAAGCGGAGCACGGTGGGGGAGGCGTAGGTCACGGCCGCCCCGTCCAGGGTCTTGAGGCCGATGCCCACGGCGTGAAAGGAAAGATTGCCGATGCCGTCTGCGTCGTTAAAAACGCTCCCCTCCGGGTGAAGGGTCTCGGTGCCGTTTCTTGTCACAGCCCAACCGATGAATTTTTTGGTGCCCATGTTGGGGGCGGTGGCAAGGGTGAGACTGCCCTCCCCGTCAAGGGTTACGGTCTTTACTGCGGTCTCCCCGTTGTAAAAGGTAGCGGTACGGGTCTCGGCCGATATGCCGATGGATAACAGTAAGAGCAATCCGAAGGTCAGAAAAAAGAGCGTGCAGAACCGTTTCATACGGGATCCTCCGTTTTTCATTAGCCTTTGTATTTTATCTTTTTGAATTTGGCCTTGTGCTTTTCATAGCCCATGCTTTCCTTGATCGGCTTGATCAGGGCCTTGTCGCAGATGATGCGCAAGGGGGAGATGCAACCCAGAAAGGCATCCTCACCGATCTCTTGCATGGTGCTCGGCATGGTGATGCTGTCAAAGGTGCATCCGGCAAAGGTATAGCTGCCGATGCGTGTTACTCCCTCGGGGATGGATAGCTCGGTGACAAGCTGTCCGTTGAGATAGAGATGCTCTGCACAGTAAAGCGGATTGGCGCTTTCATTGGTAAAGGATATTCCGCACCATGCTGCAACATCGGTGATATAGATGGCCTCCAGACCGCTACAGTCCTTGAACGCGGCACCGCCGATGCTCTTGATGCTGCTTGGGAGCGTGACGCTGGTCAAGGCGGAGCATTCCGCGAATGCTCCGGGGGAAATGTGATCGACGCCCTCGGGTATCACCGGATCGGTGGTCGGCTTTTGGTTGACATATACCGTTTTTGCCCCACTCAAAGGGTTGGAGGCTCCCAGGCCGAAGGAGATGCGGCACCATGCCGAAAGATCTTCGATGTGTACCGACTCCGGCGTACAGCCCTCGAATGCATTATCGCCGATGCTTGTCACGCCCTTGCCGATGGAAAGAGTGGCTAACTGGGTACATTCCTCGAATGCACCCTCACCGATGCTTGTCACGCCCTTGCCGATGAAAAGAGAGACCAACCCAAAACAACTCGCAAAAGCGTATGCTCCGATACTGTTTACGCTGTCGGGGATGATCACATTCTTCAGATAGTCGCACCCGGCGAAAGCGTGGTCTCCGATAGCGGTGCAGCTGCTGTTTCTCTCAAAGGTCACGGATTTGATCTGCGGGTTGCAGGCGCCATCATTGCTGATATCATAGCAAGCGAAAAGACATTCGGGGATTTTCTTTACATCGGCACCGATCGTAACCGCTATTCCTGTATCCTCACGGCCGGAATCTGCAAAAATATTGCTGCCTTTTTCCGTATCTTTTAGATTTGCGGCATGATAGTAAAGTGTTGTCAGCTCGCTACAGTCGGCAAAGGCGTAAGCGCCGATGTGTGTCACGCTTGATGGGATCGTGATCGAGGTCAAAAGATTGCAATTGCGAAACGCATGCGCACCGATCCTTGTCACTTTCGGCGGAATCGTGATCGATTCAAGGCTACCGCATTTGTAGAACGCGTTATCGCCAATGCTTGTCACGCTTGATGGAATCGTGATCGACATCAGGTCGCGGCAGCCGCAAAATGCATCCTCGCCAATATCGGTGCACCGACTGTTTCCTGCAAATACAACTCGAGTAATCTTGGGGGCGTATTGCCAAAACTCCTGCACAGAGAACAGATAATCGGGAATTTTGGTAACGTTGGCTCCGATATGGACCGTAATACCGCTTTCGTCTATACCGGCTCTGTGAAAGACGGAATCATCACATCCCAAATTGCCCATTGCCGTGGCGTTGAAATCGATCTCTGTGAGCCCCGTGCAAAGGTGGAACGCACTCTTGCCGATCTTCTTCACACTCGATGGGATCGTGATTGACTTAAGACCTCGGCATCCCAAAAACGCTTGCTCTCCAATGCTTGTTACACCGGACGGGATCGTGACCGATGTCAGGCTGCTGCATCCCATGAATGTATTTTCACCGATGCTTGTTACGCCGGAGGGGATCGTGATCGATGTCAGGCTGCTACAGTTCCAGAACGCACCATCGCCAATACTCGTTACACTCGGCGGGATCGTAACTGATTTCAAGCTATTGCAATCTTGAAACGCATATTTGAAAATGCAGTTCAGTCCGTCCGGAATCGCGACACTTTCGCTTTTCCCCTTATATTTTATCAGCACACCGTTTTCAATCACAAAATCGGCATTTGCGGGTGTAACGGGTGCGGGCCTTGCGTTGGGCGTTTGTGTCGCGGGCCTTGTCGGTGCGGTGGCCTTGGGCGTTGGAGGGGGAGCACTCGGCTTGAAGGAGGATGCCGCGCCCTTCGGTGCGGGGGTCGGTGCCGCAGTCCTTGGCGCAGGCGCCGGTGCGGGCGTGGGTGCGGTTGTCTGCGCCTTTTTCAGTGCCTCCAGCTGCTCCTTGAACAACCGCTGCTGCTCCTCGTTCTGCCGTTGCTGCTCCTCATTGCGGCGGCG
>JAFTNU010000056.1 GCA_017451735.1 Clostridia bacterium
ACCGTGGGGCGCAGATTCTCCAGATTGGTATTGTACGCATCCAGACCGTTTTGGCGGTAGAGCGTCCGCATGGCCTCCACCAGACCGTCGTGGCCTGCAGGGATCAGATTCCACAGCGCAACCATACCGTAGGGCGCGATTCCCACCGCATTCTGATACTTTTCCTCGTTGAGAGAATTCGCCCAATCGTTATAATTGGCCTGCAGCTCCTCGTACGTCCAAAGGCCTGTTGATTTTCCGCCATAGCGGCGGATGGTAAAATCGCTTCTGACCTCCTCGCTGTTCAGCAGAGTTGCTAAAGCGCTTTCCTCGCTTCCCTCAACATCGTATTTCAGCATTTTATCCAAGCCGCCCTCAAAATTCATCTTCAACGCACTTTTCAGTTCGGAATGTTTTTCACTGTTGGAGGTACTGATAATATAAGAATATTCCAAGCGCCCGCCCATTTGCAGGCCTGTGATCAGATGGGTGCCATAGGTATCCATCAGGTATTTCGCCAGCTCCGCATCGGTCATCCCCGCTGTGGCCGTGCTTTGACGGTTGATATCCTTTATAAAAAAATCAGAAAGCATGCCCTGCAGGGTATCCGTCGTGTAGTTTTTCATTTCCAAATAATAAACGCTCACATCGTCAAAATAGGTGTAATACACCTGTTTTTCGGCGCTTGACACCTTTTCGCTGAAAAAATCACTGCCCGAAGCATCAAAAGAAAGCCCCACCGACTTGCTGAATACCGAAAATTCGCCGGACACTCCGAAATCAAGCGTCAGACGCTTCTCGTACTCCTTTGAATAGTTCTCTACGCTTTCTTCACAGATACCGCCCGAGGTCGAGCTGCTCTGCTGTGTTTTATTGATCAGCTCCTTGGCCTTTTCCAGATCCAAGATCGCATTGCGCTTTTTGACCTGCCCCGACTCAAAATAAGGGGAGTTCAGCACATCATATCCATAACCGATACCAAAATTGGTGGCGGTGGACCTCATCTGTTCCTCCTCCGCAGAATCATCGCCGGTGCCGAAGCAGCTGCACAGCATACACATACAAAGCAATAAGGCCAGTAAATGCCATAAATATTTGATTTTCATCACGCACCTCCTGTATGTTTCAAAAAAATTATAGCATCATCAACTCGTTTTGTCAAGCGTTACTTATCATCAATGATAATGACTAATCATCGATGGTAAGATACAATAATATCGAATGGGGGTGTTGAGATGTTATACAACATAGCAGACAGGATCAAATACTTGCGTGACAAGGCCGGAATGAAGCAGATCGAACTGGCAAAAAGGCTCGGGATTTCGCGAAGTGCGGTAAATTCCTGGGAGATGTCTCTGTCAACACCATCCATCGCCAATATCATTGAAATGACGCAGATATTTCACGTTTCTGCCGACTATCTTTTGTCTCTCTCAGAGCCCCTCATGGTGGATATCTCCATGCTAAGTGACGAGGAAAAAGAGATCGTGTTACGGCTGATCAACTGTCTTGCAAACAAAGGCGATTCCAAATAAAAAAAGGGGGTGCATTGCGATGGGTGATGTCCTTAGCGGAGAATTTATAGACTCACCCAAGTGCAAGCATCGCATTTGACTTGTCAAACGCAAATATGGACTATGCCCAAATCCATATACCAGCAAAAAGAGAGAACAAGGCAATTATGCCTTGTTCTCTCTTTTTCTATTAGGTGATATATTCGCTGTGCGAATGCGATATAACCTCGTTGCTTGCTGTGCAAGCGGGCACTCGGTTGCGATATACCTCGCAACTTGCTTTGCAAGCGGTTGCGAGGCGCGATATGATATAAATTCCTCGTTCGCGAAGCAAACATATCGTACGCGAAGCGTATATCGCATTGCGCAGCAATATATCGCAAATCCCGTAAGGGATTTATATCGCTGCGTGTTCTCCGTTAAGGAGAACACGCTAATGCAATGCCCACCCCTTTTTTTATTTACGCCTCGTCCAGGACAAGACGGGCGCCGAGATAATCGGAGCGCCAGGCGTCCAGCTGCATCCCCTCCCAATGGAAGGGGGACGGCAGCAGATCGGTGGGGAGCAGATAATGGATCGAGCTGCCGCCCACGCCCACAGCAATGGGAGAATCGGTATCGTTGGGTGCGTTCAGGTAGGCATAGCTCTTTGCCGCCACACCGTCGGTAACGGCAGTGGCAGGATAGAGAAAGCCCTCCCCCATGGCAAAGCCGCCGACCCCGATGTAACTGCTTGTCTGCAGCACATAAGGTGCGACATGGCGGTAATGGGCATTCACGGTACCGTCATAGTGTGAAATGTCGGGCAAATAATGCACCGTTGCCGAAAAACCCGTATCTTGAGTCACCCGACGGATGAGAATATCGCAAAGGCAGGAGCAGGCATTCTTCCACGGATTTTCCTTTCCGCGCCAGATGCACGCCGAGTCTGCAGCAGGGGTCCCCGCGCTTGCCGTGACCGCCATGGCGGCCGTTCCCGTTTTTAAAAGCTCGGTGCCCGTATTGCCGCTCATCAACACACCGGGACTCCAGGTGGCAAATTCCACCAGCAGCAAGAGCATATCACTGAACCAATCCTTGATGCTTTCCAATCGGGCGGCGCTGTCATAGCTGTGCGCCGCCGCCATCAGATCGCCCTGCTTTGCCAATTTGGGCAAAGCCCCCGCACGGGAATGCGGTAGCCCATCCTCACCCACGGACATTTCAAAAACGGGGCGGTAGACACATCGCTCCCCGTCCCGGAACATGGGGGCCAGCGTATAGCCTGCCCGCGGCGTCTCGGAGACCGATACCCAAAGAGGGGCCGCGGAGCCACTCATATCCAGCTTGTACCAGAAGGGGCGGCAACGGTAGACCACCTCACGGTAAGGCTCGACAGGCGACCAGGAAAAGCCCTCTGCCCCCAAGGGGGTCAGTCTGATCCACTGGCGAGCGGCCCTATCCCAGGTGGCATTGAAAATGGGGCGCTCAAAAATCGGGATACGGTCAAAATCATTGCGCACCCTGCCGCTACCCGTGGCCACATCGGCGACCATGCCGCGGGCGGCGTCCTCCCGTACACCGATCACAGAGGCCGTATCACCAAAGGAGACCGAAAAGACGCGTCCGCCCCTTCCCCCGCGGAGCAAGGCGTGCTGTCTGATGGGGAAACTCATACCGTTCCCCCTGTAACCGCATATTGCACGACCCCGATCTGCCATTTAGCGGCAATCGGAGAATAGGTACAGACAATGTCAAAATCCCCCATGGTCACAAGAGGCTCGACGCCGTCGGCAAAGAGGCGATCGGCTCCCCAATCGACGGTCACGGCTCCCGCATTTGCATGAACGAGCGCGTGGCAGTAAATGAGGATCCAATTCTCCCGTTGTGCCGAAGCGGGTGTCGGTAATTCCAGGATGATCGGGCTCCATGCTCCGTCTGTGGTATAAGCGGCATCCGACAGATCCAGGGCGTATTTACGGTTGAGTGCAGGCAAGAGCCGATAGCCGCTCTCTCCGATCTCGGGGACAAGCGTCTGAACCGTTTGCTCGGCAAGCAGCTGTGCCGCCAAGTCGGCCCCCTCTCCACTTCCCAATCCCCCGTCGGGGCAGACCGATTCCTCCACCATGATGGTGAATTTGGACGAGGTCAACCGCCCGCCGTCGGCATCCAGTGCCGTGACATCGCATTCCACCGCTCCCGCCTCCTCCAGGGCGAACGCCGGAATGGTAAAAAGGGCCTCCCCCTCGCCGGTGACCGCCCCCGCATAGGCAAAGGCTTCCTCCCTGCGGGCAACATTGAGCAGGACCGCCGTCTCCGCCTCCAGAGATATCGGCCTTCCGCAATCGGTGAACCGCACGCAAAGCAAGCGGCTGTTCCGATCCCCCTGCTTTGCCATCATCACTTGCCCCGCATCGTTCACCGATACATCCAGGGCAATTCTGCACACGATTTGTGGCATAGTTTTCTCCTTTCATTGTAAAACGGATTTCGGAGTTTTGACTCCGAGCCCATTATAGCATCGAAGGGCGGATTTGTCGTTAACTGCAAAAGCCCCCGCGCCGAGACGACTGTCTCGGCGCGGGGGTCCGGCTTTGATTCAATGCTTCATCAGGGCATCAAGGGCGTCGGTGACCTCGCAATACATATAAAGGGATCCGAGAGAAATCAGCGGCCTTCCCGTTTCCTCGGCGCGTGCCACGGCGGCGGCGACTGCCTGCGGGACGGTATCGTACCCCGTGGCGGGGACGCCCGCCTCGCGGAAGGCTGCGGCAAAATCGGCGGCGGGGAGCGAGCGGGGATTATTGGGAGTCAAGGTAAAGACCTCGGCGGCAACGGGGGCGAGAGTCGCCACCATGCCGCGATAATCCTTATCGGCCATAACGCCGCTGAGCAGGAGCACCTTTTGATTGCCGAAATAGGCCTTGATGCTATCCACGGCGGCGTCTACGCCCTCGGGGTTGTGTGCGCCGTCCGAAAGGATCAGCGGCTTTTCCGAAAGCTTTTCAAAGCGTCCGTGCCAACGGACGGCGGAAAGCCCCGCGCGTACCGCCTCGTCGGAGACGGTCAGGCCCGCCTGCCGCAAAAGCGGCACGGCGGCCAACACATTGGCCAGATTGCGGGGCTGATAGCTGCCCAAGAGCGGAAGATGTACGTTTTTCCAATCGCCGTAGTCGGCAACAGTACCCGAAAGGGTCATTTCCCGCACCGTCAAGGGGGTATCCTCGGTGGCGACCATCGGTACGCCCACCGCCTCGGCCCGCTGTGCGATCACACGGCGGGCGGCGGCATCGCGGCCGCCCCAAAGGACAGGTGTCCCTTTTTTGATGATTCCCGCCTTTTCGGCGGCGATCTTTTCCACAGTGTCACCAAGGAAGGCCATGTGATCCATGGCAATGCCCGTGATGACGGTCAGCAGTGGAGGCGCGATCACATTGGTGGAATCCAATCTGCCGCCCATGCCGGTCTCCAACACCACGATATCGCATTTTGCCCGCACAAAATGGACAAAGCCGATGGCGGTGATCAGCTCAAACTCGGTGGGGGCATCCGCCATACTGTCGGCAACGGGGCGAACGATGGCGGTGGCCTCGGCCAGCTCCTCGTTACCGATGGGTGCACCCGAAACGCAGATACGTTCGTTGAATTCCTTGATATAGGGCGACACGAACAGCCCCGTTTTGTAGCCGGCGGCCCGCAGGATCGACTCGGTCATAGCGCAGAACGAGCCCTTGCCATTGGTGCCCGCCACATGGATGAATTTCAGCCGATCCTGGGGATTCCCCAGCTTTTCCAACAGCTCGGTGATACGGGAAAGTCCGGGGCGGCTCCCCTTCCAGGTGACCGAGTGGATATACTCCAATGCTTCCTGATAAGTCATTTTCTCTTACGCATCCTTTCAATTTGTGCCGCAAAGGCCCGATTGCGCATCAACAGGCAAAGTATGGCGCATTCGGCCACGGCGATAATGGAATAGGTCAGCAAACGCCAGAGCATCAGCTCCAAAAGTCCCATATTGTAGGAGCTGAGATACCAGGCGGCAAGCCCCAGGGACTTGATGGTAACAGAGCCGATGAGATGCGCCGCTACAGTCGAAACGATGACCCGCAACGCAGGGGGGCGCCGTACCACATAATTGGCAACAATCCCCGAAATAAGGCCAACAGCAGCGGCACCCAGCGTGATAATGGGATTGATGGCATAGCCGTACAGCGCGCATCCCAGAAGATCGGCCACGGCACCGGTCAGCGCCCCCACCAGGGGCCCCATGGTCATGCCCGCCAGAATGATGGGCAGATTTTCAAAGCTGATGCGGATGATCTCCTGAAACGGGTTGGGAATCTGCAGGAATTTGCCTAAGATCAAGCTCATGGCGGCAAGCATGGCGGCAAAGCAGAGGGCACGCACGCTGCCAAAGACGGCGATATCGCGGCGGACCCGCTCCTTGATGCCCTTTTCTCCACCCGTTTCGGGGGATTCGACGGTTTGGTTCTTGTTTTCTCGATTCATATAAAAATACCTCCTTTTCCCGAAATTCATCGAAAAAAGGAGGCGATATCGCGCTCGATTCTGGGATGAAGCGGGATGCAGAGCGGTGACCGCGGAAGACGGATGATTCCGCCTCCTTCGTCCGACCGGCAACTCCCCGTCCCGTCGGCACTTGACGCCACTGCTCTTACTCTTCAAGATGTCTCTATTATAGCATCTTAACGCAAAAATGTCAATAGAGTTCCAAAAATTTCTTGCCAAAAGGTACATTATGTGATACAATTAGGTTGAAACGTGTTCCGCAGGTTCCCCTCACCGGGGAGAAGCGATCCCCACATCTCGCGGAGCGCATCTGCGTGCTCTCACCGCAAGAAAGGAGAGATGGTTTGAAAATCACCCTAAAAGATATTGCCGCGCGCACGGGCTACTCGGTGAATACCGTGTCTCATGCCCTGGCAGGCAAGACCGATATCGCCGCCGCCACGCGCGAGGAGATCACCCGTGTGGCCGGCGAGATGGGCTACATCCGCAACACGGCGGCAAGCGGACTGCGCTCGGGGCGCAGTCGCACCATTGCGCTGATCCTGCCCGATGTGGCAAACCCCAACTTTATCATCATGTTCCGGGGCATCGAGGCCTTTTTCAGGCAAAAAAGCTATACGGTATTCGTTCTGAACACAGACGAGAATCCCGTCATCGAAAAGGACGCCATCCGGGCGGCCCTGGCGCAGAACGCCGACGGCATCATCCTTTGCCCCGCGGCAGGAGATGCCGAAAACCTTGTCTATCTGCAAAAGACAGGTGTTCCCTACTGCCTGATCGGGCGCCGCGTAGCCGAAAGCAACGCCGATTATGTCATCTGTGATGATGAGCAGGGCGGCTATCTTGCCGCCGCCCACCTTTTTGACGCGGGGCACCGTCAGCTGGCCTTTTTTAACGGAGACGGCCGCATTTCCGCCGCCAAGGAGCGTTTGGCAGGCATTCACCGCGCTCTGAAGGAACGGGGGATGACCCTGCCTGCCGATCGGGTGCTGGCACTTTCGGTTAAGACCGATAGCGGCAACCGCACCCGGATGCGCACCTTTTTCGAGCATCACCCGCAGGTCAGCGGGCTCATCGCCTTCAGTGACCTCATCGCCTTCGAGGCTATCTGCGTGCTGGAGGACATGAACAAAACCGTTCCCCGTGACCTTTCTGTGGTGGGATTTGACAACATCTGCTCGGATTTTTCCTTCTCCCCTGCCCTATCCTCGGTCAGCGTCTCGAAAAAGACCATGGCCGCCGCCACCGCGGAGCTTTTGTGGGAGAAAATCGAGGGGAATGCCCCCGCCGAAAGCCATATTGTTCTCCCCACCAAGCTGATCGAACGCAAAACCGTACAAACCATTTAATATAAAGGAGCGATATCATGATCTGTGAAACCATCAAGCTGACCCCCACCGAGGCAACACTGACCCCCATTTGCCTGACCAACACCGCCGAGTTGAAGATGACCCCCCGCCGTGCCGTGATCGTCTGCCCCGGCGGCGGATACAGCATGCTCTCCGACCGTGAGGCCGAGCCCATCGCCACCCAGTTTCTGGCGGCCGGCTTTGCCACCTTCATTCTGCGCTATTCGGTCAAGGAGGGGGCCGCAAATTACACTCCCTTGAAGCAGGTGGCCCTGGCCGTCAAATATGTGCGGGAGCACGCCGCCGACTTTAACGTGGACCCCGCTTACGTCTTTACCTGCGGATTTTCCGCAGGCGGCCATCTGGCCGCTTCGGCAGGTATTCTTTGGGATGCACCCGAGCTCAAGGAGGTGCTCGGTGATGCCCCCGAAGGCATCAATCGCCCCACGGGCATGATCCTTTCCTACCCCGTGATCACCGCAGGCGAGTGGGCACACAAGGGCTCGATCCGCAAGCTGTGCGGAAGGGAGGACTTCTCCAAGGAGGAGGGCGACCGCTTTTCGCTGGAGCTCCACGTGAATGACACCACACCCCCTACCTTTATCTGGCATACCTTCAACGACACCTGTGTACCGGTGCAGAATTCCCTCTTGCTGGCCGAGGCCATGACGGCGGTAAAGGTCCCCTTTGAGCTGCATATCTTCCCCAAGGGCCCCCACGGGCTGGCTCTTTGCAACGAGCAGACCGCCAAGGGCTCCGAGAACATGCTGAACCCCCATTGCGAATGCTGGATCGAGCTCGCCATCAAGTGGGCAAAGGAATTGAATGCTTAAAAGATCCGATCTCCCCATAGCAAGCCCCCGAAGAGAGCCATCGGTCTCTTCGGGGGCTTGTTGACAAAAAACGGCAGAAAAGCAGAAATTTTTCACAAAAAATTCTCATATTTTTCCCAAAACCTATTTATTTTTCACAAAGATTGTGCTATAATGGAGGTGTAAACACGAGGAGGCGATCATCGAGCATACCGATTGCCCCAACGGTTACGGAAAGGCGGATTTCTATGAAAATCACAGTTAGCGGAAAACAAATGACCGTTCGTCAATCCTTAAAGGACCTGACCGAAAAGAAGCTCTCCAAATTTGACCGTTTCTTCGGTGACGATGCCGAGGCGATCGTGGTCTACAGCTGCAGACACGATCTTCAATATATAGAGATCACCGTTCTGTACGGCGGCACCATCTTCCGCAGCGAGGAGGGCGCCGAAACCTTTCAGAACGCCATTGACGAGGCAATAGAATCCCTGGAGCGCCAGATCCGCAAAAACAAGACCCGTTTGGAAAAGCGGTTGCGCAGCGGTGCCTTTGACGTCGCCCCCGACGACCCGGACGAGGAGGAAGAGGGCGAATTCCGCATCCGCACCAAGACCTTCCCCATCAAGCCCATGAGTGTGGAGGAAGCCATTTTGCAGATGAACCTGCTGGAGCATCAGTTCTTTATGTTCCGCGATGCCGAAAGCAACGAGCCCTGCGTGGTCTACCGCCGCAAGGCCGGCGACTACGGCCTGATCGTGGCAGACGAATAATCGAACTACCTGCCAAATCGGTGGTTTGTGGAAGCCCCTCCGGGGCATGGTTTCCCTTGAAGAACACTTTTCGTTCTTCAAGGGAAACGCCATCAGCGGTGGATGAGTCATTCATACCAAAAGCATCCTCATCCGTCACGCTTCGCGTGCCACCTTCCCCCACTTGGGGAAGGCTGTAGGTACGCCACATTTTCTTTCCACCACCTAAGGCGGTCCATTTGCACTCAAGCTACAAAGAAGCATCCCGTCCGGGTGGCACTGCCACCCGGACGGGATGCTTTTATATCCTTTTGAAGGTCACGGTAAATTGCGTACCGCTCTCGGGTGTGCTCCGCACACGGATGGTGCCCCCCAAGGCCTCGGCAAGATTCTTGGCAATGGAAAGCCCCAGCCCCCATCCGCCCTTGCCCCGTGTCTTATCGGCACGCCAAAAGCGCTCGAAGATGTGGGGCAGCTCCGCCGGCTCGATCACAGCCTCATTGTGCACCGAAAGGGATATCTCGCGCCCGCGGGTTGTCAGAAAAACGCGAACCGTTCCTCCGTTTTTTGTATATTTTAAGCCATTATCGATGAGAATGTGCAGCATCCGCACAAAAGAATCACCGTGACTGTCAAGGATCACATCGGGGGCAATTTCCCCCTCCAGAGTGATCTGCTTTTCAAAGGCGACCGGCTCAAACTGGAGCAAGGAGCGCTCGGTCAGTTCGCTCACGTTGGTCGGAATCAATGCAAGGTGCTCACCCAGATCCTCGGACCGCGCCAGATCCAGCATCTGGCAGGTGAGCCCGCGCATACGCTCTGCCTCCTCGGCCGCCCCACGGATCCAACGCATCTGGGAGGAAACGCTTTCCTTTTCATGAAGGCGGAGAATATCCAGATTGGCAAGAATAACAGTCAGGGGGGTACGCAGATCGTGCGAGGCATCGGCAACAAAGCGGCGTTGCCCCTCCCAAGCCTGCGCAATGGGACGAATGACGACTCCCGAAAGATAATAGCTGATGAGAAAAAAGAGCACCAGAGCCGCGGCACAGACGCCCCCTGCGATCAGGGCCGTGTTGCGCACCGAGGTATAGAGAGGCGCCGAGGAGGCAAAGGCCATCAGCACCCCCTCCGGCGTTTGCCGCATACGGTAGCGCAGTCCCATATCCGAAAGCGTTCCCCGTTCCCTGCCCTTGGCCTGCACGGCGGACACGGCGGCGGCAAGAATGTCATCCTCCATCTCCGCGCCGTTTCCGAAGCTGCCGATGATCTCACCCGCATCGCTCACCCGCACGGCCACAGCGGGGACCACCGAGACCGGCTCTCTGCCGCCCAACTGAATGCGATCCCCCAGGGGCTCCCCACCCACGGGGGGCTTTTCACTATCGGTGAACCGCATGGCCTCCTCCAGGGCCAGATCGATCTCGGCCCGTTCGGCACGGTAGGTGAGGATCAGCACCGCGCCAAACACGAAAAGCACCGTGACGCCCACCAACAGCATATTGATCAAAATGAATTTTCGCCTCAGTTTTCCGAGCATGGTCACACCTCAAGCTTATATCCGATTTTTTTGACCGAAACGATCTGTGCCCGCGAGCCCACAAAGGCCAGCTTCTTGCGCAAAAAGGACACATACGCCTCAACGGTATTGTCGGCAACATCACTGTCATAGCCCCAGACCTTCACAATGATCTCCTCCTTGGGCAGGATCATCCGCGGTCTGCCCAGAAGCAGGCGCATCAGCTCGGCCTCCTTATAATTGAGGTGCACCCGCTTGTCCCCTACCGTTGAGAACAGCTCGGAGGAAGCAAGAGCAAGCCGCACATCTCCGACACACAGCTCGTCCAGCACCACCTCCCCCTTGCGGCGGCAAAGCACGCGCAAGCGGGCCAGAAGCTCCTCGGGAGAAAAGGGCTTGGTCATGTAGTCGTCAGCCCCAAGATCCAATCCCCGCACCTTATCGGGCAGGGCGTCTCTGGCGGTCAGCATCAGGACGGGGGTTGAAATGCGTTCTCTGCGCAATGCCGTAACCACCTCAAAGCCATCCATAGAGGGAAGCATAACATCCAGAATAATGCAATCGTAGATCCCGCTTCGGGCATAGTCAAGGCCCTCCTTCCCGTCATGCACCATATCCGTCATATATTTTTGCTCGGTCAGGATCTGGCCCAATGCCTCGGCCAGCCGATGCTCATCCTCCACGATCAGGATCCGCATATACCGCCCTCCCCTCTCTCTGTTTGCTTCTATTATACAATATTTCGGCGCTTCTGCAAACATTATATTGAAAAAACTGAAAAAATGCTGAAAGGCTTTTTTCAGTTTTTTTTCAGTTTCGGGCGGTATGATAGGGCCGAAAGGAGGGGAGATCATGCCAAAAGAGCCCCTTTGCATTTTTCGGCGGATAGAGAAAAAGTATTTGCTGACCCAAGCGCAAAAGCAAGCGCTTCTGCGCACGGTAAGCACATATTTTACCCCCGATGCATACGGAAAAAGCACGGTCGAAAGCCTATATCTGGATACACCGGATTATCGGCTGATCCGCACCTCGATCGATGCTTCCGGCTACAAGGAAAAGCTGCGACTGCGCAGCTATGGAATCCCCAAGGAGAACGACAAGGTATTTCTGGAGCTGAAGAAGAAATATAAGGGTGTGGTCTACAAGCGTCGGGTCGCCATGACATCGGCACAGGCCTGCCGTTACCTGAACGCGGGCGAGCGACCCTTTGACAGCCAGATCATGCGAGAGCTAGATTACACGATGGGTTTTTACGGGTATCCCCGCCCTGCGGCGATGATCTCCTGCGAGCGGGAGGCATTTTTCTCCAAGGAGAACGACGCTCTGCGTATGACCTTTGACACGGGCATCCGCTATCGCCGGACCGAGCTTTCTCTCTCGGCAGGTGCCGCAGGAAAGCTTCTTCTGCCCTCCGATCTCACACTGATGGAGATCAAAACCGATGGAGCCATGCCCCTGTGGCTCTCACACGCCCTGGATGCGGCAAGGATCTACCCCACATCCTTCTCCAAATACGGCACCGCCTATCTGGATTTCTCACAAAACACCCAAATATTGAAAGGAGACCCTTCTCATGCTTGATTTTCTGACAAAATCCATAACCGATGGCTTTACTGCCTCCTCTTATCTCATTTGCACTGCAGTCGCGTTGCTGTGCGGCGCCGTGGCGGCCTTCGCCGCCTCCTACCGCAACCATACCAGCCGCAGCTTTCTCGTTTCGCTGATTCTGCTCCCCGTCATTGTGGAGACCGTGATCCTGCTGGTCAACGGCAATGTGGGCACCGGTGTTGCCGTGATGGGCGCCTTCTCGCTTGTACGGTTCCGCTCGGTAGCGGGGAAGGCCCGGGATATCGTGTCGATCTTTCTTGTAATGGCGGTGGGGCTTTCTCTGTCGGCGGGCTATATCGGTATCGCGGTACTGCTGACGCTGGTGGTCTCGGCACTGCTCATCGCCTTTGCCCATGTGCCGTTACGTGAGGAGCGCGCCATGGATCTGCGTATTACGGTGCCCGAAAGCCTGAATTACAACGGCAGCTTTGACGAAGTATTTGACCGATATCTGAAAAACCGCAAGCTGATCTCGGTTAAGACCACAAGCATGGGCAGCCTTTACAAGCTGGAATACCGGGTGGAATTGAAGGATATGGCCCAAAGCCGCGATTTCATCGACGCGCTCCGCTGCCGCAACGGCAACCTGGAGATCATGCTGGCGCAAAGCGCGGAAGGGAGCGAGGAGCTGTGAAAAAAGCAAAGCTGTATGGAAAAATAGTCCTTTGCTTCCTTCTGGCCCTGGTCATTTCCCTTCCTCTTGCTTCCTGTAAAAAGGAGGAGAGCAACGGCACCGACGGCGAAACGCCCACCATTACCACCGCCGATATCTCGGGGATGGATTTCACCTTTACCGATCGGGATCGGGACGCCTCTTACAACGAAAACAGTGCCACGGTCATCACTTTTTCCGACAGTGGCAGTACCGTCAGCGGCTCCGGTGCCGCGGCCGACGGAAATGATGTAACAGTGACGGCAGCAGGTACCTACCTGGTTTCGGGCTCCGCCGCCGATGCTGTTCTGACGGTGGATGCGGGAGATAACGACAAGATTCAATTGGTGCTGTGCGGGTTATCCCTGACCTGTACGGACGGTCCCGCTCTGTATATCCGCGGCGGCGACAAGATCTTTCTGACTCTTGCAGGGGACAGTGTCAATATCCTGTCGGACGGGGCGAGTTATACCCTTACCGACGGGGATTCCACTCTCGATGCCGCTTTTTTTTCCCGCGCCGATCTGACGATCAACGGCAGCGGCTCTCTCACGGTAAACGGCAACTGTAAGCACGGCATCGTTTCCAAGGACGATTTCGTCATGACGGGCGGTGTGCTGACCGTAATGGCCGCCAACGTCGCTCTGAACGGCAAGGACTGTGTTAAGATCGGCGGCGGTACGCTGACTCTGACCGCAGGCAGTGACGGTATCCGTTCCGATAACACCGACGACGGTACCCGCGGCTTTGTTTATCTTTCCGACGGCAACTTGACTATCACCGCCGAGCATGACGGCATACAGGCGCAGACGGTACTCAAAATCGACGGCGGTACCATCGGAATCACGTCGGGCGGGGGCTCTGTCAACGCCTCCACAAGCAGTAGCGGCGGCAGTAATCCCATGTGGGGCAACTGGGGCTCCTCCTCGTCCTCTGCGGGCACGAGCGAATCGGCCAAGGGACTGAAGGCCGACTCCGATATTTTCATTACGGGCGGTACCATTACCGTAGATTCCTCGGATGACAGCATTCATTCCAATACCAATGTGGAGATCACCGGAGGCGTGCTGACCCTGATCTCGGGAGATGACGGGATTCACGCCAACACGGCGCTGGCCGTGATGAACGGCTCGGTGACGGTGACCAAGAGCTATGAAGGGCTGGAGGCGAGCGAGCTGCTCATTGCCGGCGGAACCATATCCGTTGTGGCAAGCGATGACGGTCTGAACGCCGCAGGCGGTGTCGATTCTTCGTCCACCGCCTCCGGGGGACGTCCCGGTGCCGGTGCCTTCTCCTCCTCCACAGGCAAGATCACCATTTCGGGGGGCACACTTTTGGTCAACGCCGCAGGTGACGGTATCGACTCCAACGGCACCATCACGGTTACGGGGGGCACCACCCTGGTGGCAGGCCCCACCAACAGCGGCAACGCCGCCTTCGACTTTGACGGATCCGCCACGGTCAGCGGCGGTATTCTGATGGCCCTGGGCAGCTCCGGCATGGCCCAAGGATTCACCACTGCCGAAAATCAGGGGGCCATATTGGTCACCTTCAGCACGCAATCGGCAAACACCGCACTCTCTCTTTGCGATGAGGACGGTCGGGTACTGGTCTCCTTTACCCCGTCCAAGGCCTATGCCTCGGCAGTCATCACTGCCCCGGGCATTGAAAAGGGTGAAAAATACAGTGTGGTGGCAGGCGGCACGGTGGCCGACACGGATGCCATGGGATTTGCCAAGGACACCACCCTGGAGGGCGGCAACACGCTGAAGACCCTTGAAATGTCCTCGCTGATCTACGGCTCCTCCTCCGGCATGGGCGGCGGGATGCCCGGCAGAAAATAAAACCCCTTCCAAAGCCACAAAAAGAGGGAGCGTGCCC
>JAFTNU010000057.1 GCA_017451735.1 Clostridia bacterium
CGGCGTGATACAATCACGCCGATGCCGGCCTTTTTGCCTTTACTGCTCGGGATAAAGGACCTTAAGATAATGCTCGATCAGATCAACGCAACGGTCAAATCCGAGGAGCTCGCTGTTCAGACACAGATCATAGTTGCGGGCGTTGTCCCATTCCTGCCCCGTGTAGTAGCGGTAGTAGGTGGAGCGCGCCCGGTCGATACGGTCGATCTGCCGCTCGGCCTCCTTCTCCGAGAGATTGTAAAGGTCGGCCACGGTCTTGATGCATTGCGCCTTGGAGGCATACACGAACACCCGCAGTACGTTGGGCTCATCCCGCAGGATGTAGTCGGCGCAACGGCCCACGATGACACAGCTCTCCTTTTCGTGGAGTTCCTTGATGACCTTTGCCTGGTAGTTGAACAGATTGTCATCGGAGGTGAATTCGCCGCTGTCGGGAGAGATGAGCTTGTCACCGAAGTTGCGGTCGTACTTTCCGAACAGGGTGGCCTTTTTGTGCTCGTCGGCCTTGTCAAACAGTGCAATGTTAATGCCGCTTTCCTCGGATGCCAGCTTGATCAGATCCTGGTCATACCATTCGATGCCAAGGCGTTGCGCCAGCATTTTGCCGATGGTGCGTCCGCCGCTGCCGAAGCCGCGGGCAATGGTAACGGTGAAGTGAGCCATAAGTACCTCCTTGAAAAATGATGAAGAGGAATTCAGTTGACCGAATCCACAAAGCGCAGGAAGGCGGCGCGTCCCGCCTCGTCCCGCTTATAAACGCCTGCGTCGGTGAGCACCCTTACAAAGGTGGCACCGATCTCTTTTTCAATGATTCCGCGTACCGTTTCGGGGGTAAATGTATAGTGATCCTTGAAGGCAAGGAACCAGTCCCTGTGCTTTGCAATGGCCTCGTTCTCGGCAAAATCGCGCCCGGCCAGAATGTAGTCGCACATGGTGGCGATCTCGTCCTTGAGGCGGGCGGGCAGGACTGCCAGGCCCATGACCTCGATCAGGCCGATGTTCTCCTTTTTGATGTTGTGCAGCTCTGCATGGGGGTGGAACACACCCAGAGGATGCTCGTCGGTAGTGATGTTGTTGCGCAGCACCAGATCCAATTCAAAGGCGCCGTCGCGGATGCGGGCGATGGGGGTGATGGTGTTATGGGGCTCCCCGTTGGTGCGGGCAAAGATGAAGGCGCTTTCGTCGGTGTAGCCCCGCCATGCGGTCAGGATCCTGTCGGCAAGCTCGACCAATCGGCTCTTGTCCTTGCCCGAGATGCGGATGACCGACATGGGCCAGCGGACGATACCGGCCTTTACATCCTCAAAGCCCTTGAAGGAAAGCGCTGTTTCGATGGGCGCCTTTTCCATGGCAAAGGTGTAATGACCGCCCTGCATATGGTCGTGGGAGAGGATCGAACCGCCCACGATCGGCAGATCGGCGTTGGAGCCGAGGAAGTAGTGGGGGAAGAGATCCACAAAGTCCAGGAGCTTGACAAAGGAGGAGCGGTCGATCTTCATGGGCGTGTGAGACGCCGACAGGGCAATGCAGTGCTCGTTATAGTAAACATAAGGGGAATACTGGAGGAACCAATCCTGGCCTGCCATGGTCATGGGGATCTGACGCAGGGTGCCCCTGGCGGGATGGGAAAGGGTGCCGGCATAGCCCTCGTTGTCATGGCAGAGCAAGCACTTGGGGTAGCTCTTGGGGGGCAGGAGCTTGGCGGCGGCAATGGCCTTGGGGTCCTTTTCGGGCTTGGAGAGGTTGACCGTGATATCGATATCGCCATACTCGCCCGAGTAGACCCATTTCAGGTCTTTCTTTACACGATAGGTGCGGATGTAATCCGAGTTGCGGGCAAGATCGTAGAAGTAATCGGTGGCCTTCTCGGGGGATTCCTTGTAAAGAGCGTGGAATTTTTCCACCACCTGTGAGGGGCGGGGGGTGAGCAGGCTCATAAGGGAGGTGTCAAACAGATCACGGTAGACCACCGAGTCATTCTCGATCAGTCCCTCCCCGGCGGCATAGTCCAAAAGATCCTTGAGGATCTCCTCCAAGGGGCGCTTGGGGGGCTCTGCGCCGCCGTCATTGTAATCCGACAGCTTCAAGGCGGAGAGCAGGCAGTTGGTGGCGTAGGTGCGGTCGAGCTCCTCGATCAGGTGGCAGTCGACGGCATAGTTCACAAGCTCTTTGATGTTGACACAAATGTTCGGCATAATGATCTCCAATCTTCGTTCTGATTTTATTATAGCACCCCCGCAGTGCTTTGTCAAAGGGAAATGCCGCGTTTTTCGGTATTTTCGCAAAAAAATCGGTTGCAAATAGCGCAGTGCCCTTAAGGACACTACGCATCGATATAAATCCCTGACGGGATTTTCTCTTTTAGTTGAGAAAAAGGTTCGCACAAGCCAAAGCCTTCTCCTGCGGGAGAAGGGGGACCGCGTTAGCGGTGGTCCATCCACCTGTGGTGGATGAGGAGTTAGTTAAATCTTAGAAACACCTCATCCGTCACGCTTCGCGTGCCACCTTCCCTCACCGGGGAAGGCTTGTTAAGTCAGTTGTTGTCAAGAAAAAAGGACAGAGATCGCAATTGCTTTCTCTGTCCTTTTCCTTGTGCCGCCGTCGATTACAAGCCTTTTTTGCCACACGATGTCGAAACATTCATATACTGTAGATAGAAAACGGGAAAGGAAAAAATACCCTGTGATTAAGAATGCCTTTTTCGGCGGAAAATAAAAGCAAAACATAGAACCATGGAGGAAATTATGGTAAGCAGTGTCAAGCGCGGAGATATATATTATGCAGATCTCAGCCCCGTGGTGGGCTCGGAGCAGGGGGGAATGCGCCCCGTGCTCATTATACAGAATGATGTGGGGAATCGCTATAGCCCCACGGTGATCGCGGCGGCAATCACCTCCCGTATGGGAAAAACAAAATTGCCCACTCATATCGATGTCTATGCCGACAAAGCGGGACTCTCGCGGGATTCCATCGTGCTGCTGGAGCAGCTGCGCACATTGGATAAGCGCAGATTAAAGGAAAAAATGGGGCACCTGGGAGAGGACGTGATGCATGAGATCGACAATGCCATTGCCGTCAGCCTGGGACTGTTGCCCCATGGAGCCAGATTGCCCGAACGGCAACGGTCTGCCGGTACCGTGCCGCCCTCCTATCTTCCTGTCGCTCCCGCCGTTGCGGCAAGCACGGCGCCTGTGGCCGATGCCGCCCCCGGTGTGCCGTCTGCACAGCCTGCCGCCGTTGCCGTGACCGATCCCCCGAAGGCACAGGGGTGAGGGGTGCGTTTCCGCTATGCCCCACCGGCCGGAGATCGGCCCCATCCTTGCTCTTTTTGGTATCGGGAGCATCAAAAACTCCAAAAAACATCCCATCGCTCCCATTGATTTCATCTTTTTCAGAGAATTTTGCGAAAACTCTTGATTTTTGTGCCGTTTTTCGGTAAAATGATAAGTGACAAAAAATATCGCAAAGGAGAACATAAAAATGGCTCTTGTCATAACCAAAGAGATGTTCAAAAAGGCCTATGAGGGCGGTTACGCCATCGGCGCCTTCAACATCAACAACATGGAGATCATCCAGGCGATCACCGAGGCTGCCGCCGAGGCAAAGTCCCCCGTTATCCTTCAGGTTTCCGCCGGCGCACGCAAGTACGCAAAGCACGCTTACCTGATGGCTCTGGCCAAGGCTGCCGTTGAGGATAGCGGCGTTGATCTGGCGCTTCACCTGGACCACGGCGCAGATTTCGAGATCTGCAAATCCTGCATCGACGGTGGCTTTACCTCCGTTATGATCGACGGCTCTCATCACGCTTACGAGGACAACATTGCTCTGACCCGCAAGGTCGTTGAGTACGCACACGAGCGCGGCGTTGTTGTTGAGGGCGAGCTGGGTGTTCTGGCCGGCGTTGAGGATGAGGTCGTTGCCGAGCATTCCTCTTACACCCGTCCCGAGGAGGTTGAGGATTTTGTCACCCGCACCGGTGTTGACTCCCTGGCTATTTCCATCGGCACCTC
>JAFTNU010000058.1 GCA_017451735.1 Clostridia bacterium
AAGCGGTCCCCCATAGAGTTTTCGCAAGAAAACTCCGGTTGCTCGCCAAAGGCGAGCTCATCCCCCGCGGGGGAAGGCAAGGATGCGGGGTTGTGCGAACATAGCGGCTACGGGGCATCATGGCACCCTCCGCGCAGTCATACCATGACACGCTCCGCGTGTCATTCTGAGCGGAAAATGAACTCGCCTCTGGCGAGTAACCGGAGTTTTTGCGGCGGCTGAACACCGCCGATTTGCTACGCAAATTACCAAAAACTCTATAACACCACAGTGCGGTGTTTGCGTAGTCGAACGAGCGAAAACGTGCGACGAATCGCGCGTTTTCGTGAGCAAAATGCTCTCAGCATTTTGGAATCTCGCGGAAAGGCTTTGTTTGCACAAACCCGTAGGAGACGACGTCAAAGAATCGCATGCGATTCTTTCTGCCAAACCGCAAGCGATTTTGCCGGTCGGCAGTCCGCCATTCGTGATTCACAATGATTCCGTGACAGACGGGCGGCGCGACGCATTTTGTGCGTGAAACTGCATTTTTTGCGAAAATATGGGTATTTTGTTAAAAAATAATGAAAAAACACGGGCGAAAAGAGTTGAAATCCGATCGAAAAAGGTGTATAATATTTTTAATGAATTAATATATTTTAAAAGTGAACCGCCGAAAGGAGGCCGTCGTATGTCAAAACAGGGTGCACTTGCTCCCTATCTTTTTCATCAAGGAACCAATTATCGCAGTTTTGAATATCTCGGTGTTCATAAGGAAGGGGATTCCTATGCCTTTCGCGTCTGGGCTCCCCATGCCGTTGCCGTATTCATCGTAGGTGACTTCAACGGCTGGAGCGAAAGCGACCCGATGCAAAGGGTGACCGAGGGCGGCATTTTTGAAGGATTCCTTTCGGCCGAGCGCTTCGGTGAGGGCAGCGTTTACAAATTCAAGCTCCATACGCCCCACGGCAATCGGTATAAGGCCGACCCATACGCCTTTTGTGCCGAAAAGCCGCCTGCCACCGCCTCGGTATACCGTGATATCGAGGGATATTCGTGGCGGGACGCCTCCTGGATGGCATACCGTGCCAAAAAAATGGGCGCGGCAAGCTATTACGGTCAGCCTCTTAATATTTACGAGGTACACCTTGGCTCCTTCAAGCGCCATGAGGACGGCAGCTATTACACCTACGCGGAGCTGGCACGGGAGCTACCCTCCTATGTCAAGGCCATGGGCTATACGCATGTGGAATTGATGCCCGTTATGGAGCATCCCTTTGACGGCTCCTGGGGCTATCAGGTCACGGGCTACTATGCGCCCACCTCCCGCTTCGGTACGCCCAAGGAGCTCATGGCCCTGGTGGATGCCTTTCATGAGGCAGGGATCGGCGTGATCCTTGACTGGGTCCCTGCCCATTTTCCGAAGGATGCCCACGGGCTTTACGAGTTTGACGGCGAGCCCCTTTATGAGTACCAGGGCAAGGACCGCATGGAGCACAAGGGCTGGGGCACCCGATGCTTTGACGTGGGGCGTGAGGAGGTTCAATCCTTCCTTGTCTCCAATGCCACCTTCTGGGTGGAAAAATACCATGCCGACGGGCTGCGGGTAGATGCGGTGGCTTCTATGCTCTATCTGGATTACGACAGAGAGCCCGGCGAGTGGGTGCCCAATGTCCATGGGGACAATCGGAATCTGGAGGCCATTGCCTTTTTCCAAAAGCTGAACGCCCATATGCGCGGGGCGTATCCGGATGTGCTGATGATCGCGGAGGAATCCACCGCATACGGCAACCTGACCACCTTTGAGAACGGGGGGCTCGGCTTCTCGCTCAAGTGGAACATGGGCTGGATGAACGACGCCTTGGATTATAAGAAGACAGATTTTTATTTCCGCCGATATCATCATACGAATACCACCTTCTCGCTGACCTATTCCTTCCGTGAAAAATATGTGCTGCCCATCTCCCATGACGAGGTGGTGCACGGCAAGCTGTCTCTCCTTGACCGCTCCCCCGGGGACTATTGGCGCAAGTTTGCCGATACCCGCGCCGTGATGGCCTATATGATGACGCATCCCGGCAAAAAGCTGCTTTTTATGGGCTGTGAGTACGGCCCCTTCCGTGAGTGGGATTTCGAGAACGAGCTGGAATGGTTCATGCCGGATTATCCCGCCCACGCCGAGATGCAGCACTATACGGCAGCACTCAATCACTTCTATTTGCAAAACCCTCCGCTTTTTGAGGTGGATGACTCCTGGGACGGCTTCCGGTGGATCGATGCCGACAATGCAGAGCAAAGCATCCTGTCGTATCGTCGTATCGATCGGCGGGGCAGAGAGCTGGTGGTGATCATCAACTTTACTCCGGCTACGTATCACGGCTTCAGGCAGGGACTGCCCTTTCACGGCTTGTGGGAGGAGGTCTTCAATTCCGACGCCGCAGAGTACGGCGGCTCGGGCCAGATCAATCCGGGAGTGATCAAAACCGGGAAGGTCCCCATGCACGGACAGGTCGCCTCGGCCGAGATCACGGTGCCCCCACTGGGTGCGGTGATCCTGAAATGCAAGCGAAAGTACGCAGTGAAAAAATAAACGATACGGTGCACGCCGCCACCGATGCCGGAGCGGCGTGCGGCCGAAGACCAATGCTTTACCCCAAGTCCATATCCTTTGTAACCCCTTAGCAGTTACCCCTCGCGTCCCTTTTTTAAAAAGACTTTATTTACACAATACCGATGGGAGGATATATTATGTTCAAGAAGAAAGAATGCGTGGCAATGCTTCTTGCGGGCGGTCAGGGCAGTCGCCTTTCGGTGCTGACCACCAAGACAGCGAAGCCCGCTGTCACCTTCGGGGGAAAATATCGCATCATCGACTTTCCTCTTTCCAACTGCGCCAACTCGGGCATCGATACGGTCGGTGTACTGACTCAATATCAGCCTCTGGTACTGAATGAGTACATCGGCACCGGTCTGCCCTGGGATCTGGACCGCAACTACGGCGGGGTAAAGATCCTGCCCCCTTATCAGGGCAAGAAGGGCGCCGACTGGTACAAGGGCACGGCCAATGCCATTTATCAGAATCTGCAATTCATCGAGCGGTATGATCCCGACTATGTGCTGATCCTGTCGGGCGACCATATCTACCGTATGAACTATGCCGAGATGCTCAACTTCCATAAGGCCAGCGGTGCCGCCTGCACCATTGCCGTGATCGAGGTGCCCTTAAAGGAGGCAAGCCGCTTCGGCATCCTGACCACAGACGAGGCGGGGCAGATCATCCGCTTTACCGAAAAGCCCAAGCATCCCGACAGCACCAAGGCTTCTATGGGCATTTATATTTTCAACCGCAAGGAGCTTGCCAAGTATCTGATTGCCGATGCGGAGGACCCAAAATCGGCCAACGACTTCGGCAAAAATATCATCCCCGCCATGCTGGCGGCGGGCGAAAAGATGATGGCCTACACCTTTGAAGGATATTGGAAGGATGTGGGCACCATCGATTCTCTGTGGGAGGCCAATATGGACCTTTTGGGAGAGCATCCCCCGCTCCAGCTGGGCGACAAGAGCTGGCGGATCCTTTCCCGCCACGAGAACGCACCGCCCCAGATCATCGGACCTGAGGGCGTGGTTGAGAACTCCTCGGTTACCGAAGGGTGTGCCATTTACGGCACGGTGAAGAACAGCGTGCTGGGTGAGAACGTCCAGGTGCTGGAGGGTGCCACCGTGATCGATTCGGTGCTCATGGGCGATTGCGTCATCGGAGAGGGCGCCGTGGTGGAGTATTCGATTCTTGACCGCGATGTGGAGATCGGCGCCGGTGCGCGGATCGGCAAGGCGCGGGATATTGCCAAGGGCATCGCCGTGATCGGCGAGGGTACCGTGATCGATGCGGGAGCAGTGGTGGCCGACGGTGCCATCCTGCCGCAATAAGGAGGGGGATACGATGAGAGCAGCAGGTTTGATCTTTTCCAATATTCACGATGCGTCCATTCCCGAGCTGACCGCCCGCCGTACCATGGCGAGCATCCCCTTCGGCGGCCGTTACCGCCTGATCGACTTTGCCCTTTCCAACATGGTGAATTCGGGCATTACAAAGGTGGGTGTGATCACCCACTACAACTATCAATCCTTGCTTGACCATATCGGTAACGGCAAGGACTGGGATCTGGCCCGTCGCAACGGAGGTATCAAGATCCTGCCTCCCTTCATCACCGCCTATGACAATGCGGTGGCCGGCAAGGTCTATTCCACCCGCCTGGAGGCCCTGATGGGGGTTATGAATTTCATCAACCGTTGCAATGAGGAGGTATTGGTTCTTTCCGATTGCGATGTGATCTGCAATGTGGATCTTTCTCTTGTGATCGAGCAGCATGAAAAGAATCATGCCGATATCACCCTGATCTCGGCCACGGTGGATACCGCCGAGCAGGAGCTGGATGCCAAGGCGCAGGTACCTGTTTTTGACGAGACCGGGCGTCTCATCGACATCGGTGTGTACAGCGGCCAGGCGGGGGAGGTCGAGATCTGCTCCGACATTCTCGTGGTGCGCCGCACCTATCTCCAGCGCGTGGTCACCGAGGCCATGTCTCACGGCCTGACCAGCTTCTATCGGGATGTCATCTACCGCAACCTGGGGCGTGACCGCTTCTTTGTGGCTCGGTATGACGGGTTCTTTGCCCGTGTCAACTCGATTGAGAGCTATTTCCGTTGCTCCATGCGGCTTCTGGATCGCAAATCCCGTGTGAATCTGTTCTATCGCCGCAATCAGCCGATCTACACCAAGGTGCGCAACTCGGCGCCCACCCGTTATCTGCCCGATGCCTCGGTGAAGAATTCGCTGATCGCCGACGGCTGTGTGATCGAGGGCAAGGTGGAGAATTCCATCCTGTTCCGCGGTGTCCATGTGGGCAAGGGAACCGTGGTGAAAAACTCCATCCTCATGCAGGATACCTTCACGGGTGAAAATGTGCGTCTGGGCTGTGTGATCACCGACAAGGATGTGGTGATCAAGAACGACCGTGAGCTTTGCGGACATGAGACGTTGCCTTTCTATATTGGAAAGGGCATGACGGTTTGATCCGTCGAAAAATCGCGCATGGTGTCGTTGCTCCTCGCAGACGAGCTCGACGAACGAAAGTTCGCCGTCGCCCGTCTGCTCCGGTGCGCCTAACCCTGCACGATTTTTCATAGGATCACGGTAGCCACAAGATTGATTGTGAGTTTGAAACAAAAGAAAGATTAGCCCGAGAGGGCATTAAAGGAGACCATATGAAAAAAATCCTCTTTGTAGGTGCCGAGGCAATGCCCTTTGCCGCCACGGGCGGGCTTGGAGACGTGATGGGGTCGCTCCCCGCCGCGCTTGCCGCCGCAGGCGACAATGATGTTCGCGTGATCCTGCCCCTTTACGGGCAGGTATCTGCCGAATGGCGGGTGCAGATGAAGACCGAGGCGGTCTTTACCGTGTACCTGGCATGGCGCAAGCTCTACTGCGGCGTCAAATCGCTGCAAAAGGACGGCGTGACCTATTATTTTATCGACAATGAATACTACTTCAAGCGGCAGGGACTGTACGGCGAATATGACGACGGCGAGCGTTTTGCCTATTTCTGCATGGCGGCTCTGGAGGCCATCGGTCAGATCGGCTTCTATCCCGATGTGCTCCACGCTCACGACTGGCAGGCGGCCCTGTGCCCGGTGTATCTGGATTGCGTCTATCGCGACCGACCGGGGTACGAAAGCATCAAGACCGTCTTTACCATCCATAATATCGAGTATCAGGGGAAATATTCCTTCGCCATTCTGGGGGACGTGTTCTCGCTGGGACAGGGGGAGCGTGATCGCATGGATTGGGGCGGCTGCATCAATCTGATGAAGGGTGCCATCGTCACTGCCGACAGGGTGAGCACCGTCAGCCCTCGCTATGCCGAGGAGATCTGCACGCCCGAGTACGCACACGGGCTGGATCCCATTCTTTGCGAGAATCGCCACAAGCTCTGCGGCATTCTCAACGGCATTGACTACGTTTATTACAACCCTGCCAAGGATAAGAGCCTGGCGGCAAATTTCAGCTGGCGTACCAAGGAGAAAAAGTCGGAAAACAAATCGGCATTGCAACGGGAGGTCGGCCTCCCCGAGCGTGACGACCTTCCCGTGCTCTCGGTCATCTCCCGTCTGGTTGCCCATAAGGGGCTGGATATCATCACCGGTATGATCGAGCGTCTTCTTTGCGAGCAGGATGTGCAATTGGTGATCTTAGGCAAGGGGGACGATCGCTTCGAGCAATTCTTTAAAGATTTGGAGGGGCGCTATCCCGATCAGGTGCGGGCCCTGCTCAAATATGACCGCGATCTGGCCAAGCGCATCTATGCAGCCACCGACATTTTCCTGATGCCCTCCAAGAGCGAGCCCTGCGGACTTTCGCAGATGATCGCCTCCCGCTACGGTGCGATCCCCGTGGTGCGGGAAACGGGCGGGCTTTACGACTCGATCAAGCCCTATTGGGAAAAGAACGGCAGGCTGATGGGCAACGGCTTTACCTTTGCCAATTACAGCGCCGACGAGCTGTATGAGCGCACCGTGGCGGCTGTCATGTTATGGCAGGATCCACCCCGTCGCGACAAGCTGATCTCCAAGATCATGCGTACCGACTTCTCCTGGGCAGAAGCGGCACAAGGCTATCTGCAGATGTACGAAAATCTGTAAGAAATAATAAAATGTAATGATGTAAATCAAGAATCAAATCGGAGGAAATCTATGAACTATCATCCCAGCGCCAAGGAAGTGCGCGCAGGCATCGAAGAAAAGCTCTCCCGCCATTTCGGCTGTACCCCCACCGAGGCATCCCGTGACCAGATGTACAAGGCGGCGGCTATGACCGTCAAGGAGATCCTGACCGAAAAACGCGGTCAGTTCAAGAAAAAGGTCAACCGTACCGGCTCCAAGCGCATCTACTACATGTGCATGGAATTTCTGCTGGGTCGGTCTCTCAAGACCAACCTTTGCAATCTGGGGCTCCAGGAGGAGTACCGCAAGGCCCTTTCCGACATGGGCTTTGAATTGGATGACCTTTATGAGTGCGAGCCCGATGCGGGTCTTGGTAACGGCGGCCTTGGCCGTCTTGCCGCCTGCTTTATGGACTCTCTTTCCTCCCTTGACTATCCCGCCACCGGCTTTTCCATCTGCTACGATTACGGTTTGTTCAAGCAGATGATCGTGGACGGTATGCAGATCGAGCTGCCCGACGTGTGGCTCCCCGGCGGTGAGGTCTGGCTGGTGCCCCGTACCGACCGCATCTATAAGGTGCGCTTTGGCGGTAAGGTGAAGGAGAACTGGAAGGACGGACATCTGGAGATCCTTTATGAGGGCGGCGAGGAGATGGAGGCCGTGCCTTACGACATGATGATCTCCGGTGCCGACAGCGATGCGGTGTCTCAGCTCCGTTTGTGGCGTGCCCGCAGTACCCAGAATTTCAATATGGGTCTGTTTTCTCAGGGGCAGTATACCCGTGCCCTGGAGGAGAGCAACAACGCCGAGATCATCACCAAGGTGCTCTATCCCTCGGATAACCATGCAGAGGGCAAGATCCTGCGTCTTTCCCAGCAGTATTTCCTGGTGTCGGCATCCTGCCAGAGCATCATCCGCGACCATATGGCGGTCTACGGCAATCTCGACAACCTGCCCGACAAGGTGGCGATCCACATCAACGACACCCACCCTGCCATGTGCATTCCCGAGCTGATGCGTATTCTCATCGACGAGTATCACTTTACCTGGGATAAGGCGTGGGATATCGTCACCCGTACCGTATCCTATACCAATCACACAGTAATGCCCGAGGCGCTGGAGACCTGGAGTGAGGATATCTTCTCTCTGCGTCTGCCCCGTATCTATCAGATTCTCAAGGAGATCAACGAGCGCTTCTGTCGCGAGGCCTGGAACTTCTACCCCGGCAACTGGGATAAGATCTCGTCTATGAGCATCATTGCCTACGGCCGCATCCGCATGGCAAACCTGTCGGTGATCGCCTCCCATGCCGTCAACGGCGTGTCCCGACTGCATTCCGATATCCTGAAGGATACCGTCTTTAAGGACTTCTATCGGATGTATCCCGACCGCTTTGACAACGTGACCAACGGTATCGCACACCGCCGCTGGCTGGTCTATTCCAACCCCGAGCTGGCAGGGCTTTTGAACGAGTGCATCGGTCCCGACTACCGCAAGAATCCCGAAAAGCTGGCCGACTTCAAGAAGTTTGCCGACGACAAGGCGGTGCTGGAGCGGCTTTCGCAGATCAAGCTCCACAATAAGGAGCGCTTTGCCGACTATCTTTGCCGTAAAACGGGCAAAAAGCTGGATACGTCCTCGCTTTTTGACGTTCAGATCAAGCGCTTGCATGAGTACAAGCGCCAGCTGCTCAATGCGCTGCATGCCATCGGCCTTTACCTTGACCTCAAGGAAAATCCCGACCTGGAGATGCAGCCTCAGACCTTTATCTTCGGCGCCAAGGCGGCGCCCGGCTACGACATGGCCAAGCGCATCATCAAGCTGCTGTGCATGATCGAGAAGGATATCGAATCCCATCCCCGTATTGCCGAAAAGCTTCGTCTGGTGTTCCTGGAGGACTACAACGTCAGCCTGGCCGAGCTGCTCATTCCCGCCGCCGAGATCAGCGAGCAGATCTCCATGGCGGGTAAGGAAGCCAGCGGCACGGGATGCATGAAGCTGATGATCAACGGCGCGCTGACCATCGGTACCCTGGACGGCGCCAATGTGGAGATGCAGGAGGCCACCGGCCCCGAGAATATGTTCATCTTCGGTCTGACCGCCCCCGAGGTGCAGGATCTGTGGGCCAAGGGCTATAACTCCGCTCTTTATTACACCAGCAACGAGCGCCTGGCCCGTATCGTTAACTATCTGCACACGGGCTTTGCGGGCGAATCCTTCGGGGATATTGCCCAGTATCTGCTGTCCGCGCCCGGTGTGGCAGATCCCTATATGTGCCTTGCCGACTTTGAATCCTACCGCCAGGCCCATTCCGACGCACTGCGGGCTTATGCCGACAAGGAGCGCTGGAACCGTATGTCCCTTTGCAATATTGCCGCCGCCGGACATTTTGCCGCTGACCGCAGTATCAAGGAATATGCCGACCGTATCTGGAAGATCCGGCGACTGACGGGTGTGAAATAATGCTGCCCAAACGTCCCCTTGACTGTCCCTTGCCCACCATTCAAAAGACTCTGCGGGGCAGGGATGCTTCGGCCCTGGGTGCTTTCTCGGTTGCCGATACCCTGACGCTCACGGTGCGCGTACCCCGCGCACTGGGGGCGGCGGGGGTGGTGCTTCGCATCGCGCCCGACGGGGGAGAGGCGAAGGATCTGCCCCTTGCCTTTACCGACACCGCGGGCGGCGCCGATATCTACCGTCTTTCCCTTGCGCTCGATGCCATCGGTGCAGGGGAGGACGGCGGGCTTTTTTATTATGAATATCTTTTCCTGCGCGGGTGGGATACGCTGTTTACCGATACGCGGGATAACGTCACCTTTCGGTTGGCCCCCTATTCGGCGGGCAAATTCCGTCTGCTGGTGACAAAAAAGGGGCTCGATACCCCCGCCTGGTTCCGCGGAAGAACCATGTATCACATTTTTGTGGATCGTTTTGCCCCCGGGGGCGGCGAGCGGCGTCCCGATGCCGTCTATCATGAGAAATGGAACGAGGAGATCGAGCAGTTCGGCGCCTATCCGGGCGCACCCGTGAAGAATAACGAGTTTTTCGGAGGGACGCTGTGGGGGATCCTTGACAAGCTGGATTATCTCGAATCCCTTGGCGTGGGTGTACTTTACTTAAGCCCCATCTTTCGGGCGGCATCCAATCACAAGTACGACACGGGGGACTATGAGACCGTGGATCCGCAATTCGGCGGGGAGGAGGCGCTGAAAGCCCTCCTTGCGGAATGCAAAAAGCGGGAGATCGGCGTGATTCTGGACGGCGTGTTCAACCATACGGGCAGTGACAGCCGCTATTTCAATAAAGAGGGTCACTACGACAGTGTGGGGGCCTATCAATCGCCCGACAGCCCCTATCACGATTGGTTTTACTTCAAAAGCTTTCCCGATTCCTATGAGTGCTGGTGGAGCATCGAGATCCTGCCAAAGCTGAATCTGTCCAATCCCGCCACCCACGATTATTTTGTGGGTAAGGGCGGCATCATCGAAAAATACACCCGTATGGGGGTCAATGGCTGGCGCCTGGACGTGGTGGACGAGATTCCCGATCCCTTTCTGGACGATCTTTGCGCCCGCGTTCGGGAGAATACCCGGGGGTAGGGTGTGGTCATCGGGGAGGTCTGGGAGAACGCCGCCGACAAGATCGCCTACGGCAAGCGCCGCCGCTATTTCCGTGGGGGACAGCTGGACGGCGTGATGAATTATCCCGTCAGACGGGGTGTGATTTCCTTTGTTCGTGACGGAAATGCCGCAGCGCTTTGCGCCGTACTGCGGGAGATCTGGGGCTCCTACCCCCCCTGTGTGTCTCATTCTTTGATGAATCTGCTTTCCACCCATGATACCGAGCGCATTCTCACGGTGCTGGGCGGCCCGCCCGATGACGGGCGGCGCTCTAATGCGCAGCTGCGTGAGGCACGCCTGACTCCTGCCGAGAAAAGGACGGCCGTCAAGCGGCTGACCATGGCCGCCGCCCTCCAATTTACCGTGTTTGGCGTGCCCTCGGTTTTTTACGGAGACGAGGCGGGGCTGGAGGGCTATCACGATCCCTTCTGCCGTCGTCCCTTCCCTTGGGGGCAGGAAAACAAAGCGCTGTTGGCGCTCTACCGTAAGCTGGGGCGCATCCGCCGTGAAAATCCCGTGCTTGCCGACGGTGATTTTGCTATCCTTCGGGAGACCTCAAATGCCCTTGCCTTTGAGCGAAAGAACGGTAAGGGGCATCTCATCGTGGCGGCCAATCGGGGGGCAGAGCCCTTCTGTCTCTGCGTGCCCCACAACGCCCGCGATCTGCTCTCCGGCAGAAAAACAGGCACACGTATTGAGATTTTGCCGGATCAAGTGATGATATTGAAGGTGAAATGATGTTTAAATTTCTCAAAAAGCTGACCAAAAGCAAGAACCCCGATAGCAAGCGCTACCGCTATGAGATGGCACAGCGCATCAGCGGGCATCACGTGAAATACGTCACCGAGCGCATCAACAACGTGGACGAGGTCATCGGCCGCTCGGGCAGCCTCAACATCCGCGACGACGAGCTGCTGGTCTATGCCTCCTTTGATGTCCTCATGCGTTGCAAGATCGCCGATATGCAGGCCTCGGAGCTGCTCTCCAAGGACGGGGTGGTCATCACCGCCCCCGATCTGGAGCACGGCGGCAAAATGCGCACCGTCATCGCGTATTATGTTTACTACAGATAACAAGCAACAGGGAGCACCCGCGGGTGCTCCCTGTTGCTTGATTTATGCCTTTTTGGCAACGGGCTTGTGCTTCGTCAGCCATTTTCCGCTGACGAATCTGACACCGAACAAAACTGCCCGGAATACCCAGTCAACGGTCATGGCCACCCACACGCCCATGGCGCCCATGCCAAGTCCGGGCACGGTCAAGCCGAACATGCCGATCTGCTCCGATACCAGCAGATAGCCCAGCGCCACGCGAAAGACCCACATACAGACCGTTGAGACGTACAGCGGGAATTTGACGTCCCCGGATGCCCGAAATACGCGGGGGAGCATGAAGGCGATGGGCCAGATCACCGCCGCGCAGGCCGCATGGTAGAGGATCAGCCGAAGGGCAAGGTCGGCGGCCTCGTCGGATAGCTGATAGAGGCCGATAACGGGCTTTGCCAGAAGGACCGTCAGCACCACGATCAGCCATAAAAGCCCATAGCAGATCGCCAGCAGGATGCGGGCGTATTTTTTTGCCTGCTTGGTCTCGCCTGCGCCGATGCATCTGCCCACCACGGTCACGGTGGCAAGCCCCACCGCATTGCCCGGCATATATTGATAATTCGCCAGTGTATTCGCCACGGCGTTTGCCGCGATCGCCGCTGTGCCCAGTGAGGAGATCATCGATTGGGTGAGCAGCTTGCCGAATTGGAACATACTGTTTTCCACACCGCCGGGGATACCGATCCGCAGGATCTGCTTGATGATGGCAAAATCGGGACGGTAGTGAAAGATCCTTTCCACGTAGATCATATTCTTTTTGTTGTGCACCAGGACAAACAGGATCACCGAGCCCACAAATCGGGAAAAGAGGGTGGAGATGGCGGCGCCTGCGGCGCCCATTCCAAAGCCGTAGATCAGCAGGGCGTTGCCCCCCACGTTGATCAGATTCATGATCAGCGAGACCGTCATCGACACCATGGAATTGCCCATGGCGCGAAAGAGGGCAAAGGCGGCATCGTTAAAGCCGAGAAAGGGGAAGGAAAGGGCGATATAGAAAAAATAGCTTTGGGCGTTTTGCATCACGTCTGCCTCTACACTGCCAAAGCAGGCACCAAGCAAGGGCTTTCTGAAGATCAGCACCGGTGCTGCCACGAGAAACGCTATGCCCGTGACCGCATACAGCAGCTGCTTTGCCGCCGATCGGGATAGGTCAAGGTCCCCTTTCCCGATGGATTGGGAGACCACCACCGCACCGCCCGTTGCCAGCGAGGAAAAGGCAAGGATCAGCAGAGTGTCAAGACTGCCGACCAGCGAAATGCCCGAAACAGCCGCCTCACCTGCGTCGGCAACCATCATCGAGTCCACCATATTGATGGTGACCGACAGCACCTGTTGGGCGATGAGGGGTAAAATGATCCTTGTGAGATCCCGACGTGAAAATAACATGGCATCCACTCCTGTTGGTTATTGACATTGCTTGCTGTTCGCATTATAATCATATCATGAAATGATGTCAATTTCTTGCCAAAACCAATCACTTTTGTGCCATTTTTTTACGGAGGGATCATGCAACCGATATTCGGACTGAAGCGCGAGCAGCAAAATCAGCTTTACCTTTCCCACTTCAAGCGCCTGGGCGGCATGCTTCATTTTCACTCCCAGATCGAGCTGTTGCTTCTGGAAAAGGGAGAAGCGGAGGTGTGGATCAACGACCAAAGAAGGGTCCTTAGGGCGGGGGAGATGGCGGTGGCCCTCAGTTATGATGCCCACGCTTACAAATCTGTGGGCGAGGCGTCGGGGATACTGCTGTTCATTCCCACCCATCTGTGTGAGGAATTCATATCGGCCGTGAAAAGCAAGCGGGCAACCAGCCCCTTTATCAGCGCCCCCGACGCGATTGCCGAGATCAGGGCTTGTCTTGACAGGATCGAGCGGGGCGGCACCAATCGGATCAAGCTGACGGGATACATTTATGAGCTCCTCGGTATCCTGATGGAGCATGTTGACCTGAAGACGGCGCAGGAGCCCATGGACCCGCGGCTTTCGTCCAAGCTGCTGTTCTATATCAACGAAAACTATAAAAAGGAGATCAGCCTTGCCGGGATTGCCGCCGCCTTTGGGTATAATCCGAGCTATCTTTCCCGATATTTCAAGTCCTGCTTTCATATCGGCATCAATCGGTATATCACGATCCTCCGCCTGAAAAACGCCATCATGCTGTTGCGCGAGGGGAATTATGGCATCACCTATTGCGCGCTGGAAAGCGGCTTTGGCTCCATGCGCACCTTCTACCGTTGCTTTGGGGAGGAGTTTGCCTGCTCGCCAAAGGAGTATCTGGAGCAGCTTCGGGGAGAGACCGAGGCTCGTTGACAACAAAAGCGGAAGCACAGAATGGGCGCGTCCCGTAACAAAGGGTTACCTTAAGTTACTGAGAACGCGCCCAAATAATTTTTACATGGGGCGGGCGCCCAGCTCGGAAAGAATGCGGGCTCCCTCATAGATATTGTTGGAGGTGAACATTTTACAGCCGTAATCCAGCGCTTTTCGGTAGGCGTCTGCCCGGTCGGCAATGCAAAGGCAGGGGATAACGCCGTGGGCAAGGCAGTGGTCGAAATTTTCTTTACAATCCAGCGCCGTCAGGCCCTTTTCGTTGGGATAAAGACAGCACCAGTCAAACAGCTCATGCTCGGGCATTTCGGCTGTGTCCCCCGATTTGCGGCAATGGTAAATTCCCTGACCGTGTATAGGGAAACGGTGTCCGTGATTTTTGCAGATGTGCTCCAGAACGCGTGCGCTGAAGGAGTTTACCATCGAGCGCTCGCCCATGCCGTAGCGGTCGATCATGTCAATGAGCCGATCTGCTACCGCAAAGGCGGTTTCGTCACCGAAATCGCGGGGATAGATCTTCAGCTCCCAGTTGACCAATACGCCGGTGGGGACGATGTACTCCAGAAATTCTTGTACGGTGGGAATTCTCACGCCCTTGAATTCCTCTGAGAAGGGGGCGCCCACGTCCAGCTCGCGCACCTGAGCCAGCGTCAGCTCGTCAATGTTTTGGTCAACGCCCGCAGTGCGCAGGGCGCTTCTGTCGTGCATCAGTACCAGCTCGCCGTCTGCCGTCATGCGGACGTCGGTCTCGATCATATCCACGCCCAGCTCTACTGCCGCGCGGAAGGCGGGCATGGTGTTTTCGGGGTGCTTGAATTTGTCGCCGCGGTGTGCGGCCAGTATCACACGTGTTCCGTTCATGCTTGATCTCCTTTTTGTGTCAATGCTTGAATTTTCATTAAGGACTGATTATGGGTGCTTTACGGGATTTTGGCAAATTTCCGTTACCGGCGGATCGCCCCGTCGCCGCTGACCAGATATTTCACCGTGGTCAGAGCCTCAAGTCCCATGGGGCCCCTGGCGTGGAGCTTCTGGGTGGAGATGCCGATCTCGGCGCCAAGGCCGAATTCGCCCCCGTCGGTAAAGCGGGTGGAGGCGTTGCGGTAGACCGCGGCCGCGTCCACCAGGCCCTGAAACCGCGCGGCGACTTCGTCGTCCTCGGTGATGATGCACTCGCTGTGTCTGGTGCCGTAGCGATTTACGTGGGCGATGGCCTCGTCTGCCGAGTCTACCACCTTCACTGCCATGATATAGTCGTTATACTCGGTGGCAAAATCTTCCTCGGTGGCGGGCTTTGCCTCGGGCAGGATGGCGCAGGCGCGCGCGTCGCCCCGCAGCTCCAGATTCCATTCTCTTGTGGCGGCGTAAAATTTCGGCAGGAATGCGGCGGCGATATCGCGGTGCAGGAGGAGCGTCTCGGCGGCGTTGCAGACCGAGGGGCGTTGACACTTGGCGTTAACGGCCACCCGCAGGGCTTTGTCAAGGTCGGCATCCTTGTCCACATAAACATGGCAGTTACCCGCACCCGTCTCGATTACGGGTACCTTGGCATTGTCCACACAGTTGCGGATCAGCCCCTTGCCCCCGCGGGGGATCAGCACATCCACCAACCCTCGCATTTGCATCAGCGCGTTAGCGCTTTCGCGGTCGGTGGAGGAGACCAGCCCGATCAGATCGGGGGAGAGGCCCTCGCGCTCCAGCCCGAGGCGCAGAGCCGCCACGATGGCTTTGTTGCTCTCGATGGCCTCCTTGCCGCCCCGAAGCACCACGGCGTTGCCCGATTTGATGGCAATGGCCGCCGCGTCGGCGGTCACGTTGGGTCTGGCCTCAAAAATGATGGCCACTACGCCAAGGGGCACGCGGAGCTTATTTACCGTAATGCCGGAGGGGCGTGTAAAGCTGTCGGAAACGCCCAGGGGATCGGGCAGAGCCACCAGCTCGAGCATGGCGTTGGCAATACCCGTGATGCGCTCGGCGGTCAGTCTCAGGCGGTCCATCATCACGGCGGGCACACCGTTGGCGGCGGCATTGCTCAGATCCCGCCCGTTGGCGTCGAGGATCTGATCGGTGTTGTCAAGGAGCGCGCTTGCCATGGCGCGCAGGACGCGATTGCGCTTTTCGTTTGTCTGCATCGAAAGGGTGGGAGCGGCGGCCTTGACCGCCTCACACAGTGCCTTTACCTCTTCAAATACGGTACTCATCTTTTCTTCCTTCTATTTAATATATTGTTTGCGTTTACGCTTTGCTGTCATCCATTATTCTCGCACAAGGGCCTGCTCGATTTCCGCCACATACACGGTGTGAAAATCTCCGTCTTTATAGTTGTCAAGCAGGGTAGGGTCGAGGAAAGCGTCTTTCTTCAGTGTATCCCGATACAGCTTGCGGCAAAGGAGCACCATCCGTGCCTCTTTTACGTAAGGGGTACCGTTTTCTGTAGCGGGAGTCAGACCCGCCGCGGCGAATTTGTCGGTATCGGCACCGCTCTTGGTACCGCACAAGCGCAAAGCGCCCCGGTATTCCTCGGTGAAAAAGGAAAGGGAAAAACGCTCGCTCTGCTCGGTCAGCGTGTGCGTGTAGCGTTGCGGACGAATGAAGCAGAAGGCCACGGGCTTGTTCCAAAGCACGCCCATGCCGCCCCAGCTGGCGGTCATGGTGTTCACGGTCTCTTTCCCGTTTTTATCCTTGCCGGCGGCGGTGATCAGCATCCAGTCCTTACCCACCAAATGAAAAACATTTTCAATCTCCTCGGGGGAGATGGCACGAAAATCCTTCATAACAATTCTCCTGTTCAAAAGTTGCTTTTAGTATAGCATATTCGTCAACGGTTTTCAAGTGACCCCGCAAAGAAACCGTGGTCACAGTGATTTTTGGCTTCGAAAAGCCCCGATATGCCCCGCATCATAAAAAATTCGTCATGTTATTAAAAAAAACGGTTGACAAGCCGATCGCTTTTTGATATAATGTATCATGCAACTATTTACAACCCCAAATTTAAAAGAAGGAGGTTGTTCCCGTGGTGAGCGGGAACGCACAGAACATGAAGATTTTTGTCAGAATGCTAACGCTTCTCCTGGCTCTTCTCATGTTGGGCATGACCGTTGTGGCCTG
>JAFTNU010000059.1 GCA_017451735.1 Clostridia bacterium
ACGATCAAGGAGGTACGGTATGAGGCTACAATTTATCGGTGCGGCACAGGAAGTAACGGGTAGCTGCACCTTGCTGGAAGTGGGTGGCAGATATTACTTGGTTGATTGCGGTATGGAGCAGGGCATCGATGTGTTTCAAAATATACCGTTACCCATCCCCGCAGGTGAGATCGAAGCGGTTTTTCTGACCCATGCGCACATTGACCATTCCGGTATGCTGCCAAGACTTTATAAGGACGGCTTCCGCGGGATCATCTATGCCACAGGAGAGACGGTCAAATTATCCGATATCATGCTTCGCGACAGTGCGCATATTCAGATGGCCGAGGCCGGCTGGCGTAACCGCAAGGCAGAGCGTGCGGGAGAGGCGGCCTTTGAGCCCACCTACACGGTTGAGGATGCGGAGGGGGCCATCGCTCTTTTTCGGGGCGTTCCCTACGGTGAGAGGATTCCCGTCGCCGCGGGACTGGACATCCGCTTTACCGATATTGGGCATTTACTTGGCTCCGCCGCCATCGAGGTGTGGCTAAGAGAAGGGGAGACCGAGCGTAAGATTGTCTTCAGCGGAGATGTGGGAAATGTGAATCAGCCCATCATCAAGGATCCTGCGGCCGTTGCCGAAGCCGATTATCTGGTGCTGGAATCCACCTACGGCGGCAGATTTCACAATGCCCCCGAGGATACGGTAGAAACGCTTGCCCGAGATATCGATGCGACGCTTTCCCGTGGCGGCAATGTGGTCATTCCGTCCTTTGCCGTGGGACGGACCCAGGAATTGCTTTACGCCATTCGCGAAATCAAGCAGAGACATTTGGTGAAGAAAGAAAATTTTCCGGTTTATGTGGATAGTCCGCTTGCCATCGAGGCAACAGAGATCTTTTCTCATTGCGACCCCGCCTGCTTTGACGCAGAGACAAAAGCTCTGTTGGAGCAAGGGGTCGATCCCATCCGTTTTTCGGGTCTGCGGCTTGCCATCACCTCCGAGGATTCCAAGAGGATCAATGAGGATCCCGACCCCAAGGTCATCATTTCCGCCAGTGGAATGTGCGAGGCGGGGCGCATTCGTCACCACCTCAAGCACAACCTTTGGAGGAGGCAGAATCTGATCCTTTTTGTGGGATATCAAGCCGAAGGAACCCTGGGGCGTACTCTTCAGGAGGGTGCGCAGAGCGTACGTCTGTTCGGTGAAGAAATCGCTGTACGGGCCGAGATCCGTTCGTTGAAGGGGACCAGCGGCCATGCCGATCATGACGGATTGCTCAACTGGTTGGAAAAATTTGAGCGCAAGCCTCGTATCGTCTTTCTTAATCACGGCACCGAAGAATCGATTGCCGCTTTGGGGGACACCCTGCGTGAGCGCGGCTATGGCGTCGAAGCACCCTATAGCGGGACCGAATACGACCTCGCCACCGGCATCATGACTGCTTATACCGAGCGCCGCCGCGTCAGCGGCGCGGATGCGGCCAAAGCAAGATCCCGCAAAAGCAATGTTCACGGCAACCTGGTTTCCGCCGCCGAGGCTCTCTTGGCGCTGACCAAACGGATGAAGGATCGCCCCAATAAGGAAAATGCCAAGCTGACGGCTCAGATCCGCGCCCTGATCGATAAATGGGAGTGAGCAGTCCCTCCGTCTCGATTTTTTTGTGCGGTTTTCACCGTGCAGTGCTGACAGATAATCAAAAGCCGACAGGTCATCGACCTGTCGGCTTTTGGATATCATGGAATGGGGCTCAGTTATTTCAAAACGCTTCAAACAACGGGGTAGAGAAGTAGCGCTCGGCGGTATCGGGAAGAATGGTGACCACCCGCTTGCCCTTGCCCAGCTTTTTTGCCAGCTTGATGGCGGCGGCCACGTTTGTGCCGCTGGAGATGCCGCACATGATGCCCTCGAGCGAGGCCAGTCTTTGAGAGGTTTCGATGGCCTCTTTATCCCGAATGATACAAATGTCATTGTAAACATCACGGTTGAGGATGGCGGGGATGATCCCGTCGCCGATGCCCATTTGCAGATGGGTGCCGATAGAGCCGCCGGAAAGAATGGCGGCGTGCTCGGGCTCTACGGCCCAGATCTCGATCTCCGGGTTTGCCTCGCGCAGGGTCTCGCCGATACCGGTGATGGTTCCTCCGGTGCCGATGCCGGAACAAAAGCCGTGAATGGGGCCTTCTGCCTGCTTCAGAATTTCCATGCCGGTCAGCGAGCGCTGAACGGCCACGTTGGCGGGGTTTTCAAACTGTTGGGGAACAAAGACATTAGGGTCCTCCCGTTGCATCCGTATGGCAGTTTGCAGACATTCCTCAATGCATTCCCCGATGTTGCCCTCATCATGGATGAGAATGACCTCCGCGCCGTAATGATTGACCAGCTTGCGACGCTCCTCGCTGACAGAATCGGGCATGATGATTTTGGTCTTATATCCCTTCACGGCACCTACAAGCGCCAGCCCGATGCCCTGATTACCGCTTGTGGGTTCCACAATGACGGTATCGGGTCCGATCAGTCCTTTTTCCTCGGCATCGCGGATCATATTGTATGCGGTGCGGGTCTTGATCGAGCCGCCCACATTCAATCCCTCGAATTTCACAAGGATTTCGGCACTGTCCGGATCACACATGCGGTTCAATCGGATCAGCGGCGTGTTCCCAAGTGCGTCTAAAACAGAATTGCAAATCATAAAACCTCCGAAGTGCCCTTACGGCAATACTTATATTATTTTATAATATAAAGGGACTTTTGTCAACACTCGGAGCGCTTTTCTGACCGCTTTGCTCAAAAAAACGGGAGGAAAAGGGAGAAAGTTATAAAAAATACGACAAAAAAACGGTAAAATCAAAATCCCCCCTTGAAAAATTCGCAAGACTATTGTATAATATACCAAATAGAATTTCCAAAGTGAAATTCGGAGTCAAGAGAGCAAGGAGATTTCAGGATATGGCTTATTATTACGATCAACCTTCCCATACCTTTAACGAGTACCTGTTGGTTCCCGGTTATTCCTCCAGCGAGTGCATTCCCACCAATGTTTCGCTGAAAACGCCCCTCGTTCGCTATAAAAAGGGCGAGGAGCCTGCTATTTCGATGAATATTCCGTTGGTTTCTGCTATCATGCAGTCGGTTTCGGGTGATCGCCTTGCCGTTGCATTGGCGCAGGAGGGCGGTGTTTCCTTTATTTACGGTTCTCAGTCTATCGAGGATGAGGCCGCAATGGTTGCCAAGGTCAAGGGCTATAAAGCGGGGTTTGTACGTAGCGATTCCAATCTGCGCCCCGATCAGACGCTTGCCGATGTTCTGGCACTCAAGGAGGAAAAGGGACACTCCACTGTGGCCATTACCGAGGACGGTACTCCCAACGGTCGATTGATGGGCATCGTAACCGGGCGTGATTACCGTGTCAGCCGTATGGATCCCACCGACAAGATCTCCACCTTCATGACTCCCCTTGAAAAATTGATCACCGCTCCCGAGGGCACCACGCTCAAAGAGGCGAATGACATTATTTGGGATAACAAGCTCAACTCCTTGCCCATTGTGAATAAGAAAGGGGAGCTGTGCTACTTCGTGTTCCGTAAGGACTACGATCAGCACAAGAAGAACCCCATGGAGCTTCTTGACAGCCAGAAGCGTTATATCGTTGGTGCCGGTATCAACACCCGCGATTACGCCGAGCGCGTGCCTGCATTGGTGGAGGCCGGCGTTGATGTGGTCTGCATTGATTCCTCCGAGGGATATTCCGAGTGGCAGAAGAGAACCATCGCCTGGATCCGTGAGACCTACGGTGAAAGTGTAAAGGTTGGTGCCGGTAACGTAGTGGATGCCGAGGGCTTCCGTTTCCTGGCCGATTGCGGTGCGGATTTTATCAAGGTCGGTATCGGCGGCGGCTCGATCTGTATCACCCGTGAGACCAAGGGCATCGGCAGAGGACAGGCAACTGCCCTGATCGATGTTTGCAAGGCACGTGACGAGTATTTCAAGGAGACGGGTGTCTACGTGCCCGTTTGCTCCGACGGCGGTATCGTCCATGACCATCACATGACCCTGGCGCTTGCCATGGGTGCTGATTTCATCATGCTGGGTCGTTATTTCGCCCGTTTTGACGAGAGCCCCACGGCAAAGGTGAATGTGAACGGCACCCTGATGAAGGAGTACTGGGGCGAGGGAAGTAACCGTGCCCGCAACTGGCAGCGTTACGATCTTGGCGGCAGTAAGAAGCTTTCCTTTGAGGAGGGCGTGGATTCCTATGTGCCTTATGCGGGCAAGCTTTCCGACAATGTGCAGATCAGCTTGGCCAAGGTGCGCTCCACCATGTGCAACTGCGGTGCGCTCTCCATTCCCGAGCTTCAGCAGAAGGCCAAGCTTACCTTGGTTTCCTCTGTGAGTATTGTCGAGGGCGGCGCTCACGACGTATTGCTCAAATCCACCAACAAGCAGGTATAAAAGGATAAAGAAAAAGGACACGCGGCGCGTGTCCTTCTTCTTTATCTGGTAAGCTTTGCAACCCCTGTTTCGATGGCCGCTTTGGCAACCGCCTTTGCGACAGCGTCGTGTGCGCGCTGATCATAGGCATAGGGAAGAATATACTCTGTGGTAAGCTCCGCGTCCGATACGCATGATGCAATGCCGTGTGCCGCCATGATCATCATTTCCTCATTGACAGTGGTCGCTCTTACATCCAATGCACCGCGGAACAGTCCGGGAAATACCAAAACATTGTTGATCTGATTGGGGTGCTGAGAAGAGCCGGTGCCAACGATAAAGGCGCCCGCTTCCCGTGCGTCCTCCGGGGAGATCTCGGGTACGGGATTGGCGCAGGTAAACAGAATGGGCTTTTCCGCCATGGACTTGACCATGTCCTTGGTGACACAGTTTGCTACCGATACGCCGATAAATACGTCAGCGCCCTTCATGGCAACCGAAAGATCACCTGTCAGATGCTCCTTGTTGGTTATTTTTGCAAGCTCCTGCTGTGCGGCATTAAAGCGGGTGTCACCCTCTACGATGATGCCCTTGCTACTGCAGGAGATCACGTCCTTAACACCGAATTTCATCAGGAATTTGGCAATGGCGATGCCTGCCGCACCTGCGCCGTTGATCACAACCTTGATATCCTCGATTTTCTTTTTTGCCAGCTTTAGGGCATTGAGCAGTGCCGCCGCCGTAACAATGGCGGTGCCGTGCTGATCATCGTGGAAAACGGGAATATCAAGCTCCTCCTTCAGGCGGGCCTCGATCTCAAAGCAACGGGGGGCCGAGATGTCCTCCAAGTTAACGCCGCCGAAGGAGCCGGAGAGCAGCTTGATGGTTTTGATGATCTCTTCGGTATCCTTGGACTTGATGCAAAGAGGGTAGGCGTCCACACCGCCAAATGCCTTGAAAAGGGCACACTTACCCTCCATCACGGGCATACCGGCCTCGGGGCCGATATCTCCCAGGCCCAGAACCGCAGTACCGTCGGTAATCACGGGGACGGTGTTCCAACGGCGCGTCAGATCAAAGCTTTTTTCAACGTCCTCATGAATCGCCATGCAGGGCTCGGCAACACCGGGAGTATAGGCAAGGGACAATTCCTCACGGTTGCTTACGGGCACACGGGCAACCACCTCGATCTTTCCTTTCCATTCGCCGTGCTTTTTCAGTGATTCTTCTCTGTAGTTCATTTCGAAAGCCTCCTAAATATAGATATTCTATATGATTTAGTATTGACTGGTTTTTCACAAAGTTGCCCAAAAAAGGCGAAAAGGTCTAAACCTTGCGGTTTAGACCTTTGGGAGAAGCAGGATCATCATGAATCTGCTTTGCCCTTATATGGTGGAGCATAGGGGATTCGAACCCACAGGGAAGTGTGCGCAAAGCCGCATAAACACTGGGATTCGGATTTTGGCGTGTTGCATTCGTGTTGCAACCGCCCTATGCTCTATCTCTGCAAATATTTTACATCATCTTTTTGCTTTTGTCAATAGGGTGCGCAAAAATAGTGTGGTGAAAGTTTTCCTAAGGGGAATTATTTAAAAAGGATGATCCACGCTATTAATGCTGTAATGCCACATACGGCGAGGGTTTTTAAGATTGATTTTAGAAATGCCACTAATGCTTCAAAAGAGGAAGAATACATAATGCTCTCCTTTCAATTTTATGATATGTGAGCGCTCATTCGTTCTCCAAAAACTTCGCGATGGCATCCTTGATGATCTTTGCCTGTGGGATACCTTCTACTGCGCACTTTTCTTTGAATGCCTGCGCCATGTCTTTGGGAATACGGACTTCAACTTTGCCATATACCCGATTATTGTAGCGGTTTTTGACCGCCGTTGATGTTTTAGTTTTTCTTTTTCCTTCCACAGGGAACCTCGCAAAATATTTTATCATTCTATTTTTATTTTATCATACTGTCGGCAGTATGTCAATAGGCTTTTGCAAAAAAATTTCGATAAATTCTTGAAAAAGGAAAAGGCACCGTCAAGCGGTGCCTTCTTTATGCTTTTCCAAAAAACGATAAATAAAAGACGTCCGTGCCTTGATGCGATCTTCCTCGCGGTCGATGCATTTCCAGCCAAAGCGGTAGCCCGTGTAAGCTGCCAAGCAGATGCCGAACACGGTCATAACGATAGATGCTGCCACAATGAGCCAGTTTGTGATCTCTTGCTGGGCAATATCTGCGGCTTTCGATACCACCGCCCACAGGACGCAGACGATGGGCTTAGAAATCATTCCCGCAGCTTCGTAGTGGTCATTATCTTTTAGCCCTTCGTCGTGGTGCTCTTTTTTGGAGCCGGTGAGAATCAGATCGGCGTTGTAGGGCTTTGTCGTTATAGATTCCTTGCAGGCTAAAATTTGCCTATAGGCGGCTTTTGAGATCTCGCCCTCTTTTACGCGCCTTTTCAATTCCTTTTTGCTCATGGAGCGATAGCCCTTTTTCTCGGGTCTGTCGTCGGTTGCGGGGGAGCCCTCAAAATCTTCCTTTGTTACATAGAGGTTTTCAAGGTGCTCCATAGCCGCCTCGCGCGCCCGTTTGGCTTCGCGTTCGGAATATTCTCGACAATACTTGCGGAACGGCGTCAGCAAAAACTGCTTGCGCAGAGATTCGCAGACCTCGTGCCATGCGGTGACTGCATCCGAAAAGGAGGGGAGCGCCATGCGCCCGTTTTTGCCGCGAGGAATGAAAATATAGAATACGACGACGGTGGTGAATGTTTCGGAAATGGTGAACAGGATGTCTCGCCAATCGAGCGCGCGACCAAAAGAGAGCACGACAAAGTTTAGGATGATCTCCCAAACGCAAACCGCCGTCAGCAGAATGATGTCGATGTGTCCCTTGGCTTTGGTCACGACTGCGTTTTGAACTGCCTCGGACCGCTCTACCGTCTTTGCAAAAGCGCTCTTTTCGGTGGTTTCAATATCATACTTGCCCACTTTTATTCACTCCCTTCGAGCCGGTCAGAAATGATATACAGCACTTGCGCGATTGCACACCCGATGACCGACCAAAACATGATGATGCGGAAGGAATGAATAAACTGCTCCACGCCGTAGGCGATGGCAAACAGGATCAGAGAAGTGATCAACCCGCTTTTGGGCAGCTTGATGTGCTCGCGGAAAAAGCGCCAACAGGTCACGGCGAGCAGGATCACGATGATGGAGAACGCCGCCGAGGACAGATTGAGGATGTCCGCAAAGGAACGACCGCCGCCTGCTACCGTTTGCTCCACGCGGGGAAACTCCGCGATAGCGGCGGCGGCGGGAGCGGCGAAAGAGATCACCGCTCCTGCAAGATTCAACAATTTACACTTCGTCTTTGTGGTCATTGGCGCTCACCACCGTTTCGACAAGAGCGTGGATCTCGTTCTCCTTTTCCATCCATGCGTTTTCGATTTCAGCCTTTTTCTTTGCTCCGACAGAAGGGGATGCGAGCACAAGATCGTTGAGCTGGGATGCCATGAGGTCTACCGCGCCCTCGACCGCAAGCGCGATCTTTGCGGTGATCGCTCTCGCTTCCTCGGTGTTTTTGCTTTGCTTGATGAATTCATCCAGCGGCGCGACAGCTTCTTTGATTCCTTCGAGCAAGGTGCTTGTATCGTTCATAAAGGCTTCTTGTGCCTTGGCGACGGCTTTTTGCACGACAAAAACATTCTTGCCGCTTTTCTCGTCTCCAAAGTATTCATTCAGTGTAGTTTGTAAAGAATCGGCTTGCTTTCTGTTTTTGGCAATGCCGCCGATCTTCGGGACCAGTTTGTAGATGATGTAGATGACAATTGCAACTGCGTCCATGTTTTTAAGGACGAGGTCGCAGACGATTTCAGCAAAACTCTTGTCGCTTGCAGAATCTTCCCCTGCGGTGTTTTCGGTGACGCTTTCGGGAACTTCTGCCGTTGACATTTCCGCGCCGCCTGTGGGGTTGTTTTCGGGGCTTGTGCTATCCTCTGCAAAAGAGGGAAGGGCGAGCACTGCGATCATGAGCAGGGCAATGGTGATTGCGAGTATCTTTTTCATTTTCTTTTTATCTCCTTATCCAAAGAAATCTTTTTGAGTGAGCAGACTTTCGTGTCTTGTGGTGGTGGCTTTCAGATCCTCGATCTGCATGAGGTAAGGAAGTACAGCACGGAAATCTTGACCGAGAGCGTGAATGCGGCGCACACCGTTTGTCCCACCGTTTGTGGTGGAGCATAGCAGTAACTCGCACATTACGCCGTTGACCTTAACGGTGTTAATACCGTCTGTGAGCTTGTCCAGCGTGAATTTACTATCCACGATGCTGATCGTGGTGCCGTTCACTTCTGCCACACCGATTTCGATGCGGGGGAATATTTCGACCGTAGCGGGCAGAGGGTGCGAACTTGCATCCCCCCATAGCCCGTTTTGATTGATGATATAGAGTTTCATGTGATTTCCTCCAATTCATTGATCCTGTCCCGCCAACTCTGCCGCTCGGCCTTGATGGGGGCATATTCTTCCTCGGGGATCAATCCCTCCGCGTATTTGATCGCCTGATAATCAGTGGCACTCAGCTTGCCCTTCAACGTGCAGATCTCGATCCGGGCCAGTTCCTGTTCGCTGTACGGAATGTAGATCTGAATATCCTCGTACTCGTCCCAGGCAGGCTTTGCGGGAACGGCAGGCACATCGATAACCCACTCGGCAGAAGCACCTCCGTTCGGGAAATTCTTGACCTCACGATGTTTTACCGCAGGGATTTCAGGTTCTTCGGGATGGCGCTTTATGAATAACTTGTCACTGATGAGATGCCCTTTTTCAAGGTCACAATCAAAGAGTTCCGTTGTTTTTTCGGCATTAAAGACTCTCATTTGCATTAAATTCCTCCTCTGTTACTCTAACCCAAACATTCACAGCGTAGTAAGGCGGCATATGTTCGATGGCTTGCTCATACTTAATGGTGTTGTTATTGCTTTCCGAATGTTGGTAAATAGGCGTTGCTCCGTGTGTTGCCACGGTTTGCCCGTAGTGGCCCCAAAGCCCAGTACTCCATTGACTTGCCTGTAATTGCTTAAAAGTTATAATGCCGCCTGGCAAATTTTCTTCTGTGATACGAAAAATATTAGAACCGCCTGTGGTTCCTGCGGCATAAATGTCACCTGCTGCAAGGATGAACTTATCTTTGATCTTTAACCAATAACCGCCGTTAAGCTCGGCAGGGTTTGTATTGTCGATATAAAAAGCCAAAGAGTGAACAGGATGTGCCTTATCCAACAAAGTTTTGAAATTTACCACGTCAAAAGGGAAAACAGGATCATTTGCGGAAAATCTACCGCCTTTTTCTCCGCTTGTCCTTTTGACGACAGATCCGTCCCATTCAGGGTTATACGCATCATTTTCCCAAGAAGATACAAGTTTTTCGTTGCTTTGCCCACCGTCTTCTGTTACGGTATACACCCTACTGTAAGCGTCTTTTTCTATGATTTTATCTCGCTTTTTGTCAATATCTTTCTTGGTTGTGTCCAAGAGGTCTTGTGCGACAAGATCTCTTGGAATTTTGAAATGAAAAGCAATATTTTTTGCGGTATCTTGTCCGGAAGTTTCTACAGCAACTTCCGCTTGTTGATCGGCAGAGATGACTTCTATATTTGCTATAACTTCGTTAAAACCGACTGTGTATTCGCCGTTGTTGAATGCTTCGATAATGTCCTCGGTGTCCATCTTCATTTGCGTCAAACCGGTCAACATGGCTTTCAGTTGTGCGTCGAAGTCCGAGCCCTGCTCCTCGGTGTCGGGGATGGGCAGGGAAACGAAGCCGCCAACGTCAAAAGTGACGGGATCGGAAACGAACTGCCGCGCCTTATTGTCGGTCAGCACGACCATCAGCTCAACAGTGCCGGGTATTTCTACCATGGCTTGCGGTATCTTCATGGAATACACTCTGCCGTCATATCCCGCGCCGAGCACGGTGCCCTCGGCATATTCGGCAAACTGAGGAGAACCCTCCGCGCCGTTTGGGAGCCTGAAATGCAATGCGCAATTTTGCAAGCCCGAGAAGGGGGACACCACGTAGATATCTGCCGACGTGTCTCCGACATTAAGGTTGTCCGACAGAACGGTCACCGTTCTGTCGGGATGAACCACAAGAATCATATATTGCCTCCTTTAGAATTTGTGTGCGAAGTTGAAATAGATAAGATTGTTTTCGGGGAAGGGACGATTCGCACCAATCATAAATTTTCCCTTCCACAGAATTGCCCAAGCGCTGTGCTTTTTTGGAGTTTCAATAATGCCGGCGATACGCATTTGATTTTCTCTAATGCTAAGAATCGTATCGTAACCTTCGCCATCTTGACTGGTCGTTCCCGTTATCGGGTGCAGATACAATTTGTTGGTTGACCCATCGCCATAAAGATATAGTTTTGCATCGTTGGTGAAGTCGGCGCTTTCATTTGACCAATCTCGAACAAGGCGACTGTTTGCGGCAAAATCGTTACCGATGATGATTCCGCTGTCGCTTTGGAAAAGAACTTGATACGTGAAGATGATCCGTTCTCTGTTATCTTTGAACAGTTGAATGTAGGGTTGCCCCGTGGTTGCTCCGTTGGCGGTGTTGGCATACTCCGTGCCAAGTGTTGCCGAGAGCATTCCATCGATACCCTCAACGGATTTCGGGAAAAGATTTCCGGCTTTTACTTTGTAACTTGAATGCACATAAATTCCGTTTAAGAGCGAGAAGGAAAGGAATTCCGCGTCGCCGTAATCGTCGCCGTACGGAACATGTCCTTGGAGGTTGAATTGAACATCAGCAGTATTGCTCGTTCCTTCTTGCGCAAACGAGCCTGCAGAGAAATTGTCTTTGTACGGTGCCACAAATACAGCCGAATTGCCAAAGCCAAAAGAGGCTACGGGGAGCAGAACGGTCTGTATCTCCAAGGCGTTTGAAGCGTCAGGCAGAGTATTGGGGTTACTGTCGCCTGAATAGGTCGTCAGTTTTGCCAAGGATGCGCTTGCATTTATGTTTTTGTTTAACCATGCCGCACTTGCTATCGTTGCCGCATGTGCGATCAACTGCTTTTTTCCATCAGCAGAAAGCATCGAGTCATCAGCTTTTGACATGGGATTGTAAGAGATATTGCAGACATCGGTGTAAAGCACGCTCCTGTCTCTCACGTTGTTGACGTCGATCTCATATTGCCGTACCGCATTTGCGACCTCCACGTGTTCGCCGAAACGGTTATAATGCTCCGAAATGGTGAGCATGGCTTTTACAAAATAGCGATAGATCTCAAAGGAGACCGAGGAGATGTAATTGTGCTCATCAAACATCGTACCGACGGGCGGAACCTGTTCAAGCGTTCTCATGAGGTAGGTTCTCTTTGGAGAATCGGATGCCATCTGCTCGGCGGTGCCTCGCATAAAATCGCCAAGTGCATCCTTATCCATTTCGTTTGCCGCTTGATTGGCAATATAGGTAATGTCGCCGCCCTTGCCATCCACACGGGAATTGACGAGGCGCAGATTCATATAGGGCTCATATTCCACGTAGAACATAAGATCTTTGTAGTTTGCAAAGTACGATGCGCTTTTACCGGCTGCCTCGTTGTAAATGTTGACAATGGCATACCTCGTCAAAGCGTCATATATAGCGCCGTCCTCTTTAAAAAACAGACCCTTGATGTTTTTGGAGCCCTTGGTGTAATACAGGGAGTAAGCCTTTGACAGCTCTCCATCGTAATTGGAAAGGGCAAGGTAGCGAGATTCTTCGTTGACCCAAGATGTGATGTCGATAACATTTCCCTGTGCGTACATTTTAAGCGAAGTCACTTTGCGGATCGGCAGCATCGTTTCTATTTCGCCTGTTTCCTCATTGATCCTCGCTTGACCGTCGGAGCATCGCAGGGTGCGCATAGGTGAGTCGGCAGCGGTTGCAAATTCGCCCGCGTTCCCGCTTGGCTCCGTGATTGCTCCTTCTTCGGAACTTCTGATTGTCAAATTCGCCGCATTGGTCTGCACGCGCCCCGCGTACTTTCCACAATTGAAAGAGGTCTGATCACCGACCAAGGAGCCCTGTACGGTGGCGCGAGTCTGTACGGTCAGCGGTACGAAATAGATTAAGGCTTGTCCGCTCTCGATGGTCATTTGCACCTTGGCATGGAGCACCTTTGAGATTTGATCAAGGTTTTCTTTCAGCGTTGCACCGTTGGTAAAGGAAAACTCGGGGGATTCGATCGCCTTTGTGTCGATTGCCCCTGCAATGTCTGTGGTATGGAAATATGCGCGCTCTGCGGGGTTTCGCACGGTGTCGGCGGTCAACAGGAGCCGTTCGGTAACTTCGTAGATCGTGAGGGGGGATTTGGCGATGGGATTGGGGACTATCTGTACTCTGTATTGCGTCTTGTAGATGTGATATTGAATGATGTTTTCTGCGTATTTAATCTCGTATCTGCGCTCGTACGTTATATAGAGTTGATTATGACCTCCTGTGTTTATATTGGTAACTTCGTCATTGCCTACAGAAAAATGGTTCACATTATCCCAAGAATAGGTGACCAATTGCGTTTGTAATGTTACATTGGTAGCCACCACATTTGGACTTCCCCAATCTCCAGCGGTATTTCCTCCCGGTATTTGCACAATGGTTCCTGCCACGATCGGACCGTAAAATGATACCGGGGGTTTTACATCCATTTCGTCATAAGTGGTGTTGACTTCGGTCGGATCGACTATGGCGTCAGGATTCCAAACAGTGTATGTGCAAGTCGGCACAACAGGAATGGATGTGTACTTTGTCACAAGGGGGCGGGTAAAGGTCTTAGCCCCGCAGATCACGGTCTCCAATTCCTTGGTGATCTCCACAAGCATGATGGTGTGCGTGGCGCGGTTGATGTAAAGCTCGCGCACCACATCGTCGTTGGCTATGACCCACCAACGGTTAAGGAAGTACACACGGGTAAAGGGCACAAAAGCCTCTTCCCGCTGAATGTGGCGGAGTATGATGCTTGCCTGGTTCAAGCCCCCCTCATGGGTGATGGTTGCGCCCACGGGGAGCGAGGGGTGATAAGTTACGCCGTCTATGGTAATGTTCATCATGTGCCTCCTGTGCGAGATTGATTAAATCCTATGCCAAAGCGGGAGCGGTAAAGGGCGAGCTGTTCTTCCTCCAGCCGCATTTGTTGTTTGATCTGTGCTTGCTTGATGCCGTATTGGACGGCGATACCCATGGCGGCGGTTGCAACGCCAACGGCAACACCAACGGGACCGCCAATAAGCGCGGTGGCGCCTTGTATGGTTGACCAACCGCTTAATACAGTTTGAATCGCGTTCATGGCGAGGTCGGTTTTCTGTTGTAGCTCCTGCGACCCTGTCTCAATACCCACAGAGGCGGTGGCAAAGGTTGTTACTTGTTTCACCATGGGTGAGACCATTTTACTTGCGATGTAATCCATCGCGTTCGCTGGCTTAGTTTGCTTGGGTTGCCCTTTCTGCTCCGCGCCGGGGTTTTTGGAAGCCACGGGCGCGGCACTGCTTTGGCTCGTTCCGTCCTCTATACGAATGACGTATTCGTTGTTCGACATGCAGACCTCCTTACATGCTCACCCACAGGGGATCATCGTGGTTATAGATGGCAATGGTATATTCTCCTTGCTCCGTGTAGGTGTGGGAGCGACCGAAGGGAAGATCGTCAGCACTGGAATTCATGGTGTTGTAATCATCCGTGGTTCCGTCGCCCCAATCGATGGTGCAGTTCCGTCGCCAGTAGCCGCCCGCCCCCTCAATGTGGTCGGAGGTAAAGAGCGACGCGGTCATATTATCTTCGCTTGCGTAAAAAGAGTAGGTCAGATCGGGAGTCACCGCTCGATTCTGCGCCGTGATGGTCGTGTCATTGAAAATGCGGATCGTGTGGGTTTTCTCGTCTGCATAAACGTGCTCACAGTCGCCGAGAACGCCGTCAGTGGTGTCCCACACGGTTGTGGCGCCATCGCCCCAAAACACGATCTTTCTTGCACCTGTAGCGGGTGCGGTAAGGGTGACCGTCCCGTTGCCGAGCTGACTTTCCCAGACGTTTGGGAAAATGAGTGTTTCGGGGTCGCCTTCCATGATCGAGATATTGCACCCGACGTTCTGCGGCGCCCTCGCGCTGGCAGAGGAATTTCCAAATACACCGATATAGGCGTAGGTCTCGCCGTCTACCTTGACCGTGAAGCAATGAGCGGTGTTTCCCTCGGTGCCGAAAACAGCATCGCGGTACATTTTGCCAAGCTCAGAGGATAGCAGGGGAGAGACGAAGTCAAAGGACCTCGCGCCCTGTAAAATTGCCGCCCGCGTCGTTCCGTCAGCAACGGAATAAGAATCTGCCACCCGCTGATTGTTCGCGGAAAATTCGGTGTAAAATACGGGATGCCCGTCTATTTCCAGCTCCACGTCGTTGGAGGACACACCGTTTTGGATGATAGAGAAATACACCGTCATGGAGACGGGGATCATCTTGCCCGTCTGATTGGGGGCGGTTCGCTCGGTGCCCACGTAGGCGGTGGAATAAGAGAACGTGACCATAAACGTCTTGCCGTTCTCGTCGGTCATCGCCAAGGTCTCGCCGTTGGAGGATGCCGCGACACCGTCAATGATGGCGCGCACCATTCCAACGTTGTCCGCCTCTGCGGCAATGTCAACGGTGGCGGTCGCCGATGCGAGGAACAGCCCTTGAATGGGCGTTACGGTCATAGGGGTCATTTTGAAGATTCCACAGGTTGGTGTGGTCACTTTGTTATGTACTCGGAATGCCGCCTCGAATTTCCCATAGTCGGGAAAAAGGGTGATGCCGAGTTTGTCCGCCATGTGACGGCAGAAGGTGTCGTTTGAAATCATAGCTCTACTTTGCCTCCGAGTTCATTTGCCATTTCTTCAAGGGCGAGCTCTATCGCCGCTTGCCACCACTGGTGGTGTTTGCTTTTTGGATTTTCGTTCAAAAATACCTGATACGGCGCGATGCCGTCCCTTGCGCCAGGCGTATGCTCACCCTCGATGTGAATATAGACCTTATAACTGTTAGGTCCTGTCTTTTCAAAGCGAATTGCATTCAATGCAAGGTTACCGGTACGGTAAGGTGCGAGTTCACGCAATATCTGCACGAATCGTGCCACTCCTTCTTCTATGTTCATAGCCCAAGAGGATTGGATGCGCACCGAATAAGGTGGAGCGTACAGGTAATGCGGGGAACAGCCACGCCGCGCGGGAATTTTCTCTCACGCGATACGCGCTCGATTTTGTAGAGGTTCCCGAATGCCGCCACGTATTGATCGCCGTTAAAGTCGTGCCGATAACTCGTGCGCACGCTCATTCTCTCATCGTCGGCTTTGAGGTTGTCTACCAGATGAACATCCTCGCGGGATTCATCGGGGAGCAATTCAAAGCGGAAGAATTCGCCCAGCGCGGAGTTTTCGAGAGTGGGGTACTTTTTGTACCACCTTCCAACGCAGTTTTCGTTTTGATTAGGTGTTAATGCTTGAAACATGGCTCACCTCTCATCGCGGCGTAAAGCCGCAGTAGAGAATGCCCGATTGCGCCAAGATGTTTTGCATCTCGGGGGCATATGCCGCGTCCAGCTTGGCGGCTCTGGAAAACTCTCTCCCGGTTTGCGCATCGACCCTTGCAACGACACTCAGATCGCCGTTGACCATGAAATACAGCAATTGCTCGATCATGGCGTCTTTGATGAAAGGGCGATAGTAATCGTTTTCTGCGAGCTCCTTTTCTTTGCCGTATCTGTCGCCGTGGGAATAAATGAAGTTGTAAACTGTTCGACTGATGCGGTCAAGGATCTGTGCGGGCAGATTGCTTCTGCTCGGCACTCCCGTGGAGTTCAGCTCCTTGCCAAGATCCACGTTGTTTGCAAGAGCGCATTCATTGGTCAAAATGTATCTTTGTTTGACATCGTCAAAGGTCATCATATCGTCGTTGTACATCGATTGCCTCCTTTTGCGAGATTACGGGAATCGCACCCGCTCATTTCTTATATCTCGGTGTAAAGGGAGAGGTTTTGTCCTCTCCCTTGGGGGAAATTAGGCGGTCTGCGAGCCGACGGGCAGGCGCGCAAGGGTCTTGCCTTCGGGGACAAGAGAATCGATCGCGAAGCCGTTGGATACGATCGGCACGATGGAAGTGCCATAGATGCACTCCACACCCCAACGGAATTTAGGCTGCAGACGAATACCTGCGCCACGAGGGGAGGGAATGGACTTGATGCGGTTGCCGGTGGCAATACCGCGCAGCGTACCCACGCCGGAGACCACGAGCGCCTCGATCTTGTCGATCTCCGCCTTTGCGGTCGCGGTGTTCTTCATGTTGCCACTCTTGGCAGTAGTGCCGGAGTAGACCAGTTCCTCGGCAGCCTTGTTCCAGATGATGGAGGGTGCCTTGTATACGGGAGTGTTGTCGATCTCGCCGACATACAGATTGCCGTTGCCCTTGTAGGTGCCCTCGGAGATCACGCCACGCTCCAACAGAGCCACGGAGAGATCGCCGCCCACAACGATGTTTTTCGCAGTGAGCAGCTTGGAGCAGAAGGTGGGACGAGCGACGATCTGGCGCATATCTGCGGGATAGGTCTGCACGCCGACATCCTCGTCACCGTCGTCCAAAATGGCACCTGCGGACAGAACTGCATCTCTGTACGACGTTTCGGTGATGTTGGCAGGGAGCGCAACGCTCTTCGCTTTACCATTTTTCGACGCAGCGTTGTTCGCCCAACCTTTGATCTGCTCGGCGGTGGTGGATGCGTTGACGGCGGTATTTACCTCGCCTGCCATGTTATCCATGGTCTGCTCCACAACGGGCAGAGAGAACATATCGGTGGTTACTTCCGCGATGTCCATATTGCGGTCGTACATTTCGGTAAGGAGGAGGTCGTATTCCACGGAGGTGGGCTCGCCTGCGTCCTCGTTGTTGAAATTGCCACCATTAGCGGTAGCACCAAGACGGCGAGGGTCGAAGCCGGGCAGGCTCTGACGCACGACGCGGACGGTCGCGGCAGAGGTGTCCTCGGAGAAGCCCTCATTTACGCCCTTGCCGGGCATATGGATGATTCCTGCGAAGTAGCTTTCAAGGAATCGGGGACCCGTCAAAATATCGACGGACTGCTGATTGATCTGTCTGGTAGTAGGCATTTTCTTTATCCTTTCTTGTGTTGTTATTCACCGATTGTGCGCTTACGAAGGTCGAGATACGATTCTCGTCCCGCTCTTTGGGCATTCTCCATTCTTTGGAGCCCCATCGCGTCAAGCTGACGGTTATCCTCGTTTTTCAAGGATTCGACAAACTCCTCAACGGATGCAAGCCTGATCCCGATGGATTCTTGGAGCGCATCGAATTTGTCAGAGAGAGCCTTGATAGCCTCGGCGGTATTTTCCTCTCCGTCAGTGTCCTCGGGAGTGTTCTCGGGGCTTTCTTCTGAGACTTCCTCTGCGGTTTCCGTCGGCGCTTCGTCGGGGATCTCCTCGGCGTTTCCTTCGGCAGACTCCTCGCTTGGCGTTTCCTCTGCCTCGTCACCCTCCTCGGTATTTTCCTCGCTCGCGGTGTCGGTGTCTTCTGCCGCCGCTTCCTCGGGGGTCTCACCCGCATCATCGGGGGAGGCGGTTTCCTCCGATGCGCCGATGCGCTCCATCAATTTTGCTTTCTCGTCATCAGAAAGGGAATTGATAAGCTTGAGCACATCTTCTGCTGTTTTCTTTCCGAACATTTTCTGTTCCTCCAATTGGATTTTCGCCCCGCTCTGCGTGTGGGTCTGTGGTCCTCCTCGGCGCTGTGCGCTTTGTCTGGCAGATGTGCCACACGTTCGGCTTGCGGGCTTTTTTAAGCCTTCCCGCAAGGTCTTGTCGGCTATATCATCGCCCGTGCTTGGCACGGGTTAATATCGTTGCAATTGGCTCTGTTTTTCTTTCAATGCACCGTGAGCCTCTGGCGGTACAAGGGCAAGAATGTTTTTGGGGATCTTTGTTGTCGAACGCAGCTGCTCGCCTTCCATGACACGCAAGCGCTCGCGATAAAACGGGATCTTATTCTTGCGGCTGAACTCCTCGTATTCTTTCCGCAGCTTGACCTGCCGATCACGGGCGGCTATATAGGCTTTTCCTGCATTGATACCGGTAAGCAAGAGCGTAGTTTCACGCGCTCGACGGATGCCTCTTTCCATGCGACGTTGTTCTTCCTCTAAAGCTCTTTGCCGTCGTATGATGTTAGCAGGGATCATGTCGGGCTTGTTGCCTTTTTTGTAAGGTATCAGTCGGTGTCGGCAGTTAAAACCTGTGATGCATCCGTTGTGATAGGTGATGCCTGCTTTTGTTGTGTGGAAGTCGGCGAGATTGTCAGTTGCCTCTGAAAGAGGAACAAAGCGTTCACCGTCAATCTCTCCGCTTGTGTTGTCGAGGGAATAGAGGCGCCCTTGATACTTCGCACACCGCATTGAGCAGTTAGCATGCGGTTCGATCCAAACAAGGCGCGTATTGCTCGCGCGGAGATCGTCAAGCATCTTGTGCTGATGCTGTAGGCGCACTTCCATTTCGGCAACGTTTCGGAGATTCACGTTCGTCTCATAATCTGGTTTGGGCTCCATTGCCACAATCTCGTTGAGACCACGCACGATGCGGGGTATAACTTTGGCATATTGCTTCGTAAGAGGAGTAGCGCGATTGTATGCCCATTCTCTGGCGGTGATTCTTGGGGTGGTCGCCTCTGCTTCTGCGGCTTGCTTGCCAAGCTCACCGCCCGCCGAACGGATGGCGGCAAGTGCGGCGAGGTTATTTGGGGATCCGATACCGAATACCCGTAGCAGTCCCATATAGACGCGCAAGGCAAACACAGGCAGGCTTTGTTTACATCGAATTATAAGCGTCTCGCTTTCCAGTTCGTCGGTGAGGTCATTGATGATCGTGGAGAATTTCTTTTGCACACGATCGAATCGCTCGTCCGTTAGCACTGCGTCTCGCGCGGTTATTTTGATCTCTGTCTGTGCGCTTTCCACGGCAAGCACCTGCCAAGCGTCACCGAGTACGTCTGCCCTTGGGTATTTCATCAGATCAACGCGGTGGCGCCGCCGATGTCACCGAAAATGGCGGCATTCTTTTTGCCTTGGTCGCTTTCAATGCGCGCCAGCTCCTCTTGCACCTGATGCTCGTCCATATCTGGGTTCAGGGCTTGCACAGTGCTTTTGAGGGAGCGCGCGCCGCCTTGGTATTCGCTCAATACGCGCTGTGAAAGGTTATCGACGTTCGTTTGCCCGGCAAGAGACCAGCGCACGGTGATTTCATCTTCAAGACCGCAATACAGACACACGTCCCGCAGACAATCGTTTGCAGGGGTTTCAAACTGCGCTCGCCTTGCTTCCACAAATCGCGTGGTCTCATGTTCCTCTGCGGAGATTTCACGCGCCGTGCGGTTGCTGGTATCATTGAGGAAGGATGCGAGCGTTCCCACACTGAGCCCCAGCGCAAATGCCATGCTTTCCATGAGATTGTTACGGATCTCTCGCCAATCCATGGCGCGCAGATCAAACTGAATCGGGGTCGGCTTTTGCTCCTCGGTGGTAAGGGAGGGAACCTCGTCGTAAATGAAAGAGTCAAGCCCGGCATTGTGGTTTTGTCCTTCTGCTTTTGGGTTCTTCATTTGCCGCTTGGCAATAACGCGCCCTCGCCCGAGATACATATCGGTGTTGAATGCCGAAAAATAGAAGTCATAGGAAAGCAGATATTGCATGATAGGGTGAATCATCGACTCGCCCATTTCAATGCCGTTGTAGCGGTCGCATCCGTCCGTGTAGCGAAAAGCGTAGCAACCGAGAGAGGCAAAGGGGAGCATCTGCTCCTCGTCGATGCGGATCGATGCATAATTTGTGCGCAAATACTCTTTCAAGCCATGCGGTAGGGCTTTCCATGTCACGCGCTGAGATAGTGCCGTTTGCGTGGTGGAGGAAGATACACGATAAACCGAGAACAGTCGCACGGGGATGCGCTTTCTCAAAAGGCTGTCCTTGTAATATCTCTCCTCAACAAGTGCAAAAGCGCTACCTTTGTCACCGTTTCCGCTATATACGGTAAGTATGGCTTTGACGCTTTCCACCTTGCCGGAAGTATCCAGTACGGCGAAAAAGTGATCCGCGCGGTATGTATCGAGCCACAATTTGCCGTTTGATGCTTGATTGAGTTTCAGCAGTCCCGTTCCTCCTGCTGCCGCGAATCTGCAAACCCGTTTCAGTTTGCTTTCAAAATTCGCCTCGGGCGCCCACTTGTCCGAAATGACCGAAAGGGCAATGCTTGCACCCGTTTCGTCTACCAGCATAGGCTTGTCAGCGTTCCCGAACATGATGCCGCCTGTGAATATCGATTCCGTGGCACGGTCAATAAGCGTGCGTGCGATATTGGTTGAGATAATGCCCGTTTGTCCGCCGTGTGCTTCCGGGACATAACCGTCGTACCAGTAAAGCCAGCGCCGCACGTCTCGCTCGTAGAAATGGCGATAAAAAGCGGGGATGAGACCTTGCAAAGCCGATGTGTCGAACGAGTAGGATGCATTGGCGGCTTGCGCAGTCGCAAAGGTGCGGCAAACGGGAGAGAAATTATTGCTCACCGTTGTCTCCCTCCTTTACGAGCTGACGGAGCAGAGAAACGCCCTCGCGCATCAGCTCAAGCATTTCTCCTTGCATAAAATTATCGGCTTGCTTAAAGCGCACCATCGTGCCCATATAGTTTTCGTGGATCGTGCGGTGTCGCTCGGTCGCGCTTTTGAAGGATGGCTTCTCTTTGCCCGTCATAGCCGTTGCGTTCTTCTCGGCAGTTTCGTTGAGTTCAGTCATAATATTTGCTCCTTTTGGGTAGGGTAATGTCAAGGTTTTCGGGGTTGGCGTACCATTGCACACCGTATACGAGCGAATCGCTCACGTCGTTGGGGATCGCAGGGTCGAGCTTGTTGTTCTTCCATACCACGCTTTCCAGCTGCTCAATGAGCGGGTCTGTCTCGGTGTAGACCATTGGGGGCGCAGATTGGGACAGATTGTATCTCGTCCAATCGTAATACCCGCCATAATCCACGATGTAGACGGCATTGCGGGCAAATACGTTATTGACGGTCGCCGTATTGCGTAGCACATTCTTTTCGGTGTATGCGCGAATGTCATAGTAGTCGGGCAGGGTGTACTGTAGCTGCGTGACGAAATCCGCCGCCGCGCAGTCTATGAGGAAGTACACGGGGACCTGGTTATACATGAAGCCGTATTTGCGCTCCATCCATTCCATGTATGCCTTGACCATGTCGGCGTACTGAGAGGGAGCGAGAGCGTGCCCAATGTATTTGGGATCGCATATGAACCGTTCCAGCACCACCGCTCTGCCGGACGACATGACAGCAATAGGGGAAAGCGCTGTAGTGTCGTTCATGATGGCACCGTCACCACCGATCAGAACAGCCGAGATCGTTTCACTGCCAAACTTCGCCGAGATCTCTTGCGGTGTGATGACGTGCTTTTCTCTGCGGAAGGTGGTATAAGCACCGCCCGCCAGTTCTGAGATGTCACCGTCATAAAGGAATCGGGCAAGTTGGGGATTGATGCGGTAGGTGAGCAATATCTCATCCTTGGTCGCTTGCGATAGCTTCTTGGCGATCATGCGCCAGTTGCAATCGATGTGCGCATAGCCCTTGGCATTTTTGTGATTGGCGCACCAGGTGTTCCACCAATGCGCTCGGACCTCTGCGGGGTTACCCAGGAAAAGGAATTTCCACTCGATGCTTTCATCCACGTGGCGAATGAAAGAGGAATCGGCATTCGTGAGGTTCAATTCGCGCCGGATCTCCTCGCACTCGTCGAAGATGACCATGGAATACTTTCGCGGGGGTTTCGTGCCTTTGGTTCGATTGGAATCACCGTCCAAACCCTTGAACCATACCTCATTGCCTTTCTCGGTGACAATGTGATACGGTGACTTGGTCGATTTGTAAGAGATGCCGAGCATATCCAGTTTTTCAGTCATCTCATTGAATATGCTGTCTCCGATGCTGTTCGAGTTTGCACGGCAGTACATGATGTCGTGATGGGGGTATTTTACAAGCCATAACGCCGCTTGAAGGGCAACCTCAAAGGATTTGCCCGAGTTTCTTCCCGTGTTTGCAATGATTCGGTGATTGTCGGGAACATAAAGCGGCGCATAAGGGCGCGACGGCTTGACGATAGTCACACCTCGGTCCTCTCGGAGTTGTCGTCAAAGGCGACCACGATTTTTGTGGGGGCAGAGCTCTTTTCACCGTCGTTTGCGGTCATATCAACAACAAGCTTTGCGTGTTGTGGAGATCCGGCAAGCAAGGCACTGAGAATAGACGCGGCGGCGAGGGCGGTGACTTTATCATCGTCGGTCAACCCAAAACGCTCTATCAGAACTTTCACGCCTGGATCGTCTTGCAAGTGCCCCTCTTTCAGCTTTTGCGAAAGGAGGGAATTGATAGCCTCGCGGATATTTTTTTGCTTTCTGCGGGATGCGGCAGATGCCTTGCCACCCTTTGCACCGATCTCGCGTGCTTCGTCCGAGGTTGGTGTGCGCAAATTCTGCGGATTTGGATGTGCCATGCGTGCTTCCTCCTTTCGTAATTCGTTAAGTTCATCATAACAGGTTTTAATCGCCAAAAGTCCCCACTTTGATTTGACAACAAAAAAGGGGAGAGAACTCCCCTTTTTCGTGTTAGATCAGATTGAGAGAGGATGCTATCTCCTCGATAATCTTCATCTTGGCTTTATAAAATTGGTTTCTGCCTCTGTGCGTGACACCTCCCGAATTGTAGCCGCGTCTGTCTTGCAAGGAACGCATCATGTCTTTTCGATCGCATTTTTCAATATTGCGATCAACGGCGTTTTCGATTGCGGCGTTTAGCCTTGCATAAGTGGCGGCGGTTTCCATTGGCAAGCGCCCAATGTTCAGTAGTTTTGCGCGGCGCGGATAGTCTGCACATATGGCATAGACCAGCCTTTTGACGTGTAAATCCATAATTATACCTCCTTGATAGAAATTCCGTGGATAAAGAGCATCAATTTGCGTTTGAGTAAATAGGTATCTGTGCGGACGCCCTTTGCGTCCTCGACGACCTTGACCCATTCGGCGCCGCGCTTTTCCTCGTAGACGAAATCGGCAATATAGTCGGTGGGGCGCTCGGCGCGAAATTCGCCCCTTTGGGACGGGAGAAGGGAAAAGCGCACCTGTCGGTCAAGATTGCGAATGATGCCCGCTGTAGACAAAATACTCAGCTCACAGAAGCGCTCAAACTCGTGCTTGCTGTCGAAGTCCCCCTCGGGGGTGTGTATCTTCTTGTTGCCATACTTGGCGGCGGGTCTGCCGAAGGGATAGCGGATCATGGGCGGAACCTCTCGAAGTCGTCCAGAATGTCAGAGAGTTGCAGGGCAGTGAGTGGTGTATCTTCCACGAGATTTACAATGCCTGCTGCGGAGCCGTCTGTGCGGCGTATAGTAACGGTTTTGCCGCACTGGGTGGCGGTGAGGTCGCCGCGGTTGTATGTAAGGGTGGGGAATTGCTTTGGGGGCTTGGAAAACAGCCCAACGGGATCGAAGTCGGAAAAGACCAAAGCGGTGATCCCGCCGCTGATCACGGCCATGGCGAGTATGACAAGCCAAGTCCACCAAGGCGCGCTGAAGATGGTCAACAGGCTCATGGCTTCTCCCCCTTCCATGTGGCGCAGGCGCAATAATGAGTCTTGGGGTCAAGGGCGCCCCCGGAGCACACCAAAAACTCGGTGCCTGTCCGCCGACACTTGGCGTAAACGATCCTCCCCTTGACCACGTGGAGGTGTTCGCGGTTTTCACAGGTTGTCATGGGGCTCCTCCTTCATTTCCTCTGCGATTTGGTCGATTATCATGACACGAACCGCCATTCCCAATCCAAATTCGCCATAGCCAGCTCAATTTTCACTTTCAACCTCTCAATCTCCGCATCCTTTTCACGGAGTAGGGCGAGGGCAGTTTGGGCAATTCTGCAACCTTTCAATCCGCACCTATCCTCACCGCGTTTCTTGCCATACTTGCAATCGGTACAACTGCGACCGCCGTATGTCATTTTCGCCAACGCCCTCATCACATCTTCGGGTTTCATTTCATTCATCGTTCTCACCTCGCAAATCAAATTTTTTACCGATTTCGCTTATCGTGTCTGCAAGTATGCGACACAGTTGCTTTACCCATTCAATAGATTTGCCTTCAAGAATGTCCTCTCGTTCATCACTTCGCAGGTCGGAAAAACATACATTTTCCCATTTCCCATATCTCTTTACACGGAAATAAACTCCGTCCAAATTCCTCTTTTCTTCAAACATCGTCTGCCCCCTCGCTTTCGTATTTCTTTTTGAGTTTCTGCTCGGTCAAGTATGCAATCAATTCTGCATCTTCAAGGTGCTTTTCAATAGGGTAATTCTCGTCCATTTCTGCTTGCACTATCAGCGCAATTTGCGCTCTTGTAATAGCATCAACACTTGCCATTTTTAACATCTACCCCCATTTCTTTTGCAATCTTGAAAGCATAGTCAATATCCACAAGTCCGAAAGTGCTATACTCTACAAGTTTTTCCAAAATCTCCCTCGCAACATCGCTTGCCTTGCGGTAGCCTGCGGCAACCATATTCTCGGCGCTATCGTCGTAATTAACATCGTCATACGCAACTCCATAACGGTCGATATGGTCAAATGCTATATTTTCAAGCAAGGCATCACGCATTTCATCAATCTGTCTGCTCATCGTTTGCTCTCCTGTTCCCATCTCATTTTTGGCACATAGGCCATCGGGCGAACATCGTCCTCAAAATACGGTTTAAGAAAGTTTTTCTGTTCATCGGTGAGAAAGTTTTTCCAGTAAACTCGCCACTCCTTAACACCCATCTGCGAAATGGTTATTTCCGCAAATCCGCAATCGTGCAATTTTTCATCGGGTCTGCTTGCGGCTTCGTCTTTAAGGATTTTCCTTGCGCAATCCATATGCTCATAGACACCGCAAGGGTAAAAATCACCGCTTGGAGAAAGCCAACCAGTTTTCAATTCATTCGGCATTTTCGTTGCTCCTTTCTTCAAGTTTCTTGCCAAGACAACAACATATATGTTCAAATCTCGGCAAGATTATTTTCCCGTCAACACCGCAATACAAGGTGCCTTTCACTCTTTCGCTTTTCGGACACGCTCCGCAAGTCGGCTTCGGATGCTTCTTTTCTTCTTCCTCTTTCAAGAGGTTTGCTTTTGCAATTTCAAGCGGTGTCATTTTTGCTCCTTTACAATTTGTGACAAACGATTGACCTCTTCTACCAATTCGTCAACCTTGTTGGAAAGCATATTGCAAAAGGACACAATCTCGTTGACATCTTCTCTTACATGGAAAATGCTGATTTGTCCGTTCCTGCGTAGGTGTTTGTTAAAAAACTTCATACCTTGCCGCTCCTTTCTCCGTGACTACAAAAATCAGTGAGTGCATTGTCGGCAAAGTCATAAAAGGCGCAATCTTTGTAAGTGGCATTGTAATGCTTACAATCCTTGCACCGCACGACCTCAACGAAGTCAACGACAGTAGCGGCATTCGGCACACTATCGTCAACCTCGATGCACCGCTTAACGGTTTCGGCGTTGCGGCGGGAATTGAAATACAGCGTGATCTTATGACCGTCAAATGGCTCGATGTCAAGGGCGTAGTCGCCCATAAAGTCTCTTAGGGTGCATTTGCTCCCTACCAACTCTTTCACGGGTATGGCATCGGTGTTTTTGTAGCGATCAGCGGTGCTCATTACTGATGACCTCCAACAGAAATTTGATTGCATCATAGAGATAGGGACGCGGGACGGCGATGCGGGATCTCGCGGCGACCTCGATGGCGCCGATGCGCTGGGTGTTATTGTACGCAGGGTTTTTGAGGTCTGCGATGATGGATTTGGCGTTGCCTTGGGTCATACTATCACGCTTTCCAGCTCTGCGACGGTGTGCAGGGCTTTTTTGTATGCCATGTCGGGGCAGTTTGCGCGGATCAGAGCGGTTGCCACGGGCGGGCAGACGGCATTTCCGAGGCGCGCGATCTGCTTTGCCTCGCTGTATTTGCGGCCGATCTTGCTTTCGATGTCAATGCAGTAGTCCACGGGGAAGCCCTGCGCGAGCTTCAGCTCCTCGGCCTTCATCATGCGAAGGCCGATGTCGCCGATGAATACGTACATATCGCCCAAGCGCAGGAGCAGGATCTCGTCGTCGTCGATGCTCCATCCGCCGTATGTATTGAGCAGTTCACGCACCTGCGGCCAGTTCAAAAGGTTGACGGTGGGATCATACTTGACAAGCAGCGTCTCGGTCACGGCCATGTGCCCCGCGCTGGTCGTCAGCGTAGGCATTGGCTCGTCCAAGGGCTTGGCATCCACGTTGCGGCGGAATACCGTCATGTGCGCCTCTACAAAGGCGCTACGGTCTTTGGTTGTTACGGTGTGGAGTGGAGCATCGGCTCCGCTTGCCTGGTTGTGGTGGTAATATTGAATGAGATACGGCGCGCTGATAAAGTGCTTATTGCCGCCTGCGGGGATGGTGTGGCAGGGAGATTCGATGCTTTTGACGCGGGGAGTTTGACCCTCTTTCTCCCCGTAACCAATGGTGACGAGCTGCGGGGCGAGTAAAGCATTGTGGTCAACGGCGGTCACGGTGGGCATGGGATCATCGGCGCGAGACCCCACAACGCCGCCGAAATATTTGGAGATTGCGGGTGCGCAAACGTAATGGTGTCCCGCCGTCGTCTGCGTTGTCATCGGTCTGTCTGCCTCTTGCGGGGTGTTTTTGTAGTTCAGTTGCACAATGAAGGGCTTGGGGTTCTTTAGCACAAACTTATTGATGCCGAACGCCACGCGGCGCAGGGTGTTTGGGACAAGCGGCTTTTTGCGGTTGAAGATAGAAGGGCAAGGGATAGACCAGTCAATGCACTCTGCCGCCGTGCGGTAGGGCTTCAAGCCCTTTCCTTTTCCGTGGGTAGGCTTGGGCCATACGATGGGCTGACCGTCTCGGCGGGCAACCATATAAAACCGCTTGCGGATGGTAGGTGCACCGTAGTCACAGGCGCGGAGCTCGCGGAACTCAAGGTCATAGCCGAGCCCTGCAAGCAGTCTCTTGGCATCGGCACTGTCGGTGGAGATCTCCAAAAACTCGCAAGCCTCGATCCATGCCGGGTGACCTTGTTCAATGCCCGTGGTGAGCATAGAGACGAAGCCTTGAAAGGTCTCGCCCTTTCTTGCAGGGTCCGGATACCATTCTCTCTTGCCGAATTGGTTTTTGATCTCCATCAAAGGTCCCCACGTTTGGATTTCCTCCACGTTCTCCATGAAGACCACGCGGGGAGATGCACCCGAGAGCGCCCATTTTAGAATGACCCACGAGAGCCCGCGCACCTTGTGCTCCACGGGTGTACCGCCCTTGGCGCGGGAGAAGTGCTTGCAATCGGGGGAGAACCAGGCAATGCCCACAGGGCGGCCGCCCGTGACCTCTACGGGATCAATGGCAAATACATCCTCGATATAGTGCATGGTATAGGGGTGGTTGACGTCGTGCATGGCGATGGCGTCGGGGTCGTGGTTGATGGCAATATCCACAGGTCTGCCTGTGGCAAGCTCGATGCCAACTGACGCGCCGCCGCCACCTGCGAAGTTATCTACGATCAGCTCGCGGAAGAGATTGTCTTGTATCATGGTGTCGCTCCTCTCAAATATCCATTCGGGTTTGCTCGCCGTCGAAGTTCAGCATGGTGTCGATGGCGGCTGTGTAGAATTGGCGGCTCACTTCAAAGCCGTAGGAATGCCGCCCCAGCTCGTGGGCGGCGCGCAGTGTCGATCCGCTGCCGGCACAGGGATCTATAACGACATCCCCTTCCTCGGTGAAGATCTCAATCAGACGCTTCAAGACCGAAATCGGTTTTTGCGTCGGGTGAATCTTGGGGTATTCCTTGGTGCTGTCCCTTTTCCACTCGAACCAGTTAAAGATCATCTTGCCGTGGTTGATGAATTTGGGGAGCTTTTCCCGATAAAAACAAAGAGCGTATTCGGTGGCACCTACCACCTTCATGTTGGCTTTCAGCACCTGCGCGGAATAGTTTTTGACAAAGATCAGCGGTATGTAGTGGGCATATCCGTGCCGTCTTGCAATCTCGATCAGCATCTGCATTTGCTCAAAGGAACAGAATACGATCATACAAGGAGCCTTGCCTTTCTCCTTTGGCTCCTTTTTAAGCAATTTTCCGCAGAAGTGGAAGTATTCCTCCAGGTTGAAATCACCGTCACCGTTGAAGAAAGCGGACTTTGCTTTTTTGCTCTCGCCGTTTTTGTTGTCGCCGTCCACGTACCACATGGGATTAGAGGCATATGCCGCCGCACCGAGGTTGTAGGGAATATCGGCGATCACCAATTGTGCCCGAGGGATGTTATAGCGCTTGAAATTCTGGAAATTGTCATGATAGAGCTCGGTTTTAACTGTCATGGTGTTATCTCAAGCCTCCGTGTATTCTACCGAGGTGACCGTTGTTTTCTTGCCGCCCTCGCGCTCCTTAACGATGCGGACGGTGTAGCCTGCCTTGATCAGCAGGGTGGCGAGGGTCAGACGGTCGGTCTCGTTCATGTTGCCGCCCTTCTGGACGGTGATCTTATGCGTTGCCATGTTGCTGTCTCCTTTCAAGATCTTGGGTGCTTCCTTGGGGTAGCGGTGCATAGGCTTGCCCTGTGAGAATGGGATTCCCGCTGCGCTCCTTTTCGATGGGGCTCAGGGCTTGTACGATGGCGCTGTATTCTGCAATCTGCTGCTCGGTCAAATCGCTTGCGCCGCCGCTGTGATACCACAGCATTTCCCACGCATCCTCGTGGATATCATGTAATTCCTCTTTGACCTCTGCGACGGTGGGGACGAATGCCTTTTTACCGATCAGACGGTTGACGGCGGTCATGACCAGCTCTGCGGGGATGCTTGCAAATTGCATCTGCCACAGGTGGATCATGCCGAATGCCTCCTCACGGGTCATGCCCTTATAGGCGTTTGGGTATGCCGCTTTCAGCACCGCCAATATCTTTGTGGTCTCACTGTCTGTCATTGTGCGTCCTCCTTCGCAAGGTCAAGGAATATGTTACCCCCCGTGCGTTCGGGCTTGGCGTAGTCGCGGATCACATAAAAGGCTTGCCAGCCGCGGCAGATGACCTCCCGCAGATAGTCGGGCACGCTCATGCCGCTGTCCCGCGCCGTGCTGTCGAGCTTTTGAAGATTGAGCTGTATGGCACGCTCGGTCATGGCGGCGCGCTTAGCCTTGCGCACCTTTAACCATTCGGTCAGCAGATCCTCGATCTCCTTGTCCCCCTTGGCATATGCCGCGATCTGATCGGCGAAGGGCGCTTCTTGCCCCTTGGGGGGTAAGGGGGGTATATTATTTGATATTGTTCTTTGTTCTTGTTATTGTTCTTGTTCTTGTTATTGTTCTTGTTCTTGGTCATTGGCATTGCTATTGGCACACGGAGCGGGTCTGCCATTGGCATTGCCATTGGGTGTGCCATCACTTGTGCCATTGGCAGAATTCTCCGAAAGTGCCCATTTTCCTTGGGCTCCGAGCTTTCCGGCAGACGATTTTTGCATACTGGTTTTCAGTTGACCGAATATAAGCGGTGCGATGTATTTCGCCTTACCATTGAATGTAGGAGGTGGTGTGTTATTCTGACGAAATTCTGCGATTGCCAGCACCATTTTCTTGAATTCCTGTGGTGGAATGTCTTTCAAAACATCCAGCCAATCGTAGAACAAGACAATACCTTTGTCAGCCATTTATGCCTCCTTAAAAGGGCAGGTCGTCGTCCGGCTTCATTTCCTCAAAGTTGGGGGCGGACGGCTGGGTGTAGGAGTCGGGAACGTAGGGGTCGCTTGCGAGATGATTTGCGGGCGTGGATTCGCTCTTGCTATCCACAAAATACGCCTCGTCGGCAACCACCTCGGTGGCGTAGCGCTTATTGCCTTGGTTATCCTGCCAGGAGCGCGTTTGGATGTTACCCACGATGCAAAGGGCAGAGCCCTTTTTGAAGTACTTGGAAATGAATTCGGCGGTCTGGCGCCATGCGACTATGCTGATGAAATCTGCGGTCTGTTCGCCTTCTTTTTGGTATTTGCGGTTGACCGCCAAGGTGAAGCTGCAGACGGCGGTGCCGCTTGGGGTTTGCTTCAGCTCCACGTCAGCGGTGAGCCTGCCGCAGAGGATCGCTTTATTAAGATTCAGACTGCTCATTGCTTACCTCGCTTTCGATAAGCTTCTTGCCGCTCTCCACAGAGATCAACTTGAAATCGCCCGATTGATAAATGACCTTTCCGTATATGTCCTTGAATGTCGCGTTATCCGCAAGGATCACGCTCGTGGCGTTTTTCCATTTCGTATAAGGGCTTGAAATGACCGTTGCAGAGCCGCAGATGTTCTCGACCGTTGCAGAGCCGCAGATGTACTCGACCGTTGCAGAGTCGTGGATGTACTTGACCGTTGCAGAGCCGCAGATGTTCTTGACCGTTGCAGAGCCGTGGATGTTCTTGACCGTTGCAGAGCCGTGGATGTACTTGACCGTTGCAGAGCCGCAGATGTTCTCGACCGTTGCAGAGCCGCAGATGTACTCGACCGTTGCAGAGCCGAAGATGTTCTTTACCGTTGCAGAGCCGTGGAT
>JAFTNU010000060.1 GCA_017451735.1 Clostridia bacterium
ACGCGGATCGACCGTGCCCGCTTTCGCGCACTGACGGGTGAGGCAAGCTGGGCGGGGCACCGTGTACTGCTTCTCAAGCCCCAGACCTTTATGAATCTGTCGGGTGAGGCAGTGCGTGAGGCCGCGGCCTTCTATAAGATCACTCCCGAGCATGTGATCGTGATCTGTGATGATGTGAATTTTGATGTGGGGCGTATCCGCATCCGCGCCAAGGGGAGCGACGGGGGACACAACGGGCTTAAAAATATCATCTGTCAGCTGCAGTCCGATCAGTTTCCCCGGGTCCGTTTGGGCGTGGGCGTCAAGCCCCATCCCGATTATGATCTGGCCGATTGGGTGCTCTCTCCCTTCTCTAAGGAGGAGACGATGACTCTTTCTGCCTCCTTTGATCGCATATTTGACGGCATCGGCATGATTCTTGATGGGGATGTCCCTGCCGCCATGCAGGCCTGTAACGGGAAGTGATGCTATGCTGATCTCATCTTGCCTGCGTACCGATGGAGAATATCGCCAGCTGGCTTCGGATCTTTCCGGGGCCTTTCGTGACCGTTCGTTGCCGTTTGCGGCTTGCGGCCTTTGCGACGGGGCGGCGGATGCTCTGATGCTGGCTCTGCTTGAGGATCTGAAGGATGTGCGCAACGGCACCGCGCTTTGCCTGCTTTCCGAGGAAAAGGAATGCGCCCGTCTGCAAGCCTATTTCGAGCAATACGGTATACGTGTCGCTTTTTTTACGGCACGTGACCTGACTTTTTATAACATTACCGCCTCTCATGAATACGAGCATGAGCGGTTGCGGGTGCTGTCCGGTCTGAGCCGCGGGGATTTCGACATCGTGCTGACCACACCGGATGCGGCCTTGGGCTACACCGTTTCCCGCGAGCGGCTGGAGGCCAATACGCTGAAGCTGGATGGGGCAAGCACGGTGGAGCTCTCGGCTTTGACCGAGAGGCTCACCGCCGCGGGCTATACCCGCGTGGATCTGGTGGAGGGCGCGGGACAGTTCGCCGTCCGTGGCGGCATTATCGATATTTTTGCCCCCCACCTGCGGGCGCTGTCTGCCGACAATCGCATGGTGACGGGCTCCACCCCCTTACGCATCGAGCTGTTCGGGGATGAGATTGACCGCATGGGACTGTTTGACGTAGAGAGTCAGCGCATCCATACGGTGGTGACGGGATGCGAGATCCCGCCCGCCCGTGAGGTGCTGATCGATGCCGATAACCGTTCGGCCCTGCGGGAGGCCGTGGCGGCACAGCTGAAAAAGTGCAAGGATGACCGTGCCGCCGAGGAATTGCGGGCGGAATTGGCCGAGATAGACGGTGGAGGAGATATCCGCTTTGCCGATAAATATCTGACGCTGATCGATCCCGCCAGAGAGTGCCTATTGTCTTATTTCCCACCCCGTTCCCTGGTGTTTTTACGGGGAACCAATGCCATTGCCGATCGCTTGAAGGCCTCGGTCTGGCATCGGGAGCGCGCCATCGAGGAGCTGCTGGAGGCGGGAACCATTGCCGGGCGCTATGCCGAGTACGGCAAGCCCGAGTCGGCGCTGACGCTTTTCTTGTCGGAAGCGACAGTCCTTCACGTTGATTCGATCGCAGAAGGCCTGACGGGAAAGAAGCTGTCGGGGCTTTATTCCTTCCGTTCACGGCATACCCCCGCCTACGGGGAGCGTTTTTCGCTTCTTGAGGAGGATCTGAGCAATTACCGCGGTACCAAGTGGCGGGTGATTGTGGCGGCGGAGAACGAGACCTCTGCCAAAAATGCGGCTGGACTGCTTGCAGAGCACGGTTATTCGGTGCGATTGCATCAAAAAAACGATACCGTATTACCCGAACGCGGTGAAATACTGGTGGAATGGTGCGAGCCGACGAGTGGCTTTGAGCTGCCTGCGGCCCATGTGGCCATCCTCTCTCTTTCCGCCGATCAACGGATGGGCGGTCTTTCTGCCGCGGGGCGGGTGTGCCGTGCCAAGAAAAAGAAGGATGCCAAGGGGGCTATCCTCTCTTATGCCGATTTGGAGCCGGGCGATCTTGTTGTGCATGAGGCCCACGGTATCGGACGGTACGTGGGTCTGGAGACCCTGACCATCGATGGGGTGACCAGGGACTATGTCAGCATTCAATACGCAGGCTCCGATCAGCTTTTTTTGCCCTGTGACCGCCTGGATGCCGTTTCAAAATATATCGGTGCCCACGCCGACGATGGTCTGGTCAAGCTCTCCCGCTTTGGCGGTGGAGAATGGAAAAAGGCCAAGGCGCGGGCCAAGGCGGCGGTCAAGGATATGGCCAAGGATCTGATCCGCCTGTATGCCGAGCGCGAGCGCCGTGCCGGCTTTGCCTTCCCGCCCGATGACGATTATCAGCGGGATTTTGAGGTGGCATTCGAATATGAGGAGACCGAGGGGCAGATCACTGCCGCCGAGGAGATCAAGCAGGATATGATGAGCACCACGCCCATGGATCGCCTCCTTTGCGGCGATGTGGGCTTCGGCAAGACCGAGGTGGCCCTGCGTGCCGCTTATAAAGCCGTTCTTGCGGGTAAGCAGGTGGCGATCTTGGTGCCTACCACCATCCTTGCCATGCAGCATTTCCGTACCATTCAGTCCCGCATGCGCGCCTTTGCGGTTCGTGCCGATATGATCTCCCGCTTCCGTTCCGCCAAGGAGCAGCAGCAGTCCCTGGCCCGCCTGGCGCGGGGTGATACCGATATCATTGTGGGGACTCATCGCCTGGTCTCCGCTGATGTGAAGTTCAAGAATTTAGGACTTCTTATTGTGGATGAGGAACAACGCTTTGGCGTGGCGCAGAAGGAAAAGATCAAGCAGATCGCGGGCAATGTGGATGTTCTGACGTTGACCGCGACCCCCATCCCACGCACTCTGAACATGGCCATGAGCGGCATCCGCGATATTTCTATCCTGGACGAGGCGCCCGGTGACCGTTTGCCCGTGCAGACCTATGTGCTGGAGGATGACGATCTCATTATCGAGGAGGCCATCCGTCGGGAGCTCCGACGGGGCGGGCAGGTCTTTTATCTGCACAATGCGGTGGAAAGCATCAATGATGTGGCGGCAAAGCTTTCCAAGGATATCCCCGAGGCGCGGATCACGGTGGCCCACGGACAGATGGATAAGGATACCCTGGAGCGGATCTGGAGTGACATGATCACGGGGGAAATCGATATTCTGGTCAGCACCACCATCATCGAGACGGGAGTGGATGTCCCCAATGCTAACACACTGATCGTGGATAACGCACACCGTCTGGGGCTTTCTCAGCTGCATCAGCTTCGTGGGCGGGTGGGGCGCTCCTCACGCCGCGCCTATGCCTATTTTACCTATCCCCGCGGACGGGCGTTGGGGGATGTACAACGCAAGCGTCTGGAGGCCATTCGGGAATATGCCGAATTCGGTGCGGGCTTCCGCATTGCATTGCGCGATCTGGAGCTGCGCGGTGCGGGCAATCTGCTGGGCGCTGAGCAGCACGGTCACCTGGATGCAGTGGGGTATGACCTTTATGTCAAGCTTCTCAACGAGGCGGTCCTGACCGAAAAGGGAGAGACCGTTGTGGAGAAGCCGGAGTGCGTGGTCACGCTCTCCTTTGATGCCAATCTCCCCGAACGGTATGTGAAATCGGCGAATCAACGGATGTCTCTTTACAAGCGCATCTCGCTGATCGGCAGTCGTTATGATCTGGAAGACATGACAAACGAGCTTCTGGATCGCTACGGCGATCTGCCCCGAGCGGCTTCCAATCTGCTGCAGATCGCATTGATCCGATCTCTGGCACAAGAGTGTGGCATCACTCAGATCCGCCAGGACGGTGCCGATGTGCACATTTGCTCCCCCCAATTGGATGTGGATATCTGGATGGAGCTTTCTGCCCGCTTCCCCGGGAAGCTGCGGATGATGCTGTCGGCCAATCCCTATATCCGCTACCATATTGACAAAAAGGAGGATGCGCTGGAGGGGCTGATCGAGTTGTTTTTGGCTTACGGAGAGCTGCGGGAGAGCAAGCAAAAGAAAACGGTAGACAAATGACGTGCAATATGATATAATAATGAGGATATTTTGACAGCCTGTTTATCGAAAACACAGGAAGGAAGAAAAAATGAAAAAGAAATTAGTACCGATCATGGCACTTGTATTGGCGGCATTGCTCTTGTTTTCGGGATGCTCCGCGCACGGCAAGACCTTGATTGAAGCGGGAAAAGAAGAGATCTCGGTCAATGTGTTCCAGCTCTATCTTTCCCGTATGAAGGGCACCCTTGCCTCGGCGGGATGTGATGTGAATGACGAGGAATTCTGGGCTACGTATGTGGATATTGATAACATGACCCAGAATCAGTACTTCACCAATCAGGTTTTTGAGGGGCTGAAGCAGATCGCCGCGGCGCTGATCCTCTATCATGAACTGGGGCTGGAGCTCGACGCCGCCGAAGAGGATGAGATCGACGCCTGGATCGATGAGCTGATCGCTGAGGTGGGGGATGGCTCCAAGAGTCAGCTTAACTCGGTGCTTTCCTCGTACGGTGCGAATATTACGGTTTTGCGGGATGCCGCCATCATCGAGGCCAAGATCGCGCAACTCAAGGACCATCTGTACGGCGAGGACGGCAGTCGTATCTCCGATACCGTGAAGGAGCAATTCTATCAGAATACCTATTACCGCGGCTATCAGATGCTGATCGCCAATTACTATCACGATCACGACAAGGACAGCGACGGACGTACCGTTTATTACAAGGTCAATGAGGATGGCAGCTTGATCAAGGATAGTGATGGAAAATTGGTCATCGCCTATGACGAGACCGCCACTGCCGTGACCGTGGAGGGTAAGACGGCTTATTATAAGTATGGTGGGATTGCCTACGATACCGAAAACGGCACCGCCAAAACCGATACGGACGGAAACGCAGTACGCGATACCGAGAACCGCGATGTGATCTATGTGCTGGAGAGCGGAAGGATCGCCTACGATAAGGAAAACGGCGTGGAGACCGACGATCTGGACGAGAACGGCGATAAGATCTGGCGCAAGTGGGTGGTCGCCTATGACAGTGAGAATGGCAAGCCCAATTACAAGTACGATTCCAAGGGCGAGAACAAGATCGCTTATTATACCGACGAGGAAATGGCCAAGCGGTTGCTGGTGGCCAATGAGATTGCCGAGGATTGCAAGGGCAATACGGCACTGTTCTTGGAGTATATGAAGGAGTTCAGTGATAATCAGAGCTTCAACGAGTCCTATGCACCCAACGGCATGTATTTTTCGGCGGGTACCTATACCACCGACACGATCTTCTACACCTTCTCCACCGAGCTGGCCAAGCTGGAGATCGGTGAGCTGGCGATCCTTGATTCCGACTCGGGCTATTATATCATCATGCGAAGCGAGCTGGATGAAAAGGCCTGGTCGGTGGAGGAGAACAGCCGCTGGTTCGGCACCATGACGGGCCTGGTGGTTGAATATATGCTACAGAACAAGGTAAAGGACGAAGGGTATCTGGACCGTGTGGAGGTAAACACGGAGCTTAAAGAAACCGTAGATATCACCATGGTGGCGGCCAACAATTATTATTGATGCCTCTTGTGCGGCATTGTCGGGGGATTTTGCAAAATCCCTTGACAAGTGCCGCACTTTGTATTATACTTGTTGTCGAAAACCGCATAGAAATCGGGGGCGCTGTCGAATAAGACGGCTGAGACGGGCGAAGCCCGAACCCTTTAACCTGATACGGATAATGCCGGCGTAGGGAGAGATCGAGAGAAACATATCTTTTACCGCACGGAGATTTCCGTGCGGTCATTTATTTTTCGGAGGCCTTTATGAAAAGTACACTTAAAACCAAAAAGATGGTCGAGTGCGCGCTGCTGGTAGCGGTGGGCACCGTTCTTAGCCTGTTCTCGGTGGTGCAGATGCCTTACGGCGGCTCGGTCACTGTGGCATCCATGCTCCCGGTGATTCTCATTTCTTACCGTCACGGTCTCGGATGGGGACTGGGCTCGGGTGTTGTTTATGCGGTGATCCAGCAGCTGCTGGGACTGAGTAATCTGAGCTATTTCACCACCTGGCAATCCATCGTTGCCGTCATCCTGCTGGACTATATGATCGCCTTTGTGGTCACGGGCCTTGGCGGCATCTTCCGCCGCGTGATCAAGCGGCAGAGCCTGGCGCTGGTCTATGGCTCGCTCTTGGTTTGCGTGATCCGCTATTTTTGTCATGTGATCTCAGGTGCTACCGTGTGGGCCGGATTGTCTATCCCCACCGAGGCGGCACTGATCTACTCCTTCGGATACAACGCCACCTATATGGTTCCCGAAACCGTTGTGCTGGTGTTGGTTGCCTACTATATCGGTTCCGTGTTGGATTTCCGTCGGGATCAGCCGGTTCGTCTGCCCGCGGTGAACAGCGGCTCTAAGACTGCCGATCTTCTGGCGGCGCTGGCAGGACTCTTGACCGTTTGTGCATTGGCCATCGATACGGTGCTGGTCTTCTCCCATTTGCAGAACGCAGACGGAGAGTTTGATATGACCGGTCTTGCGGTAGAGCGGTTTGCCGGTAGCTTCTGGATGGGTGTCGTGATCGTTTCTGCGGTAGCGGCGGTGGCGATTACAGGCCTGTTCATTGGCCGCAGACATCTGCTTGGGCAGCAGCAAAACGATCATAATTGTAAAATTGACTGAAATCGGTCTGTTAATTTTAAAAAGTTAGAATTAAAAATTTGAATTTTTGGAATTAAAATTGGAATTTTGAAAATTTATCCCATGCTTACAAAAAAGTGCTCGGCCACTGTGTGGTCGAGCGCTTTTTATGGTTTGGAGGTCAGATAGCGTCGGGGGGGCATCCCCAGATGCTTTTTAAAGCAACGGATCATGTTGCAGGTGTCATTGAATCCGCACGCCCGCGCGACCTCGGGCTCGCTTTCGCCTTGCCCCAGGGCCTCGATGGCATGCTTTAATCGATAGCGGGTGATGTACTCGTTTACAGTCAGCCCCGTGTATTTTTTGAAAACCGTCATCAGTGTGGTTCTGCCAACATTCAACTGCCATGCCAGCTTTTCGGCTACGATCTTCTCACTGTAATGCTCGGCAATGTAGTCCAATGCCCCCGAAACAAAGGCGGGGAGTGCTGCGGCACCGACCTCGGTCTTGGCGCATTCGGCCACAAGAGAGAGAAAGTAGAGCAGAAGCATTTTTTGACGGAAGGCATCGGGCTCACTGTCGATTTGCTCGATGATCGATAAATAGCGTTGGCATTCACTCTGCTCGATATTTAAAATGGCCCCATTCTTGCCAAAGGCGGGCAGTAGCCTTTGAAGGTCGCGGGTATAGTCGGCCAAAAATTCGGGGGAGAACAGAAGATTGCGGCGGCGGTAGAGCATATCGGGCTCACATAGGATAAAGTGCGGCGTTCGCGGACGGAGCAAAACCAATTTACAGCCCTTGCCGCTCCGGGCCGTATCGGAAAGCAGGACCTTCACATCACCCGATAGGATCAGACTGATCTCGTAATAGTCGTGCATGTGGTAGTCGGTCATATTGGGCAGAAAGCCTTCGTAATAATCGGTGGTCACATCCTGCCATTTTTGCCCGAATCCGAACCCTTCCAACCGTGCGGGCATACCCTCACCTCCCTTTGCGTTTCATTGTAACACAAAAGGCGGTGATTTTCAACCGAAATGCTAAAATAAGATTTCTTTTTTGAATTTTTTATAAAAATATTGAACGATATGTCAATAATCCGAACGAAAAGATATTGCCAACACTTTTGCCTTGCATTATAATGGAATTAGAGAAAACATGGGGGACAAGACGCATGAGAAGAAGATTTGACGAGCATGAGATCAGAGATGTGCGATCCCTTGACGGCGCCTGGCTGTTCTGCACCGATGGGGACGGTGCGGGCGAGAAGCTCGGTTGGGCAAAGGCCTTGCCGAAGGGGCAGAAGGTCACTGTCCCCGGGGTATGGAATACCCAATTGGGGCTGTTGCAATATGAGGGAGCTGCATGGTATCAGAAAGAATTTTACACCAACGGCGGCTGTCTGCGCTTTTGCTTTGATGCGGTGATGACCGAGGCACGGGTCTACCTGGACGGAGAGCCGCTTGGCGAGCATTACGGCGGCTTTTGTCGGTTTGAATTGATCGCACGGGATGTGACGCCGGGCTACCATACCTTGACCGTACGTGTGGATAACCGATTCGATGAGCATTCCATCCCTCAGAAGAAGGTGGATTGGTATCACTATGGTGGCATAACCCGCGGTGTCAGTGTAGAGCGCCTTTCCGGCATCTGTGTTCTGTATCAAAAATTGGATTACACCCTGTCGCCCGATCTGACAAGCGCATCGGCCGCCTTTACTTTAGAGCTGTACAATGCCGAAAAACGCAAAAAAAGCACACGTGTGCGTGTTTTGCTGAATGATCTTGAGGTTTACCGTGATGAGATTGCGGTTTCGGCGGGCGAGACCGTGACAATCAAAACTCCTGCATTCACCGTGGAGAATGTGAGCCTGTGGGACACAGACGCCCCCAATCTTTACAGCGTGACTGTGTTGACCGATACCGATGATCTCAGAGATCGCGTCGGCTTCCGGTTGATCGAGGCCCGTGACGGTGCGATCTTTTTGAACCACCGTCGGGTGGAGCTGCGAGGGATCAACCGGCACGAGGAGCATCCTGATTGGGGCATGGCCTTCCCACAGGGACTGATGGAGCGGGATCTGGATATCATCCTCGAGGCGGGATGCAACACTGTGCGCGGCTCCCATTATCCCAACTCCCGTGTTTTTCTGGATATGCTCGATGAGCGTGGCGTACTGTTCTGGAGCGAGATCCCTATCTGGGGGTGCGGATTTGCCCCCGAAACGCTGGCTGATCCTGTGATCATTGCCCGCGGATTGGAAATGCACCGCGAAATGGTGCGGCATTACTATAACCATCCCGCCATCGTCATCTGGGGAATGCACAACGAGATCCGGGCCGATCTGCCGGAATCCGTTGAAATGTCCAGGCAGTATTATCACTATCTCAAGGAGAACGGCGGCAACCGTATCGTGACCTATGCCGCCAATCATCCGATGGAGGATATCTGCCTTGCCTATTGCGATATGATCAGCATCAATAAATATCTGGGATGGTATCCGCAAAAGGGCGTCAGCACACATTACACCGAAACGTGGCGCGATTTTCTTGACCAATTCCGCAAAAGAAGGGCGGAGCTGGGCATGGAGCAAAAGCCCGTGGTCATGGGTGAATTCGGCGGTGCGGGAATCTACGGTCATCACACCTTCGATCATGTGAAGGGGACCGAGGAGTACCAGGCCGATCTGCTGGGCTTCTGTCTTGAACTGTTTCATGCCGACCCCATGATGGCGGGGACTTATGTGTGGCAGTTTGCTGATATCCGCACCGCACCCGAAATGGGGCTTGACCGTGCCAGGGGATATAACAACAAGGGGATTGTAAACGAATACCGAAAGCCAAAGGCGGCCTATTTCGCTGTGAGAGAGGCCTATCTGAAATTTGCAAAGGAGTCGGAAAAATGAAGCATATCAAGGAGATGGAAAAGCAACAGCGTCCCGTTCGGATCATCCAGTTCGGCGGCGGCGTGTTTCTGCGTGGATTTTTTGATTGGATGGTGCAAAGATCGAATAACGCGGGTGTCTATAACGGCAATGTGATGATCGTACGCAGTAAGACCCGCGGGACCGATCCTTTGGCCGCGCAGAATTTTAATTATACCATGGTCCTGCGGGACGGATCCCATGAGGAGAAGTGCTTGGTGGATTGCATCGCGGGCTCGGTTGCCGCCGAGGAGGCATATGAGGATTTTCTCGCTCTTGCGGATAACCCCAATGTCGAGGTGATCGTTTCCAATACCACCGAGGCGGGATTGGTTTACGAATACAGCCACAGGCCCACGGATCAATGCCCCAAAAGCTATCCCGCAAAGCTGACGGCGCTTTTGTACCGTCGGTATCAAAAAAGCGGAAACGGTCTGTTGATTTTGCCCCTGGAGCTGATCGAAAACAACGGGACGGTGCTCCGCGATACCGTGTTGCGCCATGCCGGCGATTGGGGGCTGGAGCAAGGTTTTACCGATTGGGTGACGGAGCAGTGCTCCTTCCGAAATACGCTGGTGGATCGCATCGTGTCGGGCACGGTGCCGGCAGGCAGTGTGGAGCTGCCGTATATGGATGAAATGATCAACACGGGAGAATACTTTCATCTATTTGTCGTCGACGGCAAGGAGGATGCCCGCCTGCCCTTTGCGGCGGCGGGGATCAATATCAAATGGGTGGAATCGGTGGCACCTTATCGTACCATCAAGGTGCGGATCCTGAACGGTGCCCACACCTCCATGATCCCTTACGCACTGCTGTTGGGTGTGGAGACCGTACGGGAATGTCTTGAAAATGATACTGTCAGGGCACATCTGGAGGCCTGCCTTGAGGAGATCATCACCTCGATGTCGGTGGATGAGGATGAGGCGCGTCAGTATGCCGCTCAGGTTCTGGAGCGCTTTGCCAATCCCTTCATTCATCACCGCTGTGCCGCGATTGCGTTGCATTCGGCGGATAAATTCGTGGTGCGTGTGCTCCCGTCCATTCTGGAATACCGTCAAAAGGTCGGTAAAAATCCGGAACACTTGCTCTTTTCTCTTGCCATGCTGGTGCTTTATCTGCAAAAATACGGTGACGGCGACACGCTTTCGCCCGTTGCACTGCAAGGGCGCACCGTGGCCGATATTCTTTCGGACACAACCCTGTGGGGCAGAAGCCTTGCGGAATTTGCCGGGGAGGTGACCGCTTATGCGGATACATTCGGACGATAATGTAGAAGTCAGAGAGGATGGCCAAAAATATGCCCTGACCGATATTCGAAGCGGGGAGAATGTCATCAAATACGGCTTTCCCATCGGTCACGCCACAAAGGAGATTCCGGCCGGTGCACGGGTGGATACGTCCAATCTGAAGACCAACCTCTCGGGGCTCGGGGATTGGCAGTATACGCCCTTTGAAAAGCAGGATAACGGTATCGAAAAAGGCACCTTTTCGGGCTATCTGCGTGCTGACGGACGGGTGGGCATCCGCAATGAGATCTGGATCATTCCCACGGTGGGATGTGCCGCAGGCGTGGCGCGGCTTCTGGCCGAGAAAAGCGGTTCCCCCGTGCGAGCTCTGTGCCACCCTTACGGGTGCTCACAGTTGGGGGACGATCTGCTGACCACCCAAAAGATCCTTTGCGGCCTTTGCCGACACCCCAATGCCGGAGGTGTGCTCCTGCTGGGCCTTGGATGCGAGAATAACCGCATGGAGGATATGCAGGCGCTATTGGGGGAATATGACCCCGAACGGGTACGGTTTTTATGCCTGCAGGACTGTGAGGACGAGATGGCCGAGGGACTTTCGATCCTGGAGGAGCTGAAAGCGGTTGCGGCCGGGGATCGGCGCACCCCGGTACCGATCTCCAAACTGGCTGTAGCCGTCAAGTGCGGCGGTAGCGACGGCTACAGCGGCATCACCGCCAACCCCTTGGTGGGGCTGGTTGCCGAAGCATTTGCCGCACACGGTGCGCGGATTCTGATGACCGAGATCCCCGAGGCCTTTGGCGCTGAGGAGATATTGCTTTCCCGTTGCGATTCCCGCAGGACCTTTGACCGTGCCGTGGCCATGATCCGCAATTTCAGAAATTATTTCATTCGTCACGGCGAAGGGATTGCCGACAATCCGTCGCCGGGGAATATTGCGGGAGGCATCAGCACCCTGGAGGAAAAGTCACTCGGCTGTGTGCAAAAGGCAGGTAAGGTGCCCCTTTGCGGTGCCCTTGGATACGGCGACAGCGTGCCTGAGGCTCCCGGTCTGTATCTGGTAGACGGACCCGGTAACGACCAGGTGGCCATTACCAATCTGACCGCCGCAGGCGCTCATCTGATCCTGTTCACCACGGGGCGGGGAACGCCGCTTTGCGCACCCGTTCCCACATTGAAGATTTCCACCAATACGCCCTTGGCCCAAAAGAAAAGGCACTGGATCGATTTTGATGCAGGCGTCTTACTGGGCGGCGCGGACAAGGATCAGCTTTGCAATGCATTGTTTGAAAAATGCATTGCCGTTGCCGAAGGGGAAGAGAGCAAGGGTGAGCTTGGCGGCTATGCCGATATTGCCATCTTTAAGGACGGTGTGACCCTGTAAAGGGAAGGGGAGAATCATGAAAAGCTTTATCAGCAGCTACGTTCAAGCGCCGAAGATTCTGACACCCGACGACGGGTATCATTATTTTTTCGGCTATTACGATTTGCCTGCCACCGATCTTGAGGGTCGGCATCTCTGCCATCGCGTGCCCTTTATGGACCGTATGCAGGAGGCCGACGACGTGGCTGAGCTGGGATATGTGAAGGAGGGGGCCTTTACCTCCTTTGCTACTACCACCGCCTGGAACTTCCAGCAGGGTGCGCTTTTGCAGTTCTATAGTTCAAAAAGCGATACCGTTTGCTATAATTTCGTACAAAACGGCAGATTTTGCACCGTTATTCACGATCTTCGAAGTGGCGAAAAGCAATACACCGACAGGGCTGCTGCTACCATTTCCGAGGATGGAAGGTGGGGGCTGGGCGTCAACTTCGGCAGGATCTTTGCCTTTCGTCCCGGTTACGGCTATGCCGACTTCCCGGATAAAAACGCCGAGGTGAACGCCCCGAAGGACGACGGCGTGTTTCTCATCGATATGGAGACCGGATGCTCGAAGCTGCTGGTATCCTACGCGCAAATGGCTCCCATTTCGGGCTTTGACCCCTCTAAAAAGATCCTGGTGAACCACATCAATTTCTCCCCCGATTGCAATCATTACGTGATGCTGGTTCGGGATTTTCCCACCCCCGAGAAAAAGGGATGGTCCACCTCGCTGATGCTGGGGGATCGGTCGGGAAAGCTTCGTACCGTTCTTGCAAATACCGTGGTTTCACACTACCGCTGGGTAAACGCACGGGAGCTGGTGGTCTATTGCTCGGTCAACGGACGCAAGGGCGTGTACTGCATGGATATGGAGTCCGATGTACAAGCAGCGTATAGCATTCCCTATATGCAGACAGCCCAAAATCAAGATATCCACTGCAACCTGGTGCCGAATGGCAAATATGTGATCGGCGACGGTTATCCGATGGATGGATACCGTTATGTGGTCGCATACAATCGGGAGAACGGTATTTCCAAGACATTGTTCGGCGTGGCCACTGTGGTTCCACCTGTAATCGATATCCGCTGTGATCTTCATGTGAGATTTTCTGCGGACGGCAGGTGGATCACTTACGACACCACCGAAAACGCAAGGCGTCAGATTGCCGCAATTTCCACCGACGTATTAAGCTTTTGATCACAGAGGGGCCCCGCAGACAAAGGTCTGCGGGGCCCTTTATATGCGTGCGCGTACATTGCGCGCACGTCTTGACATTTTCAATGCTTTGTGATATGATAGGGACAGTATTTCCAAGAAAGGCAGAAAAAATGAAGATCGGATTTATTTCTCTCGGTTGCCCTAAAAATCAGCTGGACACCGAGGTCATGTTGCACGAGCTGATGGCGGCGGGCTACGAGATCACTCCCGATGAGACCGAGGCCGATATTGTGGTCATCAACACCTGTGCGTTTATCGAAAGCGCCAAAAAAGAAGCCATCGACAATATTCTGGATGTGGCCTGGCTCAAGGAGCACAAGTCGTTGCGCGCCATCGTGGTGACGGGGTGTCTGGCTGAGCGCTACCGTGAGGAGATCTTTAAGGAGCTTCCCGAGGTGGATGCGCTTCTTGGTGTGGGCAGTATCCACAATATCGTGGAGGCCATTGAGAATGTTCAGCGCCGTTGGGAGGATAAAAGCCATCCCAAGTACGCATCCTTTGAGGATAAGAACGGCGTGCATCTTGGCGGTGACCGTGTGCTGACCACGCCCGAATATTTCAGCTATCTGAAGGTTGGCGAGGGTTGTGACAACTGCTGCACCTATTGTGCCATTCCGTCGATTCGCGGCCGCTTCCGCAGTCGCCCCATGGAGGATCTGATCGCCGAGGCGAAGGATCTGGATGCGCTGGGCGTGAAGGAGCTGAATGTGATCGCTCAGGATGTGACAAGATACGGTCAGGATCTGTATGGCTCTTATAAGCTGCACGAGCTGTTGCACCGTATCACCGAGGAGACGAGCATTCCCTGGATCCGCCTGCTCTATTGCTATCCGGATAAGATCACCGATGAGCTGATTGCCGAGATCCGTGATAACGACCGTATTGTGAAGTATATCGATATGCCCTTGCAGCACATTTCCGATCCTATTCTCAAGCGCATGAACCGCCATGGCGACAGTGCCATGATCCGGGAGGTCATCGCCAAGCTGCGCCGCGAGATCCCGGGACTGACCCTGCGTACCACCTTTATTGCCGGCTTCCCCGGCGAGACCGAGGCGGATTTTGAGGAGCTCTGCCGATTCGTGGAGGAGACCCGCTTCGAGCACATGGGTGTATTTGCCTTTTCGCCCGAGGAGGGAACTGTCGCCGCGCAAATGCCCGATCAGATCGACGAGCAGGTCAAGCAGGACCGTGTGGATATCCTGATGAAGGCCCAGATGCAGATCAATGCCGAGCAGAACGAGAAAAAGATCGGCTCTACCGTGCGGGTACTGGTGGAGGATTTTGACCCCGTCAGCGAGGCACATTTCGGCCGTTCTGCCGCAGATGCGCCGGAAATCGACGGCAAGGTCTATTTCAAGGCCGATCGCCGCGTGGCGCCGGGCAGTATGATCGATGTCAAGGTGCGGGAAGTGCTGGATTATGATCTTTATGGTCGGGGAATTTTGCCGAAAGGAGAAGAAAAATGAGCAAGATGAATCTGCCAAACCGTTTGACGATGCTCCGCCTTTGTATGGTTCCCGTCATGGTGATCTTTCTGCTGTTACCCGATTCCGTTATCCCGTGGCAGGTGGCCTA
>JAFTNU010000061.1 GCA_017451735.1 Clostridia bacterium
GACGCGAGTTTGTGCAAACATCCCGGCTACGAGTCATCCTGAGCGCAGGATGAACTCGCCTACGGCGAGTAACCGAAGTTTACCTAGATGCCTAAACGGCATCGTTTTGCAAGCAAAAGCGGTAAACTTTATGGAGAAACTCGTGTTGAAATAATGTGCTTCGGTTACAACCTCCACGGAGTCGAACTTTTGCGGGTCGAGGGTATCACCCGAGCGAGCAAAAGCGCAAGGCATTAGCCGTAGCGGGATTTCGTATGGATGACCAATAGCTTTTTTAGGCAAATGTTACATTCACCCAAAAGGCTTGTGCAAACAAAGGCTTTCCGCGAGATTTCAAAATGCTAAATGCATTTTCGCTCGTTCGACTACGCAAACACCACACTGTGGTGTTATAGAGTTTTTGGTAATTTGCGTAGCAAATCGGCGGTGTTCAGCCGCCGCAAAAACTCCGGTGACTCGCCAGAGGCGAGTTCATTTTCCGCTCAGAATGACGCGGAGGGCGAAGCCCGACGCGTCATGGTATGACTGCGGAGGGCGAAGGCAGCCTGCCAATGAAAAACCGTGCAAGACAAGGCTTGACGAAAAATAAAGACGATGGCGAACTTGTGTTCGTCGAGTTTTTATTTTGAGGAGACCCGCAGTATTGCGCAGCTTTCGAAGGCAGCCTGCCAATGAAAAACCGTGCAAGACAAGGCTTGACGAAAAATAAAGACGATGGCGAACTTGTGTTCGTCGAGTTTTTATTTTGAGGAAACCCGCAGTATTGTGCGGTTTTTCGAAGGCAGAAAGAGGGTCACCGCCCCTTTCTGATGGGGCGGTGACCCTTTCGGTAACCCCTTTATTCGGGGTAAAAATTACTCTTTGTCTTCCTCAGTGGGAGCAGCTTCCTCGGCAGGAGCCTCAGCACCATCGGCGGTCTCGTCAATAACCTGAACCTCACCCTCGGCAGCAACGTCGTCTGCGGCAACGGGCTTATTCTTCTTCTTGATGAGGATGATGGCAACGGTCACACCGCCACCGACCACAACAACACCACCAACGATGATCAGGATCAAAGCCCACACAGGCAGACCGCTCTTCGTATTATTTTTGGTCTTGGTCTTATCTGCGTTTCTTTCCTGCAGCACATCACGGCTGACAAAGTTATCTCTGTAGTTGATCTTTGTCTCGTCGTTACTCTTGATGTCCTCAGCGGGAGTTGCTCTTTCGGCAAGATATTCGGTCAAGCAAACAGAGATCCAATCAGCCTTACCGTCTTCATTGGCATCGGCAATGATCAGTCGGCCGTTGCTGTCCTTGATCTTGGTGTTCTCAGTCACCAGGGTCTCGAGAGTCGCCTGACCCGCAGTGCTCTTGGTTCTGGTCTTCCAGTCGTAAACGATCTTAGCCATAGCGGTATTGTAAGCATTCATATCGCCGTTTGCGGCAGTCCAGGCCTTGGCCTCAAGCGCAGCCAGACCGTGCGCATCACCGGTCGAAGTATGTGTCGCACCTACGGGATCAACGTACATCCACTGCCATGCGGGCATGCTGCCGGGGCCGGGATTCTCGGTAAATGTGGCAATTGCGACCTCTCTGTAGCTTCTTGCATGGTCGGCATGCAGATAGTCAACAGGGCATTTGGCAGAAGCAAGATACTCGGCCTGTGCCTTTTCGGTCTCTTCCTTTGCCTTGGCAATGGCCTCGGCAGTGGGCTCGGTGGCACCCTCGGCGACCTCGGGGTAAACGACCAGCGTGTTCAGTGTATCCTCGATCTTCAGATCGGGCTTAACATTGGAGGGGACGTAGTAAGCAGACATGTTGTCCATACCCTCGGTGGTCAGAATACCGACTGCATTACCGGTCACATACTCGGCCATGTAAGCAATCTTCTGACCCTCGGAGGACAGAGCCTTTGTACCGTCGCCCTTGGTATCGTAAACGGCTTTACCAAAGTCATAGTTCGAGGTGCTCTCATCCACCAAAGCATAGGTCCAACCGGCAGCCAAAGCAAAGGGAGCGATAGCAGAGCCGTTGGCATAGCTTCCCTTTCCGCAAACGGCAAGCACCAAAGTATCCTCGGGCATACCGTATGCGCCGTAATACTCCTTGAAGTAAGTGAACTCACCGGTATTATCGCCTACACTTTTCTTCAGCTCATTGCAAAGCTTGGTGGTATCGCCGTTCCAGAACCAGATCACAGCAAATGCACCGGGAGCCAGCTGAGCCTCGCCGGGGTTGTAGCACTCCTCATAGGAGGTCTGCACACCGGTAGCCATGCCGTCAAAAATATCGTAGGCCTTCAGCTTAACATAATGGGTAAAGAGTCCATCGTTTTTGAATGTGCTGGATTTTGCGGCAACGAATGCATAGTCATACAAATCAATGGGCTCCGTGCTTCTGTTGTAAACCTCGATGTAGTCAAATGCATCGGCAGATTTCCACACAGCAGCTTCGCCCTCGGGCACCTGATCATCGAGCTTATCGCTACCGCTCTTGGAGTCGACCAAGATCTCGGTGATCACAAGGGGACCTTCATAATCAGATGTAGTACCATCAAATGTTGCCTTCAGGGGCTCGGCATCGGCTGCGGAAACAGGCAGCACTGCCAGCACACCGACAAGCATCATGACAGCCAAAAGGGCTGCAAGAAATTTACGCATGGTTAGCACCTTCCTTTTTTCATTTTGTAAACACATTATAATATAACTTCCGCCGTTTGTCAATAAGTTTTTTTCAAAATACCTTTTCTTTTTGTGTAAATTATGCAAAAACGCCGATCGGGACAGGATTTCTTTACCATTTTGAAACAATTAAGCAAGAAATCGTCCACTTATCACAAGCAAGGCCGACCGTATCGCAGCCGCTTTATGGTCGGCGGGGACAACGCGGCACACGGGTTTGCGCAATGTTAACAAAAACCCTCACGCGCGCGCACGTAAATATATAAAAGAAGGAAAATTGCGCGGAGGGCTTGCCTTTTTTGATGTTTTGTGCTACAATGTCCTTGTACGGGATTTTTTCCCAAATAAAAATCAAGAACGGAAGGTATCAAGCAATGGCAAAGACCAGTATCGTTGATTGGAAAACAATCACCAACTTCGTTGTCGACTCCTTCGTCGGCTACGGCATCCCCCGCGAGGATGCTATTATCTGTGCAGACATTCTGCTCGAGAGCGACAAGCGCGGCATCGAGTCTCACGGCTGCAACCGCTTCAAGCCCATCTACCTTGACCGCATCAAGGCAGGCATCCAGAACCCCGTCACCAACTTTGAGATCATCAAGGAAACCGAGACCACCGCAGTTGTGGACGGTCACGACGGCATGGGTCAGGTCATCGGCTACAAGTCCATGAAGATGGCCATCGAGAAGGCTAAGAAGTACGGCATGGGCATGGTGGTTGTTCGTAACTCCTGCCATTACGGTATTGCCGGCTACTACACCTCTATGGCCACCAAGGCAGGCTGCATCGGTCTGACCGGTACCAACGCCCGCCCCACCGTTGCCCCCACCTTTGGTGTTGAGGGTATGTTCGGTACCAACCCCCTGACGTTGGGCGTGCCCACCGACGAGGCTTTCGATTTCAACTTTGACGCTGCAACCTCCACCTATCAGAACGGCAAGCTGGAGTACTACGAGCGCCTTGGCAAGGACGCTCCCGCAGGCGCGCTGGTCGCAAGCGACGGCAACGCCTATGTGGGTCTTGCAGGCGACGCTCTGAAGGCTATGGCACGCGGTGAGGCTGCTCTTTGCACCCTCGGCGGCCCCGGCGAGGAGCAGGGCGGCTACAAGGGCTACGGCTTTGCTATGTTCGTTGAGCTGCTCAGCGCCGCTCTGCAGGACGGCAGCTACGGCAAGGCACTCAGCGGTAAGGGCGCAAACGGCGAAAAGGTTCCCTTCCACCTGGGCCACTTCTTCATTGCCATTGACACCGACCACTTCCTTGGCGAGGATGTTTGCCGCAAGAAGGCCGGCGAGATCATCCGTCAGGTTCGCTCCGCCAAGCGCGCACCCGGCGCAGAGCGCATCTACTCCGCAGGCGAGAAGGAGTACGAGATCCGTCTGGCACGTGAGTCCGGCGTACCGATCAACGAGTCCGTGCAGAAGGAGCTCACCACCATTCGCGACGAGCTGGGTCTGACCCAGTACAAGTTCCCCTGGGAGAACTGATTCCTACATTTAATTATATAGGGATGCAACCACCCCCGAGCCGATGGCTCGGGGGTGGTTTTTACCATGTCCGCCCGTTTTCGGTCACAAGGGCGCGGGGTTGCACCTTGTGTTCCGTGTCACGGTATGACTGCTGCGGGCGGCATGTGCAAACACAGCAAATGGTCGCATTGTTCTATAGCCTTCCCCAGTGGGGGAAGGTGGCGCGGAGCGAAGTGACGGATGAGGAGGGAGTGGGTTTGATGTGTTCGCGCAAACATTCATTGGAAGTACTTACTATCAATGTGATTTGGTGCAAACATCTTTTCCTATGGCTCTCCTCATCCACCACCTACGGCGGTCCCCCATAGAGTTTTCGCAAGAAAACTCCGGTTGCTCGCCAAAGGCGAGCTCATCCTCCGCTGGAGAAGGCAAGGGTGCGGGTTGGCGCGTATCCGCAAGGATAAGCATGCGTCGCCGCAAGCGCCATATCGCGCCGAAGGTATATCGCATTGCCTCAGGCAATATATCGCGGCGCATCACGATGCGCCATATGGGTTTGTGCGAGCCCTGTGGCTACGCATCCACAGGAAAGGTCTTACGGGATCAGCAAATACCGCACGCCCGCAAGAGACTCGGCAGAGCCGGGCGCCTCGGCCGAGATGCCGTTGGCGGTGGCCAACGCATCGGGGGAAACGCCATAGCGCTTTCCCACATCCCAAAGGGTATCCTTGGCGGCGGGATAGCAGATCTCCAGATCGGCCCTGGACAAGGGCTCGGCGGGGACAAATGTGGCTTCTGCCAGCATACGTATTGCATTTTTTTGACACATCCGCACCGCCAGCTGGATCTCGGCATCGGCGCGGAGGACACTGCCGTCACGCACGGGCGTCACGCGGCAGGCAGGTACACAGCAATCCACGCTCATGTCGTCGCACGCCCCCTCGATCACTGTACGGAAGGGCACCGCCATCTCGGCTACGCCGTACTCGCCCTCGCGACGGTAGAGCACATGGCAACGCATCTCGCCCAGCAGGGCGGTCTTTGCCCCCTCCGCCTGCTTTTCCTTGATCTCGGCATCGGCAAGGCTGTGCAAGACCGTGACATCAGCCGGCAAGCCCAGCTCGGACAGAGGACGCTCCCCCGAAATGCTGAAATTGCGGTTTCCGCAAAGGCCGGCACGCCACATGCGCTCCTCACCAAACTGACATTCTGCCCGACATCCGGGCAAAAAAACGTCGCGGCAAAGGAGAACGCTTTCCTCGGTCTGCCCCTCCGCACAAAGCGTCACACGGCCGTCCAACAGGATCTTGCCATCCTCCACGGTAGCGCGGAGCTCACCCAGCGTACCGGTGGCGCGGGCATCGCAATCGGGGGTGATCCCCTCCAAGGTGACCTCCTTTTCAAAGGGGATGCGACGGGTGGCCACAAAGGGCACCGCACTCTCCCCCTCCCCCGCCTCGCGGCAAAGAAGCACCGAGACCACCGCCTCGCCGCGGCAACGGACGGCGCCGTCCAAGGCCGCCACATCGGGCAAAAAAACGCTACCGTCTGCGCAAATGACGCGCAATTCGCCCTCGCCGGGCTCTACGTCGATCCGATCGCTCACATCCATATGCTCGGCCTCGCCTGCCATCAGCCGCCCGTTCTCCACGGCATCGCAAAGTCGGTGGATCCGATCCCGGTCCGTCCCCTCCCCTCTGGTACGGGGCGTCAGATTTTTGGTGGCATATCCCCGCACACGCACGTGTAAGCGGCAACGCACCGACAGCTTGCGTGGGCCCATCACGCGGCTGATGACCGCATCGGGAGAGAGCTCCGGTGACAGCTCCACCCCTTCTGCCGCGTCATAGCCCGCCAGCGATTCCAAGGGCACCGAAAAGGCATAGCCCTCCTCGCTTTCGGCACTGTAAAGCGCCCCGTCAGGCCCCGTATATAAAATATTGTAACGCACAGGCCCCGAAAAATCGGCCTTTCCGCCTCCTTGAAAGCGTGTGGGCGGCATGAAGGTGGGACGCACCCACAAAAGTCGGCTGATCTCACTGCGATAATCGGGCAGAGTGATCTCTGCCGTCAGCTCCACGGGCTGTGTTTTATCGGTAAACTCCAACTGCACGCGCCCGTTTTGTTCCTCGGTTCTTTCCATATGCACATTCTCCTTTGCCTGAAAGTTATTTCACTATATGCAAGGACAAGGCAGAATATGAAAACCCCGAAATATGCCGATTTCTCGACACGTTTCGGGGTTTTTATCAATAAATATTTTCGGTGGTCAAGCGAATAAGAGCCTCGACGCCGATCTTTTTATCGCCGTTATACCAGCCCTGCCACTTGCCGCGAGCCGCAATTTTACGCAGCTCCAGGATCCGCCGTAACGGCTCCGCCGCCGTCTGTGCCATGGGCTTCCAATCCCCGCCCTCGCTTCTCACGCGGTGCATGGGAAGATAGGCGCAGATCCAACGGGTCATGCACAGCATATGCTCTGCCTGCAGCAAATAGTAGATATCAAAATATTCCCGTGCGTTTTCGGGCAGCTCATCACGGAGCTTGCGCCAATCGGCGCAAAGAGCCTCGAATTTCTCGGCACTCTCGATCAATCCTTCTCTGCAATCGACCTCGAGGCGCTCCCTGCCCCGGAACAGATCCCGTGCAATGCTACGAAAAACACCATCCGTGGCCACATAATGCTTGAAGGGCAGCTTTTCATATCGGTGATAATAAAAGTTGTCTCTCTTGCAAAGATACTGCATGGCCTCCTCGCCCATATCCGCAAAGGCATCGTAATAGCGTCGGGTCTCACGCAACACCTTTTCCCCCGCATTTCCAAACAAAAACGCATACCGTTCCCGCATATATCGGTCAAAATCAAAGGCATCCGGATCACGGACAATAGCGGCGTTCAGATGCGCCGAACGGTGCATCTCACGCAGGTTGGCCACATTCAGGATCGAATAGTACAGGCTGTTCTGCCCCTTGGCAAGCGCATAGGAATAGCGCATCTTTTCGGGATGACAAGCCTCGGCCAGATGGGGACCGTTACCCCAGAATCCCGCATGGTAATAAACACCGTAGGTGTGCCCCGGCAAGCGCGGTGTGGCGAAGAAATCCTCACCGAACATCTGGTCCTGACCGATGTCGCTGAAAATAACGGTAACGCCCTCCGGCACCTTCAGGTATCCCTTGCCGTAAAGCTCGGCCCCCTCCAGCCACAATGTCATGGTAGAGGCAAAATCCTCTGTGCCCAGCACCTCACGCAGGATATGATACTGCGTTCCGATGGCATCGGTGATGATCGCGCCACGGGAGGCACCGTCCATGGGGATCGTGCTATCACTTTTCCAGACCGCCCGATCGGCTTTTCCCCGCAGACCCAACTGCCAGATCACGTGATTGCGGTATTTTGCCCAACGCTTGGCGTATTCCCGCCAGATTTCCTCCATTTTTTCCCGATTGCTAAGGAAGGAGACATTTTCGGGCAAGCCCTGCTTTTTCATATACCTTGCCGCCGAGAACCAGGAAACACCCATAGGCTCCACGTGATGCTGGGTGATATACAATCCGCGGTCGGTGACGGCACGGATCAGCCTTTCCTCGTCGGGATTCATGATATCTACGAAGGAGGACGGGATCAACAGATTGATCTTGCAACGCAGAGCCGATTCGATCACCATATTCAGCACATCGGGGTGCATGACATGATCATAAAAGGGATAGTCGATCTCGCGGGTGCCCCCACCGGCCTTGAAATCGGTAAGCAGATCCTCATCATTGAGAAACCAACCGCGGTAGCGGGTACAGCCGGGCGCATCGGTATAAAAGATGTCCTCCAGGCAAATCTCCTTGCGACAAGCGGGAAACAGATCACTAAACTGCATCATGGGATCGATCCCCAGGCATTTCTCCTCAAAATCATAGATGCCGTAGATGGTGCCCAATGCATCGGAGCCCACGATACGTACACCCTTTTCGCTGACAGAAACGGCAAAGGACTCATACTTTTCCGGGGGCATGACGCCAAACGCGCCCTCGGGGGCCGTGGCGATACAAATAGCGGGCATTTCCTGCCCAGGAGTCGGTGCACCGTCCAGCAAGCGGCAAAGATCCCGTTTGAGATCCTCCACCGCCAGCAAAACGGCTTTGCTCTCCTCCGTGCTCACGCAGACGGGAGTTTGATGATTCAAACAAAACATAGGCAATTCCTTTCCGCACAGATCGTTGCTTTTATTGTAACATCCGAAGCGGAAATTCGGCAATAGCCAATACGACAGATTATTGTACGATTCGATCAGAGCCTCAGCTTGAGAATTTCAGACTGGCCGCATACAAGGCGTTGTTTTCGTCCCCCACGATAATATTGTGCCATTCGGCAGTGGTACCCGCAAAGCAGACCACATCCAAGGCATCGCAAACGGCAAAGGCGCCTGCCGCAATGCGCTTGAGCGACGGGTGCAGTGTCAGCTCACGGGCACTGCGCCCTGCCGGACAGTAGATCAGCGTACTGCCGTCGGCACTGTAAAGCACGCCGTCCGACTCGAGAAACGCCTCGTTTCCCGCCGCCACACGAACATAAGCCAAACGCTCACATCCAAAAAAGGATGCGGCAGAAAGGGTTTTTACCGTTGTGGGGATCTCTACCGCACCGACAATGCTATCGGCAAAGGCGTTGGGCAGAATTTCGGTCACGGTGTCCCCTGCGGGACTGCGGGGCGGGATCAGCACGCAGGCCGCGGTGCAGCTGCCCATGCCCGCCAGAGCGCAGGTACCGTCCCCGTTACTGCGAAAGTAGAGTCCCTCGCTATAGCTCTTGACCACCGTGGTGCTCCCCTCAACGCTCTCCGGCTCTGTGGTGGGAGTATCGTTCTCGGGGGTCTGAACCGTGCCGCTGTTCTCCTCGGGTGCGGTCGCATCGGGCGCTTCGTTCTCGGCCGCCGCCACCTCGGTGCTCTTTCCCATGATCACGCATCCGCAAATGATGACGCAGAGCAATGCCAAACATCCTGCCATTTTCCAAACTTTCATTTTTTCATCCTCCTTTTTTGGCCCGTTGCGGGCTGTGTGCTCCGATACTACCACAAGTGACAGGGCGCGGTCAAGCCCCATTCGGTCGCCCGAAAACGACGGCAGGCGTAAAAAAAGACAGGGCTTTGGCATCTTTTGGTCGAAGGAAACGGAAGGCACCGATGAGAATGGAGGTTTTTGCGATGAAAACTTGATCGCGGCAGGCATAACGGCGCGGTCTGCGGCATAAACCCATGAAAACGGCCAAAGAAAGGGCGGGGTAAGGCTTGATTTTATTGTACAACTTGACACATCCCCCCTTTTTATGATATGATATATATAGTTATATTTCATAGAGGTGGATCATGAAGCTGTTGTTTATCGGAAACAGTCATACCTATTACAATTCCATGCCCGAAACCGTTTTGCGCCTGCTGGAGGCCACGGGGCAGAAGGTCCATGTCACCATGCTGACCGAGGGCGGCAAGGGCCTGACTTATCATGCCTCCCTCCCCCACACCGTTTTCAACATCCGATGCGGCAAGTACGACGCCATTATCGCCCAGGATCGCGCCACGGGCTTTGATCCCATACAATTTAAAGAAGGCGCCAGGGCCTTAAAGGAGCTGGCCGATAAGGCCGACACCCCCTTCTATCTTTACATGCCCTGGGCCGGGCGGGACAACCGCACCGCGCAACGCTCCATGACCGAGGCATACCATAACTTCTGCCGCTCGGCAGGGTGTCTCTTTGCCCCTGCGGGCGAGGTCTTTTCCCGCATTCTGCTGACCGAATCCCCCGAGCTTCTTTACCGTGAGGACGGCAACCATGCCACGCCGCTTGGCAGTTATCTGGCCGCCGCCACTATTTTCTATACGGTCACGGGGCGCAAGCGCATCGTCAACGTCAGCGATCTGCATGACCCCGGGATAGAATCGGGATTTGCCCCCGAGCTCTGCCAGAAGATCCACACCGAGGCCTGCCGCATGACCCGACTGTATAACGGATGATGGCACCCTTGAAAATCGGCACCGCGACCCTTGCCCACGGATTGATGCTGGCCCCCATGGCAGGGGTCAGCGACACCTCCTTCCGCATTCTTTGCCGCCGCGCGGGGGCGGAATACACCGTCAGTGAAATGGTATCGGCCAAGGCCCTTTGCTTTGAGCAAAAATCAAGGCCCTCGGTTCCAGCCCGTACCGCCCCCCTGGCCGCCATCACGGCGGAAGAGGCTCCGATGGCCGTGCAGCTTTTCGGCAGTGAGCCCGACTTCATGAAGGAGGCGGCAATGCTGCTGGAATCCGGCCAATACAAGGGCGCGGCGGGAGAGGTATGCCCCGTGGCCATCGACATCAATATGGGTTGTCCCGTGGCAAAAGTAGCGGGCAACGGTGAGGGCAGTGCCCTGATGCGGGACCCCCGGCGGGCCGCCGCCATCGTGCGGGCGGTGAAGGACGCCGTCAGATTGCCCGTAACCGTCAAGATCCGCGCGGGATGGGATGACAACAGTAAAAACGCCCCCGAATTTGCCAAGCGTATGGAGGCGGCAGGGGCAGATCTGATCACCGTGCACGGCCGCACCCGTCAGCAATTTTATGCACCGTACAGCGATAATCGTGTCATCGCCGCCGTCAAGCAGGCGGTCTCGATCCCCGTTGTTGGCAACGGCGACCTCTTTTGCGCCGCCGATGTGGCGCGGATGCGGGAAGAAACGGGATGCGACGGTGTGATGATCGCAAGAGGCGCTATGGGCAATCCCTTTCTTTTCAGTGAGATCCTTGCCATGGACGAGGGACGGGAGTACACCCCTCCCACCGATCGGGAGCGCATTGCGCTTGCCCTGACCCATGCCGCCGACATGGTGGCACGAAAGGGGGAGCGCATCGGTCTTGCCGAGGCGCGCAAGCATATGCTGTGGTATTGTAAGGGACTGCGCGGCGCCTCCGTTGCACGGGAGGCCCTGACCCGGGCCGAAGGCCTGGAGGAGATCCGCGCCGTATTTGATACGTTGCTGGAGACCAACCGATGAGTATTTTGATACAGGTTACCGATCCCGTTCTTGCCCGTATGCTTCTGCTGGAGGCCAAACGGCAGGGCTTTCGGGAGGAGGATACTCCGTCTCTGCACATAATCGATCTCGACCGCTTCCCGCCCCCGACCGGTGCCAAGCAAGGGGTCACGGTCATCGGTCTTTCGGCAGATCCGACCTCTCTGTCTCCCGCCGAGCGGACGGGTGTGGCGGGGCTGCTGACTCTGCCCTTTTCAGTCAGAGAATTTGAAGCTGTTCTCCGGTGTATCCGCCCCTCCCTCCACGTCGACAGGGTGATACCCATTGACGGCAACCGCCTGATGCTGGGCGGGCGGACTATTACGCTCAGTGCCACCGAACGGCGCCTGTTCGATCTGCTTTATGAGAACCGCCACCGTCTTGTGACCGAATCGGAGCTGAGAGCGGCACTGGGCGAGAGCGCCATGCACACCAACACCCCCGCGGTCTATCTCTACCGCTTGCGCAAAAAGCTTTGTGCCGACGGGGTATCGCGCATCCGTACCGTGCGGGGAAAGGGATGCCAATGGATCGAAGAATCGAGGTAAACGGTATGAGAAAAAAGCGTTTTTTGGCATTTTGGGCAGTGCTGCTTTTGCTCCTGTCCCTTGCCGCCTGCAGAAAGGAAGAAGAGCCCACACCAGCGACGCCCGACGGCTCCGCCACACTACCATCGCAAATACAAACAAACACCAAGCCACCCGTCCCCAATCCCGATGGCGATCCCGCGGGGACCGAGGAAAGCGAAGCCGACTATTTTCTCAGTCAGAACGGCTACCCCTACGGCTTTACGTTGCGCTTCGCGGCAAACGGCCGCGGATTCGATACGGGTGCCGGACAGCTTTTTGACGGCTCCGCCACCACGGCGTACGACTTTTCTGCCAAGCTGGCAAGCCTCTATTACGATATGACCGAGCAGGATATCTACACCATCTGCAACGATCACAGTGATCTGACCTACGCCGCTCTGTCCGATGGAGCGGCCCCGACAGGAAGCAACGTGCTCTATACCATCAGCTTTACCGATAACGGCACCACCTATCAGGTCAAGGTGGATTCCGCCGCCATTGCCGCCTATCCCAACAATCCCCGCATCTCACAAATGCAGGTGCTCATTGCGGATTTCAGCGGTTTTACCGACCTTTGCTTTCAAAACGTACAATGAACTGTAAAAGCGCCGCCCCCATCGCCCTGTTCGATTCGGGAGTCGGGGGCATCGGCGTACTTCGAGAAGTCAAAAAACTGCTCCCGCAAGAGCAGTTTCTTTATTTTGGAGATACGGCAAACGCACCCTACGGAGAAAAAAGCCATGACGAGGTACGCCGTCTGGTCTTTTCCGCCGCCAATCGACTGATTCCCCAATGCAAGGCCCTTGTTCTTGCCTGCAATACCGCCACGGCCGTGGCGGCAAAGGAGCTGCGACAGCAATACCCCGCCTTTCCCATCGTTGGTATGGAGCCCGCCCTGCGCCCCGCCTGCATGGTGAAGGAGCATCCCACGATCCTGGTGCTTGCCACCGCCGCCACGCTGCAGGAAGAAAAATTCGCCGTTTTACGTGAAATGTGCGAAAAAAACGCTACCGTTGTGTCGCTTCCCGCACCCGGGATCGTGCGTCTGGTAGAAGCGGGACTCTCCGACTCCCCCGAAATGGATCGCTATCTCTTTGACCTGCTGGTCCCCTTCCGACACGCTCCCCCCGATGCCGTCGTGCTGGGGTGCACACATTTTCCCTTTGCCCGCGCCGCCATTTTGCGCGCACTGGGACAGAATGTACCTCTCTTTGACGGTGCCGTCGGCACGGCCCACCGATTGGAAAGCCTGTTGCGGGAGCAAAAGCTCCTTGCCCCACCGAAGGCCACGGGTGGCATCCTGCTGACCGCAAGCGACACTCGCTCTCTTCCCCTGCTTTCAAAACTGCTGGTTGCGCCATAATGTGGCGCTCTCCCGTGCTCCCGTTCCCAATAAGCAAATCGGCGCAGCCGTAAAACGGCTGCGCCGATTTGCTTTATTTCTGTTGGCATGCAGTTCTGATCATGGCCTCCAGGCAGGTCACATCGTCCTTGCGGGTGCGAATGTAAAAAACACCGTTGCCGGCATCGGCGCGCTCGATGCGCAAAGCATCGCCGTACGCCGCCTCACGGCAGTAGGAAAGCGAAATGCCCGTCACCCGTGTGTGAGCCGGATCGGGCAGGAAATCGCATACCATATCGGGGTATTTGGTGTTATTCATGTGCATATTGTAATCGATATCGGAAAAAGCGATGCGACGCTCGCCTACTGCTTCCCATGCGGCGTCGCGAGGGGGACGGAAGCGAACGGGCATCTCCATTTGCAGCTCGGGCTCATCCCCGAAGGTCAAGGGAAAATCGCTGACTCGCAATAACGATTTATCGGCCACACGTACCAGCGCCCACTGGGACATTCCCCTGGCCACCACTTCCCCCTCCCGCTTGATCTCGAAGCCGCGGGGGAAGGTATACCCCTTACCCGCACAGGTAAAGGTATCCACGGTGATATCCTCGTAGGCGTGGATGGGTGCGCTCATCTCGATAGCGATGCGGCTGAGAATAAAGCCGACACCCTCCTCATCGCGAATGGCATCCAGGGGGCGACCCGTTGCCTCAAACTGACGGTTTGCCGTCTCCTGCATAAACATGAGCACGCCCGTGGGATGCACCTCTCTGTTGGCATCGGTATCGTGCCAACGGACATTGTATTTTTCGGTGTAGATCATATTTCCTCACTACTTCAAAACGGAGTCGCTCAAAGGAGCGGCTCCGTTTTGCAATGGTTGCTGATAGATTAAAGCGTATTCTGGGAGCCGAGCACGTCGACGATCTTGTGCTTGACCATCTTCTTGACCTCGTCACGGGCAACCTTGAGGTAACCGCGGGGGTCAAAGCCTGCGGGATCAGCCACCAGGGTGCGGCGGATGCCTGCGGTCATGGCAAGACGGATATCGGAGTCGATATTGATCTTGCAGACAGCCATGGAAGCGGCCTTGCGGAGCTGCTCTTCGGGAATACCCACTGCGTCAGGCAGCTTGCCGCCCAGCTCGTTGATCTCCTTCACGTACTCCTGGGGTACAGAGGATGCACCGTGGAGAACGATGGGGAAGCCGGGAAGTCTCTTGGAGATCTCCTCGAGAATGTCGAAACGGAGAGGCGGA
>JAFTNU010000062.1 GCA_017451735.1 Clostridia bacterium
CCCCGGCAATCCCGACAGGTCGGATCTGGGCGTGGGCTACATTAAGGAGCCCTTTGTGATCAAAAACGGCTACATTGACGTGCCCACCAAGCCGGGTCTTGGTGTGGAGCTGGACGAAGAGGCCTTGCAGGATAAGATCTACGACGGCAAATGGACAACGCCCCGCCAGTATCATGAGGACGGCAGCGTTGCAGATTGGTAAAGGAGAAGAGAGCAATGGGAGATAGATGGAGCAAGGAAAGAATATGGGAATGGTACAATAAGCGCCCCTGGATGCGTGGCTGCAACTACATGAGCGCGGACTGTGCCAACCGTATCGATCAATGGCAGTCCTTGGGCTGGGAGGAGCGATTCAAAACCACCGAGGAGGAGCTGAAGCTGATGCAGGAGACGGGCTTCAACACGGTGCGTCTGATATTGGAATACGTGGTCTGGAAGGAGGAGCATGACTTCTTCATGGCGCATTTTGATCGCTATCTTGATCTGTGCGCCAAGTACGGCATTTCTTGCATGATCGCCCTGGCAAACGACTGTATGCCTCCCAAAACCGAGCGCTGGAAGATGCCCTATATTGGGGAGCAGACCTTTGATTGGGGCTATCACGGTGGTAAAAAGCACTCTCAGCATGGCATACACAACGGCCCCGCTCCGCATTTCTATCTGGACGAGCCCGAGAGCCGCGAGGACTATTTCCGCATGGTGCGCGAGATCGTGACGCGTTATAAAAATGACGAACGCATCTGTGTGTGGGATGTTTACAACGAGCCCGGCAACAGCAAGCGGGCGGATATCACCCTGCCCAATGTGAAGCGGATGTTTGAGATCGTCCGTGAGATCGACCCCGTTCAGCCGCTGACCTGCTGCGTGTTCCATTTTAAATTTATGGACAGCGGAATTGCCCTGAACGAGGTGGAGCAGTATGCGCTGGAGCACTCCGATATCGTGTCCTATCATTTTTACAGGGACTATGAACGGCACGTTCGTCTGATCAAGTGGCTGAAGAAGCAGGGACGTCCCATTCTCAATACCGAGTGGCTGGGCAGATGCCTGCACAACAACGTGTTTGATCTGTTCCCGCTGTTTTACATGGAGAAGATCGGTTGCTATAACTGGGGCTTTGTGGCGGGCAAGTACCAGACCTACGAGCCCTGGGAGGGAACCTGGGCGCGGTATGCCGACGGGACCGAGAGTGATGTGGATTTCACCAAGTGGTTCCATGATCTTTACCGTCCCAATCACCGTCCCTACGATCCAAAGGAGATCGAGCTGATCAAGCGCTTTTGCGCGCTGGCAGACAGAGAGCATGAAGAGGAAATGAAAAAATGACGGCAAACGGTATGAAAAAATCGGTGCTTGTAACGGGTGCCACCGGCGGCACGGGCTTTGCCATTGCCCGGCGATTCGCCCGGGAGGGCTATGATGTGTTCATCGGTAGCCGCCGTGGGGCGGATGCCACCGCCGCGGCACAAAAAATCACAGACCATTACGGCGTTTTTGCAAAAGGATATGAAACAAAAATCGGTGACGAGGAGAACGTGAAAGCCATTTTTGCAGATATCCGCGCTATGGGGTATTTGCTCGACACATTAGTGCTCAACGCCGCCAATCTCGGCATCGGTCAGGTCAGTCTGGATGTGGATATAAAGGATTTTATGGAAGTCTATCACACCAACATCGGCTGGAATTTTATGATGTCCCGCGAGGCGGCGCGACAGATGAAGGAGAAGGGGAAGGGCGCCATTGTGTTCATCACCTCCAATTCCGCTTTGCGCGTCACCGAGAACCGTTGTGCTTACTGCTCCTCCAAAAGTGCGATCCTTGCCATGTCCAAGTCCTTTGCCGTGGATTGGGGCAAATACGGTATTCGCTCCAATTGCGTGTTGCCCGGCATGATCAAGACCGAGCGCTGGCAAAGCAATGTGAACAATACCAAGTACTGCCTGCCCAACTATACACCGATTCACGATATCGCCGAATTCGAAGATATCGCCAATGCCGCCTGGTATCTGGGGAGTGATCAGTCCCGCAATACCACAGGGGCAGAGCTTGCGGTGGATGGCGGAATGCTTGCTCAACTGACACCGAATATCAACCGCACACTTTGGGAGGACTGAGATGGCAAACTTTATCTCTGTTGACGGGGGAACCACAAACACCCGCGTCAGCCTTGTGGTCGACGGCAATATTTCGGAAACGCAAAAGCTTTCGGTTGGCGCAGGTGCCGCCCGAGAGGATAAAAATGTGCTGAAAACCGTCATACGTGACGCGATTTTAAGGATCCTTGAGAAAAATGCGTTGCGCGCGGACGATGTGGAGTGCATTCTCGCCTCGGGAATGATCACCTCCGAGTTCGGCTTGTATGATCTGCCGCATGCCATAGCACCCGTGGGGCTTTCCGAGCTCCACGCGTACATGGAAAAAGTCACCTTACCCGAGGTGTCCCCGATCCCCTTTGTATTCCTGCGCGGTGTAAAATGTGCGGGCGATACCTTTGCCCACACCGACATGATGCGCGGCGAGGAGACCGAGCTGATGGGAATTCTGGATCCCGCCTACGGCGAATGCGTCTATGTTTTACCGGGCTCCCACTCCAAGGTGATTAAAACCGATGGGGAGGGAAGGATCGAGACCTTTTCCACACTCCTCACGGGCGAGATGTTCTATGCCCTTTCCCGACACACCATTCTCGGTGATGCCGTGGATATGTCCCTTGACGGTATCGATAAGGACTATCTTTTGAAAGGATACCGCTATTGCATCGATAACGGTATCAATAAGGCACTGTTCAAGACCCGTGTGCTGAAAAATCTGTTCGGGTGCACACCGTTGCAGACCTGCAGCTTCTTTCGCGGCGTGATTCTTTGTGACGAGATACGGGAGATCCTCAAATATCCGGTTTCCACTGTTGTCATCGGCGGTAAAAAGCAAATGCGGGAGGCAACTGCCATGCTCCTGCAAGAGATCTGCAACAAAAGGATCGTCTGCCTGTCCGAGGCGGAGGTCGAGGGATCCGTGTCTCGCGGTCAGCTGCGTATTTATAGCGGAAAATGAGAAAAGGCGCCATCGAGCGCCTTTTCTCATTTTCATCAATTGGGATTTTTTCTCTTTTTCTGACGGATGGCCGACAAAGCAATCAATAGGGGAACTGCCAATAGCACGCCCAGCGTCCACCCCCGTTGCAGATCGTTTTGTGCAAAGGTCACGATCTCGCCTGCCATGGTCGTCACACTTTGCGCTACCGTAAATGCGGGCTTGAAAATGCGCAGATACAGCTCGGCCAGCAGTAGAGCAATACCGCCTTGTGCCGTCTTGGAAAGCAAATAGGGTAGAAGCCGTAAATTCTGTCCCTCTGCCACCGAAAAAAGCTGCAGGCACACCGAAAGCCCCGCAAAGCTTGCAAAAAAAGCCGCCATGCGAAAGGCTGCCTCGGGTGCGAGCATTGTGACTGCGTGACTGATGCCCGAGGTCATTTCCAATAATCCGTAAAGAGCTACACTCACCCCCGCAGGTAAAGAAAAAGCATCCAATGCGGGGGTCAGACAACCGGCTATGCAAGAAAAGAACAGCACAAAGGCAAAGACCTGTAGCATAGAGAAAAATCCTTTGCTCACGCTCTTGGTGAAATCTGCCACGGAGGGGGGATTTTTTGCTCCGTTATGCGGCTTTTCTTCCGGTTGAGTCACTTTTCCCAGCACCAAACGCAAAAATATTCCCACCAAAGCCGCCGAACTCCAGGTGATCAGAAAGAGCGCCACGCCCGCACCTCCGTTGCCAAACAGAGCTCCCCCCACCGCGCCGATGAGAAAGCCCGAGCTTGGGTTGTTGGCAAACAGGATCAGCCGTTGCAGCTCCTTTTGCGACATTTCTCCCCGTTCTGCCAGGCTGACGGCCGTTGTCGTTCCCACGGGGAATCCACACAGCATCCCCAACAACAGAGCGGTAGCCCCGCTCCCGGAAAGACCGAAAAGGGCGGAAACGGGGCGGGAAAACACCTTTCCGAGTATCTCTCCGGCCTGCCGTGACACCAGTAGCTCCGACAGGACAAGAAAGGGAAAAAGGGAGGGAAAAAGTGTTTCCGTGCAAAGAGAAAGACCTTGTCGCACACCGTCCATGGCGACCTGGGCATTGGTCAACAGTAAAATCAGCAAGAACAGGCCGAACACCAAAAAGGCACCGGTACGCAAAGCGGGTAAGCGTTTTTTCACAGCATAAACCTCCTGATTCTGGCATAGGGTGAAACAGTATACCTTATGTGAAGGAGGTTTTTTCTATGCGACGAAGAAAAGAATTCCTCGCTCGCTTCGGTGAACGGCTGGATATCCCACGGGAGGCCCTCCCCGGCGGATTCGGCCTATCGCTTTCGGGGCAAAACGAACTGACGGTCAGGGGATGCAGACGTATCCTTTCCTATGGCTCCGAGTGTATCCGCCTGTCACTTGGAAGGACCGCGCTTTCGGTTACGGGTGAACGGCTTCTTTGCACCGTTTTCGAGGCGGGAAATGTAACGGTGGAGGGGCGTATTTGCGCCATCGCCTTTGAGGAGGAGGAGAAAAAACGGGTATGAGAGCCGATCTTTTTTTCTTCGGATTCGTCAATTTCGAGGTTCCCATCGAGAAGGCGACCGCGCTTTTCGAGCACTGGCGTGCGATCGGATTTTCCCCAAAAGGCGTCAAACGGGATGAAAAAAACGGTAAGATCCGCTTTACCTGCACCCTGCGCGGGGCCAAACGGATGTCAGGCGGAGCTTTCGCACCGGTCGAAACGGGCAGAGGGGGACTTCCCGTACTGCTTTCGGGGCTTGTGCGCCGCCCGGGACTTTTGTGCGGCTTACTGCTTGCCCTGGCACTGATCATCGGTGCACGCCTGTTCGTCTGGGAGGTGGATGTGGAAGGGAACGAGAGCATTCCGCGCGAGGAGCTCCTGACAGAGCTGAGCGCGGTCGGCCTTTCACGGGGAACTTTTCTGCCGCGCCTGGACGGAGACGGGGTGGCCATTGCCCTACGGCAGGGAGATAGCCGCGTGGCCTTTGCCACCGTCAATCTCAAGGGAACCGTGGCCCATGTGCAGATCCGCGAGGCTGCCCAAGCCCCCGACGGGCCCGTGACCGTTCCCGCCAATTTGGTGGCCAAATGCGACGGAGTCGTGGTCCTTCCTTTGATCTTTGAGGGAGAGGCTCTGGTGCAGGAGGGCGATGTGGTGCGTGCGGGTCAGATCCTGGCGGGCGGTCTCATTGACACCGAAAAGCACGGATATCGGGTGACCCGCGCCGCAGGTCAGGTGCTGGCGCGTACGGTTCACACCTACACCGTAACGATTCCCCTTTCGTATGAGGAAAAGGTCTATACGGGTAAAAGCGGATACGATGTTTCCTTGCTTTTTTTCGGACTTCGCGGAAAAGTTTTCAAAACCACTGGAAATATCAATGGGGAATGTGATATAATACAAAATATAAAGTGGTGGACTCTGTCCAACGGACGCACCTTGCCCGTTGGCTTTGTCATTGATGAATCGGCGGAGTACGAGCTGCGCACCGCCAACCGTACCGGTGCGGAGGCGCGGGAGCTGGCCTATGCCGAGCTGGAACGGCTATTGGCCGCCGATAGTGCAGGGCGCACCATGCTGGAGCGTACGGTGGAGGTGCGGGCGGATGCCGATGGCATCACCCTGTATTGCACCGTGGTCTGTGAGGAGGATATCGCCGCCACTGTGGAATTCGACGCGGATCAAGTGCGAAAGTAAAAGTTTTTCAAGAGGATGTTTATGGATCGGGAAATTATCAGGATCAATCAAAGCGAGGTCACCGCGCGTATCTTCGGCGTGGGAGATGCTTATGTCCGTGAGATAGAAAGCGCCTTCGGCGTGGATATACGTAACCGCTCGGAGCAGAGCGGAGACGCCATTGTGGTCACAGGCGAGAGCACCGAGAGCGTCCGCCTCGCCGCCCGCGTGTTGGAACGCTTGCGGGATGAGGCCGAGCGGGCCGAGGAAATCCCCGAGCAACGGGTCTCCTATATCATCGGCATGGTGCGGGACGGAGAAAGCGGATCCCTGGAGACGCTGGACGACAGCACCATCTGCCTGACCAGCCGCGGCAAGCCCGTCAAGGCCAAGACCGTGGGGCAGAAAAAATATGTGGAGGCCATTGCCAAAAACACCATTGTGCTGGGCGTTGGCCCTGCGGGAACCGGAAAGACCTTCCTTGCCGTGGCCATGGCGGTCAAGGCGCTGCGGGCGGGGGACGTGAACCGTATCATTCTGACCCGCCCTGCCATTGAAGCCGGTGAAAAGCTGGGCTTTTTGCCGGGCGATCTGCAAAGCAAGATCGATCCCTACCTTCGCCCTTTGTACGATGCCCTGTATGAAATGCTGGGCACCGAAAATTACGCCAAGATGGTGGAGAAGGGGGTCATCGAGGTAGCTCCCCTTGCCTACATGCGCGGGCGCACGCTGGACGATTCCTTCATCATCCTGGACGAGGCGCAGAACGCCACCCCCGAGCAGATGAAAATGTTTCTCACGCGCCTGGGCTTCCGCTCCAAGGCGGTGGTCACGGGTGACCTGACCCAAACCGATCTGCCCTCGGGGCAGAAGAGCGGCCTTGCCATGGCAGTGAAGATCATCGGTGGCATTCCCGATATCGTGATCCATCATTTTACCGACCGTGATGTGGTACGCCACAAGCTGGTGCAGAAGATCATTCAGGCTTACGAGCGCTTCGAACGTGAGCAACAGCAAAGACCTAAAAAAGGCGAAAGGACAAGCAGATGACATTACGCATTTATTTTGAGGACGTGCAGGAGGCAGAGCCCGTTACCTATCGGCTCAAGCACCTGATCCGCGCGGCCATTCTTGCAACACTCGACTATGAGGGCAAGGAGGGGCACAGCGAGGTCTCGGTGACCTTTACCGATAACGAGGGCATCCGCGCCATCAACAGGGAATACCGCGAGAAGGATGCCCCCACCGATGTGCTGTCCTTCCCGCTTTTTGAGGAGGGGGCCGACGGCACGCGGATGCTGGGCGACATCGTGCTTTCCCTTGAAAAATGCCGCACCCAGGCCGAGGAGTTCGGCCATAGCTTCGAGCGGGAATGTGCCTTTCTGACGGTGCATTCCACACTCCATCTTCTCGGATACGACCATGTGAACAACGAGGAAGAGGAAAAGGACATGAGAGAGCGCCAGACCGCCATTGTGGAAGGCATGGGGCTTGGTATTACGGAGGAAAACAAATGACTAAAGCAGGATACATCGCCATTGTCGGCCGCCCCAATGTGGGCAAATCCACCTTGCTCAACACTCTGTTGGGGGAGAAGATCGCCATCGTCTCGGCAAAGCCGCAGACCACCCGTAACCGTATCGTGGGCATCCTGACCCGCGGAGAAGCGCAGTTTATTTTTGTGGATACTCCCGGTATGCACCGCCCACAGAACTCCTTGGGCGATTTTATGATGGAGACTGCCAAGTCCTCTATGGTAGAGGCGGATGCGGTCATTCTGATGGTGGATCCCGGTAAGCCCGTTACCAAGGTCGAGGAGAATGTCATCACCTACTTAAAGCAATCGGGTGTGCCTGCAGTGCTGGCGCTGAACAAGACCGATCTTTATAACGCTCCCGAGATCGCCGAGTGCATCAAGACCTATGCCGCCCTGCACGATTTTACTGCCGTGGTGCCGATCTCGGCCAAAAACGGTAAATTGACCGACGAGCTGCTTTCCGAGTGCGAAAAGCTGCTTTCCGAGTCGCCCTTCTTCTTCCCGGAGGATATGATCACCGATCAACCCGAGCGGCAGATGGCGGCGGAGATCATCCGCGAAAAGCTGTTGCGCACTCTCAATAAAGAGATCCCTCACGGTGTGGCCGTGGTCATCGAGGAATTTAAGGACGAGGAGTCCCTCATCCGCATTCGTGCCGAGATCTTCTGCGAAAAAGCATCCCATAAGGGGATCATCGTGGGCAAGAACGGAGCCGAGCTCAAGCGCGTGGGCACCTACGCCCGCGAGGATCTGGAAAAGCTTTTCGGCACCAAGGTCTATCTCAACCTGTGGGTCAAGGTCAAGGAGAATTGGCGCGACAGCCGCGCCGCAGTGGGCAACTTCGGTTACCGCGAGGAAAAGTAAGCCGTGCAGCACTTTAGTGCCGACTCTCTGATCCTGCGCGCCGTCGATCGGGGGGAGAACGACAAGCTGCTGACTGTTCTTACCGCCGATTACGGTAAGTTTTATGCGATTTTAAAGGGCGCACATTCCATGCACCGCCGCGAGGCGGCCGCCGCCGAGCCCTTCACCTGGAGCAACATTGAGTTTTACGAAAAGGGCGGAGTCAAATGGGTCAAAAGCGCCACGGCCATCGAGACCTTTCCGGGGCTTCGCTACGATATGGAAAAGCTTTTTCTCGCCGCTTATTTTTGCGAGGTTGCGGGGGAGCTTTCCGACGAGCGGGAGCCTGCGGGTGACATTCTGCCCCTGACGCTTAACACCCTGCACATGCTGTCAACCGCAACGGGGGAGAACAAACGCATCAAGGGGGCCTTTGAAATGCGCGCCGCCTGCGTGGGTGGCTTCGCTCCGGAATTGTTGCATTGTCGGGAGTGCTTCTGTCCGGCCGACCGCAACGGTTATCTGGATGTGATGAACGGCGCCTTTGTCTGCCGTGAGTGCCTTGACAAAAAGCAGGCCATCGCTCCCTTGCCCGAGGTAGACGAGCTGGGCGAGCGCACCGTTCTGTGTCCCTTGTCGCCCGGGAGCGTGGCCGCCCTGCGCTATGTGGCCGAGGCACCTGCCAAACGGGTCTTTGCCTTTCGGATCACCGACGAGCGGGAGCTTTCCGAATTTTCCCGGGCGGCCGAAAGCTATCTGCTCCATCATCTGGAGCGGGGGTTCCAAAGTCTTGAAAATCTGAAAAAGCTGACTGCACTGACAAACAAACGACCATCCAACGAGGTACCATGAAAACCGATATCAAAACAAGAAATAAACTGGAATACGACGAAATATTAAAGCTTCTTGCCGCCTGTGCCCCCACGGCGGGGGCGCGGGAAGCGGCGCTGTGCCTTGAGCCGGATGACGATGAGGACACCGTCAAGCACCGACTTGCCCGCACGGGTGATGCCTGCCGTCTCCTTTCCGATAAGGGGATGCCCTCCTTTGGCTCTGTGGTGGATATTTCCGATGCGGTGGATCGTGCGGGGAAGGGCGCAACGCTCTCTACCCGCGAGTTGCTGGACGTGGGGAATATCCTGCGTACTGCCCGGGGGCTACTGGATTACATCCGTGTCAACCGACATTTTGATACGGTGATCGACGAGATCTTCGAGCGCCTGATGCCCGATCGACGCCTGGAGGATCGTATCTACCGCACCATCGTGGCCGAGGATGTGATCGCCGATGAGGCCAGTCCCGCTCTTGCCGACATCCGCCGTAAGATCCGCGCCACCAACAACCGCATCAAGGAGACGCTCCAGCACTATATCACAAGCAATACCTATTCCAAGGCGTTACAGGAGAATATCGTCACCATGCGTAACGGTCGTTATGTGGTGCCCGTTCGCGTGGAAAGCAAAAATGAGATCAAGGGTCTGATTCACGATACCTCCTCCTCGGGGGCGACTATTTTTGTGGAGCCCATGGCGGTGGTGGATGCCAATAATGAGCTGCGTATGCTGGAATCCAAGGAGCAATACGAGATCGATCGGGTGCTTGCCGAGCTGTCGGGTCTGGTAGCGGGGGAGGGGAGCGCCCTTTTGCTGAACTATCGGAACATCACCGAGCTGGCCTTTATCTTCACCTGTGGCAAGCTGGCGGAGACCATGTCCGCCGTTGCACCCGTCATCTGCACCGAGCGGCGCATCAGGCTGCTCAATGCCCGTCATCCGCTCATTGACAAGGATCGAGTGGTTCCCATTACCGTTTCCCTTGGCGGAGAATGGGATACCCTGATCATTACCGGTCCCAATACGGGCGGTAAGACGGTCACGCTCAAGACCCTGGGGCTCTTTGCACTGATGGCGCAGTCGGGACTCTTCATTCCCGCCGACGAGGGCTCCGAGCTCTGCCTGTTTGACCGGATTCTGGTGGATCTGGGAGACGAGCAGAGCATCGAGCAGTCGCTCTCCACCTTCTCCTCCCATATGGTGCATATTGTTGATATTGTCAACAATCTCTCCTCCCGCGCTCTGGTGCTTTTTGACGAGTTAGGTGCCGGCACCGACCCCGTGGAGGGAGCCGCCCTTGCGGTGGCCATTGTCTGTGAGGTGCGCCACTCGGGCGCCCTTGCCGCTCTGACCACCCACTATGCCGAGCTCAAGGCTTATGCTCTGGAGACCGACGGGGTTCAGAATGCCTCCTGTGAATTTGATGTGGCGACCTTGCGTCCCACCTATCATCTGGTCATCGGCACACCCGGTAAGTCCAACGCCTTTGCCATTTCCGAAAAGCTGGGACTGCCCGCACGGGTGGTGGCAGATGCCAAGTCGCTGATCAGCAGTGAAAATCGCCGCTTTGAGAACGTGATCGAAAAGCTGGAGGAGGCGCGCATCGCCATGGAAAGGGATCGTGCCGAGGCGGCAAAGCTTCGCGCCGAGCTGGAAGCACATCGCGCCGATGCCAAAAAGCTTGCCGACCGTGCCAAGACCGAGGCGGATAAGCTGTTGAATGATGCGCAAAGCAAGGCTACCTCCTTGGTGGAAAGTGCCCGTGCCTCCAGTGAATTTGTGTTTCAACAGCTGGAGCAGGTGCGCCGAGAGCGGGAATCCGAGCGTCTGGGTGAGCATCTGGATGCCACCCGCCGCGCCGTTCGCGCTCATCTGAAGGAAAACGAGGATCGCTTTAATCCCGTAGAGGAGCGCTCCAACCGGGAGTACAAGCTGCCCCGTCCCCTGCGCAAGGGCGACGAGGTCTATCTGGTGGATATCGACAAAAAGGGCGTTCTGCTGTCCGATCCCGATCACGGCGGAAACGTGATGGTGCAGGCGGGGATCATCCGTACCAAATCCAAGGTTGCAAACCTGAGACTCATCGAAGAAGAGGCCACCGTCAAAAGCGGGGAGCAAAAGACCTCGGTCAAGAGCTTCCGCGCTACCGTCTCCCGCGATTTCAAGGATGAGATCGACCTGCGCGGCAAAACCGGTGACGAGGCCTGGTTTATGGTGGATAAGTATTTGGATACTGCGAGTCTTGCGGGCTTCCATACCGTACGCCTCATTCACGGCAAGGGCACCGGCGCCCTGCGCGTGGCCCTTTGGAAATACCTGAAAACCGATAAACGTATCAAGAATTTCCGCATCGGACAGTATGGCGAGGGTGACGGCGGCGTCACCGTTGTCGAGCTGAAATGACAGGCGATAAACTTCGTCATGCTGTGTTGTTCCTCGCAGGCGAACTCGACGATGGCCAACATCGCCTTCGTCCGTCTGCTCCGGTACGCCTTGCCTGACTCGTTTCTCGCGCGTCATTTGCAGCTGGTGAAATCACCTCGCTGATGCAGTAGATAAAGTAAAAGCGTTACTAAAGTATGTCATCTGTGGTGGACACACTGCTCTCAAATTATCTCAAAAGGAGTATGCCATGAATGTTCTCATCCCATCTCACATCTTTGCCGGAAAATGGATCACCAACGACGAATTTTGCGATCTGCCACCTCGCAACGTCTATCACCGTCAACTGAATAAGGTGAAATTCGATTGCTCGGAGCACCGTAACAGACATATTTTGTTCCGCAGACGCTTTTCCTGTACTGCACCCATCGGCAAGGCCACGCTGTATATCACCGCCGACGATTATTATAAGCTCTATGTCAACGGGCAGCTCGTCACGATGGGACCCGCCCCCGCCTACCATTTCCAATACAATTACAACCAACTGGATATCACCCCTTATCTGACGAAAGGGGAGAATGTGATCGCGGTGCACACCCTCTATCAGGGCTTAATCAACCGCACGTGGCAGAGCGGCGACTGTCGCCACGGCTTGTTGCTCGATCTGGAGATCGATGGTCAAACCGTTCTTTGCAGTGATGAGGGCTTTTTGACCGCCGTGCATTCCGCTTATCGCGAGATCGGCACGGTGGGCTACGATACCGGCTTTTTGGAGGAATACGATTCCCGCGCCCCCGAGGTCGGCTTTGAGTGCCCCGATTTTGACGACCGCACCTGGAAGCCCGCGCGAGTGGCGGGGCATGCCGACCATACGCTTGTTCCGCAAGCGACCGAGCAGCTCGTATTTGAAAAAATCGCACCCGTTTCGCGGCTAAACCGTGAAAATACCGTGATGCTTGACTTCGGCTCTAACTATGTAGGATATCTTTGCGCTATGGTCAAAGGCAAAAGCGGCGATGTGATCACGGTGCACATGGGGCAGGAGCTTTGCGACGACGGGAGCGTGCGCCATCAGCTTCGCGCCAACTGTACTTATGAGGAAAAATGGATCCTTTGCAACGGCGAAAGCGTGTTGGATCAGTATGATTATAAGGCCTTCCGCTACGCCTCCTTGACGCTCCCCGAAGGGTGTGAGCTTTTGGACGTTTACCTGCTGGCAAGGCATTATCCCTTTGTATTGGCTGCCAAAATGAAGCCCGACTACGCCGACGATCCCGATTTGAAGCGCATCTGGGCGCTGTGCGCCAACACGCTGAAATACGGTGTGCAGGAGGCGGTTCTCGATTGCGTTGACCGCGAAAAGGGCTATTATGTAGGTGACGGCTGCTATTCGGCGTTGGCTCACATGATCCTGACGGGAAAGGACGATATGCTTGCAAGCTGATCGACGACTCCTTTACCTCGGGGGTCATCGAGGAAAGCCTGATGAACTGCCTGAACAGCTCCTGCATGCAGGAGACCGCAGAGGCGCCCTTGCTGCTGATCAAGGCCGTGTGGTGGCATTACCGCTACACGGGGGATACGGCGTATCTAGCAGAGAACTATCCCAAGGTGGTTAAGCTTCTTGACGTTTACCGTCGCTCCTACGAGCGTGACGGCCTGATCTGCGAGCTGGATAAATGGTGCGTGGTGGAATGGCCCAAGGAATACCGTGACGGATACGATGTGGATCTGAAAGAGGGGCAGGTCTGCCATGAGCCGCATATCGAGCCAAACGCGTTCTACCTTGAGGATATACGGCTGGCAAACCGCATGGCCGATGCCCTGTCCTTACCGCCATACCGTGACGAAGCCCCCATACGGGATGCGTTTTTGAAGGCCTTTTACCTGCCCGAGCGTCATCTGTTCCGGGATAGCGTACGTACCGATCATGTCAGCCTGATCGGCAACGTGTTTGCCTTTGGATACGGCCTTTGCCCCGATGCGGCGTGCGAAGAAGCTGTGTGGAGCATGATCCGTGCGCGCGGCATCAGCTCGGTCTACATTTTTGGCGCTTTCCCCATACTGGAGGGGATGATCCGAAGCGGCAGAGAAGGGCAGATCGCCGAAATGCTTCGTGACGAGGGCGCCTGGATGCGTATGCTCCGCGAGGGAGCCACCACCACCTTTGAGGGCTGGGGCAAGGAGACCAAGTGGAACACCTCGCTGTTCCACCTTACCGTTTTCTATGCGGCCGTCTTTTTGGCGGATATCGATCACTCCTATCTGTTCGGTGATTTCACAATGTGATAAAACCGCACAAAACAGTATCGAAAACGTTCTTTTTCTCATACCGTTTCCGTGTTAAAATAAAAATGATCCTTCTCATAAAGCGGGAGCTTGCTCCCGCCGAGATCACATTTGCAAAGGAGACATACTATGAAAAACCTTAATATGCTGGCCATCGACCTTGGCGCCTCCAGCGGGCGGGGTATCGTCGGCAGCTTCGACGGAAATCAATTAACCCTGCGTGAAAACCATCGCTTTTCCAACGATCCCGTCACCGTCGGAAAGCATTTTCGCTGGGATATCCTGCGTATTCTGCATGAGATCAAGCAATCGATCCGCGAGGTCGGTCTGTCCGGCGAAGAGATCACGGGTATGGGAATCGATACCTGGGGCGTGGATTACGGTCTGATCGATCGGCACGGCGAGCTGCTTTCCAACCCCATACACTATCGTGATACCCGCACTGCGGGAATGGCAAAAGCGCTCTCCGATGTTCTGCCTGCCGATGAGCTGTACGGCATTACGGGTATTCAGACCATTGATTTCAATACCGTTTATCAGCTGGCCGCCGACCTGCGCGACAATCCCGAAATGGTAAAAAATTCCGTGCGGATGCTCAATATCCCCGATCTGCTCAACTATTTTCTGACCGGCGAGATGGCCAATGAATACACCATTTGCTCCACCGGTGCGATCCTCAACGCAAAGACCCGTAAGGTTGCTCCCGAGATTTTTGAGCGGTTGGGATTGCCTATGCTGGTGGGCGATGTGGTGGAGCCCGGTAATTGCCTGGGTCGGCTGAGCAAGGCCGTCAGCGAGGAGCTGGGCGGCGTCAACTTCAATGTTTATAACGTAGCATCTCACGATACGGCAAGTGCAGTGCTTGCCGTGCCTGCCAAGGAGGAGGATTTTGTCTACATTTCCAGCGGTACCTGGTCCCTGATGGGTACCGAGCTGACCTCGCCCCTTGTGAGTAACGAGTCTCTTGCCTGGAATTTTGCCAACGAGGGAGGCGCTCTGGGTACCTACCGCTTTCTCAAAAATATCATGGGACTTTGGACGGTGCAGGAATCCCGCCGTCAATGGAAGCGGGAGGGCAAGGATTACAGCTTTGCCGATCTGCAGACCATGGCAGAGGTCGAAAAGCCACTGGTTTCCTTTATCAATCCCGATGATCCGCTCTTCGCCACTCCCGGCGATATGCCCGGCCGTATTGTGGAGTTCTGCCGTAAGACCGGCCAGCATGTGCCCGAAAACGAGGGGCAGATCGTCCGTGTCATTATGGAGAGCCTTGCACTCCGCTACCGTTATGTCAAGGAGGGGATCGAAGCCCTGCGCGGCAAGCCTGTCCGCGGTATCCATATCGTGGGCGGCGGCACCAAGGATACCTTCCTTTGCGGGTTGGCGGCAGATGCTTGCGGTATTCCCGTTACGGCGGGACCCGTGGAGGCAACTGCCATCGGCAATCTGCTGATGCAATACATTGCGGCAGGCGAGTTGAAAAATCTTAGCGAGGCCCGCGAATTGGTCATCCGTTCCTTTGAGCCTGTCCTTTACACTCCCGCTGCCGACCGTGCCGCCTTTGACGAGGCCTATGTCAGATTCTGCAAAATCTGCGAGAAGTCCTGCTGATTTCGGAAAAAAGCGAGAAAACGCTATAAAATCTCAAAAAATCCGAAAAAGTACTTTTCAAAACGAAAATGTTATGTTATAATAACATGTGTATAAAGGGAAGTGTGTTTCCCGGCCAATTCTAACGACAGCACGCAAAGGAGCAAAGAATGAAGGATACACTTTACGGAGATCTCAGTGTCATCAGTATGTCCGGCTCGGAGCAGTTTACGCTCCAGGTTGACAATTACCTCAAGGAGTGGAGGCGCCATGGCGGAGACGGATCGTTCCTGGCTTCTGTGGAATGTCCCCGCTTCAGCACCGGTGAGGCAAAGGCCGTTTTGCATGAGTCCATGCGCGGACACGATGTCTATATTTACTGTGACCCCTTCAATTACAGCGTCACCTACAAAATGTATGGTCAGACCGTGCCCATGAGCCCCGACGATCATTTTGCCGATCTCAAGCGTGTGATCGCCGCCATTGCGGGCAAGGCCCGCCGCGTGTCGGTCATTATGCCTATGCTCTACGAAGGGCGCCAGCACAAGCGCTCCAGACGCGAGTCTCTGGATTGCGCGTGGATGCTCCAGGAGCTGGAGGCAATGGGTGTCAAGAACATCATTACCTTCGACGCACACGATCCCCGTGTACAGAATGCTGTGCCTCTTTGCGGCTTTGACGATGTACGTCCCACCTATCAGTTTATCAAGGCCATGATCCGAAAGTATCCCGATATTTCCATTGACAAGGATGACTTGATGATCATCGCTCCCGATGAGGGGGCCATGAGCCGTTGTATGTACTACTCGTCGGTCATGGGCATCGATATCGGTATGTTCTACAAGCGCCGTAATTATGCCGTTGTGATCAACGGCCGCAATCCCATTGAGGATCATGAGTATCTGGGCCGCGATCTCACCGGCAAGGATGTGATCATCGTTGATGATATGATCTCCTCGGGCGATTCGCTGATCGATGTGGCGCTTCAGCTCAAAGAGAAGGGTGCCAAGCGTATTTTTGCTTTCGCTACCTTCGGCTTGTTTACCGATGGGCTGGAGAAATTCGACAAGGCCTTCAAAGACGGTATCTTTACCCATATTTTTACCACCAACCTGGTGCACAGAACCACCGAGCTCCTTTCCAAAGAGTGGTATACCGAGGTCAATATGTGCAAGTATGTGGCCTATATCATCGATACCCTCAATCACGACGATACCATCAGTACCTTGCTCGACCCCGTCAAGCGCATCCACAATCTGCTTGACAAACATAAAAAAGAGTTGGGCGGTCAGATGAAGATCAATTTTGACAGCAAGCAAAAGTGACAGTAAAGGACCGTTCTCCCGTCCCTGCGGGGAACGGTCCCTCTTTTTCAGCAAAAAATTCCGTACGAACTCACGCAAAGGAGAGCCCAATGAGCAAAAAAGAAAAAGCATGCCCCATTCGTAAGACCTCCATTGGCGGCCAGGCCTTGATGGAGGGGATCATGATGCGGGGCCCCGAAAAGAGTGCCATGGCCGTGCGACGTCCCAATGGCGAGATCTTTTTCGAGGAGAATCCCAATGAAAAGAAAAAACGCCCGGCCATTTGTCGCTGGCCCATTATTCGCGGCGTGTTCGGCTTTGTGGATTCCATGGTGACCGGTTATAAGTATCTGATGAAATCGGCCGAGATCGCCTGTGAGGAGCCGGAGAATACTGCTGCTTCCGAAAAAACGGAGAGCTCTGTGCCCGATACCGTTACAGAGGAGATCACAGCGCCTGACACCGCGCAGACAGCGCACAGTGAGCCGGAATCTGCGGCTCCGGTGGAAGAATCCGAAAAAAAAGCGAACGGTATCGAGAAAAAGGCACAAAAGGAGCCGCAAAGCATGTTCGGAAAGGGCACCATGGCGGCCATCATGGTCATTGCGACCGTTCTTGGCATCGCCCTTGCCGTGGGACTGTTCCTTTGGTTGCCGAGCTTTCTCTATACGCTCCTGGAGGATCATGTCCTGCCGAGCAATCTGGCCCATAACCGTTATTTGCGCTCTGTTTTTGAAGGGCTTCTGAAAATCGCCGTTTTGGTTGCCTACATGGCACTGGTGTCTTTGATGAAGGATATCCGTCGCACCTTTATGTATCACGGCGCTGAGCATAAGACCATTTTTTGCTATGAAAACGGGTTGCCCCTTACTGTGGAAAATGTACGGAAGCAGCGCCGTTTTCACCCCCGTTGCGGCACTTCTTTCCTGATTTTGATGCTGATCGTCAGCATTGTGATCGGCCTGTTCATTCCCGCCGAAATTCCGGGAATCAATGATACCGTCTATACGTTTATCCGCGCGGCTCTCAAGCTGTTGTTGATCCCGTTGACCATGGGTATCGGTTATGAATTACTCAAGCTGGCAGGCCGCCACGATAACCTCTTTACCCGCATCATTTCCGCACCGGGGATGTGGCTCCAGCGTATCACCGTCCGTGAGCCCACCGACGATATGATCGAATGTGCCATTGAGGCGTTCGTTGCCGTTATGCCCGAGGAGGACAAGGCGGCTTTGCTGAATGAGGAAGAACAGAATAGCTGAGCAATAAGCGCCCTCCATGTGTTGTGCCCTCAGGGCACAACACATGGAGGGCGCTGCTTGTACACAAATTCAAAGATTTTTTATCGAAATTTCTATTTACATTTTGATTTTGTTACGATATTATGATGTTACCTAAAAAATGTCGAAAGGCAGGATTCAAACATGAAAAAGATTCGTTTTATCGATCTTCCGGCAGAGCTGGTTGCCGGCACCGGAGTGCTGCTGGAGCAGCTTGACCTTTGTGAGGACGCAAAGGGAACACCCGTTACGGTCAAGTCGGGCGACAAGCTGTCAGTCAGTATGAGCAACGGTACGGTCGCGATCACCTATCACCGCCGTTGCGAGTTCTTCCGTGCACTGTCCTATTTGCCCGGCGTGCTTGCGGGTGATGCCGCTGTCAGCGAAAAAAACGATCAGACTACCCTTTGCCTGATGGCAGACTGCTCCCGCAATGCAGTCATGAGCGTGGAGGGTGTCAAGCGCGAGCTTCGTTATCTGGCGCTCATGGGCTTTGATTCCATGATGCTTTACACCGAGGATACCTATGAGATAGAGGAATACCCTTATTTTGGCCGTATGCGCGGACGCTACACCGCCGCGGAATTGAAGGAGCTGGACGATTACGCCGATAGCCTCGGTATTGAGCTGATCCCCTGTATTCAGGCGCTTGCCCATCTGGAGCGTGCCCTGCAATGGAAGATCGCATTTGATAAGGTGAGCGATACCCCCAATATCCTGCTTGTGGGTGAGGAAAAGACCTATGAATTTATTGATGCGATGCTAAAGACCTGTGCCTCCTGCTTCCGTTCCCACCGTATCAATCTCGGCATGGATGAGGCACACGATCTTGGTCGCGGCAAATATCAGGATAAGCACGGCTACCGCGCCCCCGCCGAGATCATGCTGGAGCATCTGGGTGTTGTAACCGAAATGTGCAAAAAATATGATTTCAAGCCCATGATCTGGAGTGATATGTTCTACCGCATGGCGTTTGGCGGCGCCTATTACGTGGAGGAGGGAGACGTGCCCGCTGAGGTCATGGCGAAGGTACCCGAGGGGCTGACGCTCATTTACTGGGATTATTATACCACCGAAAAGCGGCGCGCCCGCTTCTCTCACATGGTCGAAAGCCATTTGAAATTCCCCAATAACGAGGTCATGTTTGCCAGCGGCGCCTGGGGCTGGTCGGGCTTTGCGCCCTTCAGCCGCTTCTCCCTGCGATCGGCCGAGATACAGCTGGAGGCTTGTCAGAAATACGGCATGACCGACTGGATCATCACCTCCTGGGGGGACAACGGCAGAGAATGCACCAACTTTGCCTCTCTGCCCGTGCTGCTGTATTTTGCCGAGTACGGCTACAGCGGTAAGCCCGATACCGATCGCCTGGAGGCGCGCTCCCGCGCCTGCTTTGGTATCGGCTTTGAGGAGCTGTTGACCATGGATGCCCCCAACGACATGGCAGACAGCACTGAGGGACCCAAAAATCCCTGCAAGTATCTGCTGTTTAACGATCCACTTGAGGGCTTGATGGATGCCCACATGGATCCCGCTACGATTTCCGAGGGCTTTGCCAGTGCCGAAAAGAGATTGGCGGCGCTTGCCGATCATCCCGCCTTCGGCTACGTGTATCGCAGTCTTGCGGCGCTTTGCCGCGTGCTTGTCCGCAAGTGCGATTTCAGCGTGCGTCTGCGTAACGCTTATCTGGCAGGGGACCGTGCGACCATGGCGGCACTTGCCGATGAGACCGATATCATCGTGAACGATCTTGACGCCTTCGTTAAGGTGTTCCGCAAGCAGTGGATGACCGAGAATAAGCCTCACGGCTTTGCCGTTCAGGATATCCGTATCGGTGCTCTGCGCGCCCGCCTGCTTGCCACTGCAGACCGCATCAAGGAATATCTTGACGGTACCGTGCCTTCTATCCCCGAGCTGGAGGAGCCCGTTCTGCCCATGAAGACTTGCTCTGTCGAGAATCCCTATATTCGGGAACATGGTTGGGGCAAGGTCGTGACCACCTGTATCCTCTGAGAGAAGGCAAAAAGCTCCCGAAATCATCGGGGGCTTTTTGCTCTGTAGCTTTAGCAAAAACGAACCACCGCCTGAGGTGGTAGAATGAAAATGCGGAGCCACCGGTAGCCTTCCCCAAGCGGGGAAGGTGGGGCAGATTATAATAATAAGTGCAACACCCGAAAAAAGTATAGACAATATTCTCACCAAGGTGTAAAATGTAGTCACCACAACAAACAACTACACGGAGGTGAGAATATTGTCCTACACACATTTTACACTATTTGAGCGA
>JAFTNU010000063.1 GCA_017451735.1 Clostridia bacterium
ACTTCGCCAAAGGCGAAGTTGGCTCAGGATGACACGGTGCCGGGATGTTGCACGCATTCCCTTTGCAGGGGAGGGGTCGCCCCTCCCGCATTCGCGATTCATCTTGCGACTACGCATCATGTTCGCACAAACCCGCGCCCTGCCTTCCCCAGCGGAGTTCCACCTCGGCTTCGCCGAGCTGCCAAACCGGATGAGGAGGGAGTGGGTTTGGCTTGCTCGCACAAGCGTTCATCGGAAGCACTTACTATCAATGCAATTCGCTGCAAACATCTGCTCCTACGGCTCTCCTCATCCACCGCAAGCGGTCCCCCATAGAGTTTTCGCAAGAAAACTCCGGTTGTTCGCCAAAGGCGAAAAGGTACCCAAGTTTGCTTGCAAACTTGAGCTATATCGCCATCGGCGATATTGGCCCGCATGGGGAAGGCTACTGTAGCCGCGGTGCTTTAAAGGTGAAGCGTTGTATAATAATATTATGCTCTTGAAAATATGAATTGCAAAAATTTAAAATATTTCTAAAAAAACCTTGACAAGCGCCTCTGAGCCTGTTATAATCATTTTAGAACAATTCTATTTTGGAGGTGAGATATGACTGTCAAGCGCGCCGCAGTGTTGCAGGTCTTGCGGGATTCACAGGGGCATTTGCAGCCCGACGAGATCTACCGCCGTGCCAAAGAGCTTTATCCCGGCATGGTTCTGGCAACCGTTTACAACAATTTGCATGCCCTGTGCGAAGCGGGCCTGATCCGCCGTATTCGCACCGCCGACGGTGCCGATTACTACGATAAAACGCCCACCCCCCATGAACACGCTGTTTGTACCGAATGCGGCATGATGCTCGATCTGGAATTGGGCGATCTTCACACAGCCTTTTCCAAAAAGACCGATCTGCCCATTCTATCCTACGATCTGATCGTGCACACCGTTTGCCCCGATTGCAAAGCAAAGCAAAAACAAGCTTAAATATAATTTAAAGGAGAATAACCATGGAACTGAAGGGAAGCAAAACCGAACAAAATCTGATGACGGCCTTTTCCGGCGAGAGCCAGGCCCGCAACAAGTACACCTACTTCGCAAGCGTAGCCAAGAAAGAGGGCTATGAGCAGATCGCGGCTATTTTCAACCAGACCGCCGATAACGAGAAGGAGCACGCCAAGATGTGGTTCAAGCTTCTGGGCGAGCTGGGTAATACCGCACAGAATCTGCTTGCCGCCGCCGAGGGTGAGAATTACGAGTGGACCGATATGTACGATACCTTTGCCAAGGAGGCAGAGGAAGAGGGCTTTACCGCCATTGCGGCCAAGTTCCGCGCTGTTGCCGCCATCGAGCGCAGCCACGAGGAGCGCTACCGCGCCCTGCTCAACAACGTGGAGATGCAGACCGTGTTTGCCAAGAGCGAGGAGACCATGTGGGAGTGCCGTAACTGCGGTCACCTGGTCATGGGCAAAAAGGCCCCCGAGGTCTGCCCCGTCTGCGCCCATCCCAAGAGCTATTTCGAGGTCAGAAAAGAGAACTATTAAGCTTACATATAACAAAAGCCGCCCGACGGGGCGGCTTTTGTCATCCCTTTCGGTATGTCTTCGGCGTCACACCGAATTTTTTCTTGAAGCTGCGCAGAAAATGGGAAAGATTCCGATAACCGCACGCATAACAGATCTCGGTGACCGATAGCGTACTGCTTTGCAGCAGTGCCCCCGCGTGGCGCAGGCGGATATCGGAGAGATAAGCCGAGAAGGAAAGGCCCAGGTGCTTGAGAAAGCAGGCAGAGAGGTGCTGATAAGAGACATTCAGCCGCTGTGCAAGATGCTCCAGGGTGAGATCGGTTTCAAATTCGTCCCCGATGATGGCGGTGGCCGCGGCCATCAGGGCATTGGAGCGGGCGGCGGGAGCCGATGGGAGCGTTTCACCCGCCTCGGCAAGCAGCAGGACCAACGCCCGCAGGAGGAGGGCCAGCGCTTCATGGGGGCGGGGAACAGACAGCTTCTCAAACAGGTGCAGGATCGTGTCTCCCTCCGGGGGGAAGGCGAGCAGTCCCCCGGTGAGACGCTTTGTCAGATAGCCCCCGAGGGCATCTGCGGTGAAGGCGGCCTTGATAAAATTCGAGCATTGCGCCCCTGTCAGGGTCACACTGTGCAGATCGGTGGGGGTCATCAGCAGGGCAAAGGGCCTGTTTGCAGGAATCTGTCGCCCGTTGACCGTGACAAAACCGTCAAAGGGACGGTAAAGGATCATTTCATAGTAGGAGTGGGAGTGGATGGGGAAGGGAAAGACCTTGCCAACAGAAATCTGCAGGCCGTTTTTGCCCGTCAGCGCGGGACTCATGCGCAGCTCCGACATATGCATTACCTCAGCAATCAAAATCTTAAAATAGTGCAATTATATTGCGGGATTTTACGGTATAATTGTAGCACAGATACGAAATAAAGTCAATGAGGTGAAAGCTATGAAAGAAATTCTGCAGCAGGGAAAACTGCTGACGGGCATCAACTATTGGGCATCGGACAACGCCATCCGCATGTGGGAGGATTTTCACCCCGAGGTGATCGACGAGGACTTTCGCAAGCTGACGGCGGCGGGGGTCACCATGCTCCGTGTTTTTCCCCTGTGGTCGGTGTTTCAGCCCCTGACCGCGGCGTACAGCAACAACGGTATCCATGAATATCAGTTTGACGAGAAGCCCTTGCCCGACACCGAGGCAGGGCGTGCGGGGGTCAGCGAGGAGGCGTGCGAGCGCTTTGCGCAGTTCTGCGACCTTGCCGAAAAGCACGGGCTGCAATTATTGGTGGGGCTGATCACGGGGCACATGAGCTTCCGCTATTTTGCTCCTGCGCCCTTTCAGGCGCGGAACCCCGTTACCGATCCCACGCTGATCAAGTGGGAGCTCCGTTTTGTCAGATATTTCGTCAACCGTTTCAAGAAAAAGCCTGCCATTGCCGCCTGGGATCTGGGCAACGAGCTGGAGGGCTTTGCCTCCCGCCCCGATTCGGATGTGCCCGATGCAGGCTATGTCTGGATGTCTGCCATCACCAACGCTGTGAAGGCAGTGGACCCCGAGCATCCGGTGGTGTCGGGCTTCGGCACCAATACCATGGTGGGTGGGCTGTTCCCCCACGCCGAGGTGGGGGAGATCGTGGATATCAATACGGTGCACCCCTATAACGTGTTCCATAGCAAGGAGGATCCTCTGCCCACCATGCGTCCCATTCTGGACGGTATCTTCCGCTGCAAGCTGAGCAACGGCATGGCGGGCGTGCCCACCTTTATTCAGGAGGTGGGCTCCATCGGATATCTCCTGTGCAGTGAGCGCACCGAGGCCGATTTCTACCGTGCGCTCCTTTACTCCGCCTGGGCGCACGATTGCGGTGGGGTCATGTGGTGGTGCGCCTTTGACCAGGGGATGCAGGATTACGCCCCTTACGATTGGAATAACATCGGCAGTGATTACGGCTTTTTCCGTGCCGACGGCAGTGCCAAGCCCATTGTGGTGGAGAACGTAGCGTTCAAGGAATTTGTCAAGAGCCTGCCCTTTGAGACGCTTCCGCCCCGGATCACCGACGGCGTCTGCATTGTCTCCCGTACCAAAGGGAATGATAGCCGTTCTATGCTGCGGGCCACCTACTGCCTTGCCAAGCAGGCAAACCTGGATCTGGATTTCGTCTATTTTGATCAATCCTTGCCCGAAAGCGACCTATATCTCATTCCGTCCGTGGACCACAATCACGGCATCAGCCGTCATCGGCTCATGGAGCTGCTGGAGCGGGTCAAGGCGGGTGCCGCCCTGTATATTTCTCTTGGCAAGGGACTGTTCCGCATGGCGCCCGAGCTGACGGGTTGTCAATTCTCTTATCGCGAAAAGGGCGTGACCGAGGAGGTGACCCTTGGCGAGAAGGTTCTGCGCCTTTGTGGTGATTTCAAGTACACCCCCGAGGATACCGCAGGCGCAGAGGTGCTGGCACGGGGTGGGGACGGGCGCGCGGTCTATCTGCGCCGCGCGCTCGGCAAGGGTTATATTTATTTCAGCACCCTGCCCGTGGAAAAGTATCTTGCCGAGAGCCCCTGTGCCTTCCGCGCCGACTTCGGCAACGGTTATGCCGCGTGGTATCGGGAATTCGACGCCAAACGGGTGTCAAAAAAGGTGTTGGATACCGACAGCGCTACCATCCGCGCCACCGAGCATATTGCCGATGAAAGCACCCGTTATGCGGTGCTGATCAACTACGCCGAAAGAGAAGAGGGCGCCAAGCTGTTTTTGCGAGAGGGCTGGCGGGTCTCCCGTACCTTCGGCGGGGAAGTGAGTGATGGGGCTGTCACCCTGCGGGCGTGCGGTGCTATGGTCATGGAGCTGACAAGGGAAAGCCGCTGATTCGTCAAGACAAAACAAAGCCACGGCGTGCGCCCCATGGGCGCACGCCGGGGTTTGTTGTCAATCCCACAAAAGAAGTAACAGCAAAAAGGGCAATATGTCGGTGTCGTCCTCCTCGGTGAAAAAGAGCAGGATCACTGCGGCGATCAGCAACCATTCGGGCAGAACGCCGTCCTTTTTGTCGTGTCCCCTGGGCGGGGGCAACAGAGAAGAAAGAAAGGGCAGACGGGAAAGGAGTCCGCCCTTGCGTTCCTCCTCTTTTCTGTGGTCATGAGGTGGGGGACGGTGCTCCTCAAATCCGCGGAAAACAGGTACCGTTTGGGGGCTTTCTTCCTCCGTTGCCGCGGCGGCCGACGGCAGCTCCCGGGTGGGAGCCTCTTGCACGGGCTCTTCTGCGGGGGGCGGATCGGACAAGAGCGGCTCGGGCGGCGGAGGAGGCTCCCTGCGAAAGGCGTTTCCACTGTAGTTTTTGGGGATAATGGGGGGATTTCTCCCCCCGTTCCCCGGGTTTTGAATGTACATGACAGCCCTCCTATTCCCATTGCAATGCGCGGATGGCATCGCCGACCCGCGCCAGTCGAATCAGGTAATCCACCGCGGCACAGCGGGAGGGAGACAGATAGGGCTTGAGAGCCAAGAGTAGCGCCTCTCGCCGATCGCAGAGCTCCTTGCCCTTGCGGTGCGAGCCCTTGTCATGATGCCCCTCGCCATCGGGGGGGCCTCCCCCCGACGGCTTCCCCTTGTCGGAAGCCGTCGGTAAGAAGCCCTTGAGTAAGGGAGCCATGGCTGTCATGCTTTGCAACAGATCAGAAAATTCATCCTCGGGCAACCCGTCCTGCCGGGGGCTGAGGTCGTTTTGCTCCTCGGGCATGGTCTCACCTCCCGTTTTTCAGTTGCTTGGTCAGCTCCAAAAGATCGTTATCAGAGGCATTTCTGATGGCGTTGCGCAGGCTTTCCATGTCGCCGGGGCGTATTTGGAAGCGCGAGAGATCAAGCCCGTATTCCGATGCCAGTTTTTCCACGATGGCTTGCAGCTGTCGGTCATTGAGCGCCAACAGACGGTTCAGATTTTTGCGGTCAAGCTGCATATACTTCACTCCTTTCTACGCCAGTATATGCTGCGGACGGTGTCACGCGCCACCCGGGAGGGGCTGAGTCATTTAGATGCAGAAGGCGCGATCTGGGTGAAGTATACGTCGAGTGTCCGGAGTGCATCTGAAAAAGCACACATTAAAATTGAAATTCGTAAGAATTTCTATCTTAAAAGCCGCTTCTCCATCATTTTTTGATGTCAAAGCGGCTTCGTTTGATTCATTTGTCATTTGTGTGTTTTTGTTCGGCGCTAAGTGGATCGGCCCCTTGTTTTTCCTTGGAGGGTGGCAGACCGAAATAGCGGCGGTAGGCCGTGCTGAAATAGTTCTGATCGGCAAAGCCCAGTCGTTCGGCCGTTTCGCTGACCCGACAGCCCTCCCGCAGCAGCTGCCTGGCGCGATGCATGCGCAGGCGATTGTAATATTCCATCACCCCCATGCCCGTGTAGCGGGCAAAGAGCTTTTGCAGTGTGGAAACACTGACCCGACAGGCCGCGGCGATCTGCGGTACCGTAAGACTGTGCCACGGCTCCCGCCGCATGACCGAAACGGCCAGCGCGTAGAGCGCATCGGTCTGCTGTTGCCGCACCCGTGAGGGCTCCTTTTGCCGCAAGAGCTCCAGCAGTAATTGCTCCAGGCGGTTGACCACTGATTGAAGCACTCCCGGGTCTGTATCCTCCTTTACTTTGCGCAGAAATTTGCGATCGTCGATCTCAAACAGAGCACGAAGCTCCCGCACAATATCGGAAATTTGCTTGGCGGAGGGAAAGGTACAGACCCGGTGGCGGTAAGGCTCGGGGCCGAATCGGTCGGCGGAGAAGGAGATCACCGAAAAGCACAGATCGTCCTCTCCCTCGTTACGGATGCGGTGAAATTCACCCGGCGGATGCAGGATCATCTCACCCGCCCGCAGGTCAAAGGCAGTCTCGCCCGCCGTGATGCCGGCGTGCCCTCCCGTGACGAACAGGCACTCCCAAAAATCATGGGATTCGCCGTCGTAAAAATAGCCCGCGGGCTTACGGTTTTCGTGTGCCGAGCAAAAGCCCGTGATGCGGATCAGGGGCTCTATGGGGCATATATGGAATTCTTGGGGTGTCATGGTGCCTCCTTGACACAAAAACAAAGATTTTATGCTCAAATACCTATAGACATTTCAGTTTCGATCAGATATAATGGTATCACAGAACACGCTTTTTGTCAATTCCAATCAAAAAGGAGAAGAACAAATGAAGATCATTGTATGTGAAAATTATGAGGAGCTGTCCAAAAAGGGTGCCGAGCTGATCGGTGCCGAGGTCAAGAAAAATCCCGACGCGGTTCTGGGACTTGCCACGGGCAACAGTCCCATCGGTATTTACCGTTGTCTGGTGGAGGCTTACCAAAAGGGAGAATTGGATTTTTCCCGCGTGCAGACCTACAATCTGGATGAATATCTGCCCATTGACCCCGCCGACAAAAACAGCTATTGTGCCTTTATGCATGAGCATTTGTGGGATAAGGTCAACCTGAAGGCCGAGCATTGCCACATCCCCGCAGGCAATATCGCCCCCGAGGAGGCTCCCGCCGTGTGCGCTGCCTATGATAAGGCCATCGAGGCCGCAGGCGGCATCGACCTGCAATTGTTGGGCATCGGTCAGAATGGCCATATCGGCTTTAACGAGCCTGCCGAGACTCTTCTGACAGGGACCCATGCGGTCAAGCTGACCGACAGCACCCTGAAGGTCAACGGACAGCTGTTCGAGAATCCCGACGACATGCCCCGTCACGCGGTGACCATGGGCCTTGGCGCCATTTTTGCCGCCAAGAAGGTGTTACTCATCGCCAACGGCAAAAACAAGCATGCGGCCATCAAGGGGATGCTGGATGACGGTGTGACCACGGCTCTGCCCGCGTCCTTGCTCAAGCTCCATCCCGATCTGACCGTTCTTTGCGACAAAGAGGCCTATCATGGCTGAGTACATCCTGAAAAATGTGACCCTTGGGGGTCGTGTTACCGATATCACCATTGATCGGGGGAGCGGAAAGATCCTTTCTGTCGAGAAAACCCCCGCAACGGGGCGGGAAATGGGCGGTGCCACCGTGGTGGCGGGCTTTGTGGATATCCACGCCCACGGCTTTATCGGTCACGATGTGATGGAAGGTGACGGGCTTGCCGAGATGTCGGCGTTTCTCGCCGCCAACGGGACGACCGCCTGGTGTCCCACCACCACGACCAATGCGGTGGAGGAGATACGGGGCGTGATTTCGGCTCCCGTGCCGCAAAAAGGCGCACACGTATTGGGATTTCATCTGGAAGGACCCTATATTTCCCACAAGTATTGCGGAGCTCTGAACACCGATTTTGCCAAAGCTCCCGATTTGGCGGATTTTGCGGGGCTGGAGGATCAGATCGCCTTGATGACCGTGGCTCCCGATCTGCCCGATGCCATGGAATTTATCCGAAATGCGCCATATCCCATCTCGGTGGGTCACACCGCTGCCGATTACGATGTGGCGCGGGAGGCCTTCCGTGCGGGCGCTAAATGCGTGACCCATATTTTCAACGCCATGCCTCCCATGCACCACCGGGAGCCCTCGGTGGTGGGGGCAGCATTGACCGAAAATGCCTATGTGCAGGTCATCTGCGACGGCATTCACATTCACCCTGCGGTGATTCTGGCACTGTATCGGATGTTCGGCAGTGATCGGATGATGCTGATCAGCGATGCCATCAGTGCGGCAGGGCTTGCCGACGGACACTATATGTTGGGCGGTAAGGCGGTGATCGTCAAGAACGGCGTGGCACGGAACACGGCAGGAGCCCTCTCGGGCAGTACCGTGACTCTTGCGGAATGCGTGCGGCGTGCCGTGTCCTTCGGCATTCCCCGTGCCGAGGCGCTGAAAATGGCGTCCGAGACCCCTGCCAAGTTCCTTGGCGTCAAGAAGGGTAGAGTAGCCCCCGGCTACGATGCCGATCTGCTGGTGGTGGACGATGGCCTCAACGTGGTGGAGACTATTCTTTGCAATCAACTGTAAAAAACAACGGCGTTGTGTCATACCGACACAACGCCGTTATTTTTGTTCTATGCGTATACGGTGCCATCCGCCGTTCGGGAGATGATTCCGAGACATTCAACCGGATGCGGTGGGCTTGTAACCCACTCCCTCCTCATCCGGTGAGTACAGCAAAAAGGGGTTCTCCTCATCCGTCAGGCTTCGCCTGCCACTTTCCCCGCTGGGGAAGGCTATGGAGTTACATTCACCCCAACCCCTCGCACCAACCCCGCGTCGTTTGCTATGTCCGCCCGCACCCCTCCTATGTGTCATTCTGAGGAGCGCAACAAAGCGCGAGGCGTGGTATGTACACGTCAGACTCCTTGGCAGTTAGTGACTTACTGTTTCGAAAGGGTAGTGCAAACATACCACGCAAACGGCCTTGTTGCCGTTTGCGAGATCCTCACGGGCGGCTCTGTTGCCGCCCTCAGGATGACGCATAGAAAGATCATGTGCTAACACACCAAACACCCGCTATGCATTGCAAACTTGCGAGCCCATCGACTG
>JAFTNU010000064.1 GCA_017451735.1 Clostridia bacterium
TCGTATGGATGACCCCAATAGCCTTTGTGCGGGAAAGTTACTTTTGACACAAAAAAGTCTGGCGTATACACACCACGGAAATGGATTCTTGCCATTTCCGAGATTCGTTCTTCGCTCTCTGTTTCGATCCTCAGAATGACACATAGAAGGATCATGTGCAAACACACCAAACACCCGCTTATGCATTGCAAACTTGCGGGCTCGTCGACTAGCAAAACCGCATCCTTACCTTCCCCTTGTCGCAGACTACTCTGTAGCCTTCCCCAGCGGGGAAGGTGTCGCGCTACCGCGCGACGGATGAGGAGAGCAAAAAGCGAAGATGATATACGCATACAATAAAAAGCTAAAAAACACAGCACAAAAGCTGCGCAGAGAAATGACTGCGGAAGAAAAACATCTATGGTATGATTTTTTGAAGCATCTGGCCATTACAGTCAACAGGCAAAAAAACATCGGGAATTACATCGTTGATTTTTTATCGCAAGTAAGCGAATTGTCATCGAAATTGACGGATGGCAACATGGTGAACCCGAACAAAGAGAACACGACAAACAACGGGATGACGATTTCAAAAGGTTGGGCATCACGGTTTTACGCTATACCAACAAGGATGTAAATTTCAAATTTCAAGCAGTTTGTGCCGACATTGCCAAGCACCTTGAAATTAGTATATAACGGGCTCTCCTCATCCGGTTTGGCAGCTCGGCGAAGCCGAGGTGGAACTCCGCTGGGGAAGGCAAGACGCAAGTTTGTGCGAACAATGCGGCTACGTGTCATGGTATGACAGCGATCTTTGATTACGAAAAGGCACTCCCGTGTGGGAGTGCCTTTTGCCTTTTAGGCAGGAATTATTCGTACAGCTTGCCCATCTTTTTCAGTCTCTCGTAGCGAGCCTTGGCGTTTGCCTCAGCCTTCCGGAAGAGATCCTGTGCACGGTCCGGGAAGGACTGTGCCAGACGTGCATAGCGTGCCTCGTTGGCGATAAAGCTTTGGTAATCGGCAGTGGGATCGCCGCTGTCGATGGTCAGCTTGTTCGCCTCCTTGGTGGGATCGTAGCGGAACATATTCCAGTAGCCTGCCTCGACCGCCTTCTTCATCTCCAGCTGGCAGTTCTGCATGCCGCCCTTCTTGATGCCGTGCATCTCGCAGGGAGCGTAGCCGATGATCAGGGAGGGACCGTGATAAGCCTCCGCCTCGGTCAGCGCCTTGAGGAGCTGATTCATGTTGGCGCCCATGGCAACCTGTGCCACGTAAACGTAGCCGTAGGACATGGCGATCTCCGCCAGATTCTTCTTGCCGATGGCCTTGCCGGCGGCGGCAAACTGTGCCACCTGGCCGATGTTGGAGGCCTTGGAGGCCTGACCGCCGGTGTTGGAGTACACCTCGGTGTCAAAGACCATCACGTTGACATCCTCACCGGATGCCAGCACGTGGTCCAGACCGCCGAAGCCGATGTCGTATGCCCAGCCGTCGCCGCCGAAGATCCAGACAGACTTCTTAGCCAGGTAATCCTTCTCGGCAAGCACGGCAGGAGCGGTAGGACAGCCCTCGGCTGCAGCCTTCTCCAGCTCGGCAACCAACACCTTGGTGGCTTCACCGTTTGCCTTACCGTCGTCCTTGGTGGCGATGAACTCGGCAACGGCTGCCTTAAATGCGTCGGACGCCTTGTCGGACGCCGCCATCTCCTGTACCTTGGTGATCAGTCTCTCGCGGATGGTCTTCTGACCCAGCGCCATGCCAAGACCGTGCTCGGCGTTATCCTCAAACAGGGAGTTGGCCCAGGCGGGACCCTTCTTGCTCTCCTTGTTGACGGTGTAGGGGGTTGCGGGTGCGGAGCCGCCCCAGATGGAGGAGCATCCGGTGGCGTTGGAGATATACATACGCTCACCGAAGAGTTGGGTGATCAGACGTGCGTAAGAGGTCTCGGCACAGCCTGCGCAGGAGCCGGAGAACTCCAGCAGGGGCTGCTTGAACTGGCTGCCCTTGACGGTGGCGTTGATCAGCTCGGGCTTCTCGCTGACGTTGGCAACGGCATAGTCGAATGCCGCCTGCTGGTCAGCCTGGGAGCTCTGCGTGGTCATGGAGATGGCGTAATCGGCAGGATTTGCCTTGACGCCTGCGGCGGCGGCCTTCTTGTCCACGCCCTGGTTCACGGGGCAGGCCTTCACGCAAAGGGTACAGCCCATACAGTCAAGAGGAGAAACGGCTACGGTAAACTTGTAGTCGGTCTTCATCACGGGCTTCTCGGCAAACTTGGTGGACTTGGGTGCCTTTGCTGCCTCCTCTGCGGTCATCGCAAAGGGACGGATGGTGGCGTGAGGGCAGACAAAGGAGCAGCTGTTACACTGGATGCAGTTCTTGGGATTCCAGGTGGGCACGTAAACGGCAACGCCGCGCTTCTCAAAGGCGGATGCGCCCTGGGGCAGAGTGCCGTCCACGTAAGGCGTAAAGGCGGAAACAGGCAGGCTGTCGCCGTCCATCTTGCCCACGGGGGTCACGATGTTGTTCACGTAATCGGCAAGACCCTCACGGTCGGAGGTGGCGGGCTTGGCAGCCTTGTCCTTACCGGCCTTCTTCCAGGCCTCGGGCACGTCTACCTTGACCAGTGCATCCTTGCCCAGCTCAATGGCCTTGTGGTTCTGTGCAACGACCTCGTCACCGAACTTGGAGTAGGACTTGGTGGCCATGTACTTCATGTAGTTGATGGCCTCGTCGGTGGGCATGATGTTGGCCAGAGCAAAGAACGCGGACTGGAGCACGGTGTTCTTCACCTTGGGGTTGCCAACCTCCTTGGCGGCGATGGCGGTTGCGTTGATGATATAGAATTTCACATCGTTGTTGGCGATGTAGGATTTCACGCTGTTGGGCAGATGGGCGTCCAGCTCCTCGGCGCTCCACTGGCAATCCAGCAGGAAGGTGCCGCCGGGCTTCACGTCCTGAACGATCTTATAGCCCTTAAGAATGTAAGCCACGTTGTGGCAGGCCACGAAATTCGCCTTGGTGATATAGTAGGGCGCCTTGATCTTGGTGTCACCGAAGCGCAGGTGGGAAATGGTGATACCGCCGGTCTTCTTGGAGTCGTACTGGAAGTAGGCCTGGATCGACTTGTCGGTGTGGTCACCGATGATCTTGATGGAGTTCTTGTTGGCGCCAACGGTGCCGTCGCCGCCAAGGCCCCAGAACTTGCAGGCAATGGTGCCGGCGGGAGCCGTGTCGGGGGCAGCCTTCTCGGGCAGGGAAAGACCGGTCACGTCGTCCACGATGCCGATGGTGAAGTTGTGCTTGGGTGCGCGCTTCTTCAGATTCTCGTAAACGGCGAAGATGGAGGCGGGGGTGGTATCCTTGGAGCCGAGGCCGTAGCGGCCGCCCACAACGGTGGCCTTGACGCCCTGCTGATTGAGGGCGGCAACCACGTCAAGGTACAGGGGCTCGCCCAGGGAGCCGGGCTCCTTGGTGCGGTCCAGAACTGCGATCTTCTTGGCGGTGGCGGGGATGGCGGCGGCCAGCTTTTCGGCAACGAAGGGGCGGTACAGACGGACCTTGACAAGGCCCACCTTCTCGCCTGCGGCCAGCATGTAGTCGATGACCTCCTCAGCCACATCACAGATCGAGCCCATGGCCACGATCACGCGATCGGCCTCGGGATGACCGTAGTAGTTGAAGAGCTTGTAATCGGTACCGAGCTTTGCGTTGACCTTGTCCATGTACTCCTCAACCACGGCGGGCAGGGCATTGTAATAGGAGTTGCAGGCCTCGCGGTGCTGAAAGAAGATATCGCCGTTCTCGGCAGAGCCGCGGAGCACGGGGTGCTCGGGGTTGATGGAGCGATTACGGAAGGCCTTGACCGCATCCATGTCGACCATCTCGGCCAGATCCTTGTAGTCCCAGGCCTCGACCTTCTGGATCTCATGAGAGGTGCGGAAGCCGTCGAAGAAGTTGATAAAGGGCACGCGACCCTTGATGGTGGAAAGGTGCGCCACTGCGCCCAGATCCATGATCTCCTGCTGATTGGACTCGGCCAGCATGGCAAAGCCGGTCTGACGGCAGGCGTAAATGTCGGAGTGATCACCGAAGATGTTCAGAGCATGAGAAGCCACGCAACGGGCCGAAACATGGATCACGCAGGGGAGCAGCTCGCCTGCGATCTTGTACATGTTGGGGATCATGAGCAGCAGGCCCTGAGATGCGGTGTAGGTGGTGGTCAGTGCACCTGCGGCCAGAGAGCCGTGCACAGCGCCTGCGGCACCTGCCTCGGACTGCATCTCCATGACCTTGACACGGTCACCGAAAATGTTACGGGCGGGACCGCCGAGGATGCTCTTGTCGGTTGCCGACCAGGTGTCGGTCACCTCTGCCATAGGGCTGGAGGGGGTGATGGGATAGATGGCCGCGACCTCGGTAAACGCATAAGAAACGTGCGCCGCCGCGGTGTTGCCGTCCATGGAAATCTTTTTTCTTTCGATTGCCATAATACTGGAATCCTCCTGTTATGTTATTTGATGCTTTTTTCTATACGGTCGTTTCCGCGGGGCCCGGGCGCGATCTTGTCTGCGCACCACCCTGCGGGAAAAGGCTATAATTCATCACTTTATATCATATCACTTTTCGGTCAAAATGTAAAGGGCACAACGCCATTTTGCACGAATTTTTTTGCAAGAAACATCCTGGGAATCTTGAATATTTTTTCATCTCCTCCCAATGTCCGCGGCGCCTGTCACATCTCGCGACATATCGCGCCGCGAGGTTATCGCATGAACGCAAGGGCCATATATCGCATTGCCGCAAGGCAATCTATCGCGGGCGATTCTGCGAATCGCCCTATATAGTAGCCTCATCCGGTTTGGCGGCTCGGCGAAGCCGAGGTGGAACCCCCAAGGGGACATTCATCGGAAGCACATACTATCAATGCAATTTACTGCGAACATCTGCTCCTACGGCTCTCCTCATCCGGTTTGGCAGCTCGGCGAAGCCGAGGTGGAACCCCGTTGGGGAAGGCAAGGACGCGGGGTTGGTGCGAGGGTTTGGGCGAATGTAACTCCATAGCCTTCCCCAGCGGGGAAGGGGGACCGTTTGCGGTGGATGAGGAGGACATCTTTTTGCTGTACAAACCGGCTCTCTTCATCCGGTTTGGCGGCTCGCCGCAGGCGAGGTGGAACTCCGCTGGAGAAGGCTACTGTAGCCGTATTGTTTGCACACGATCTTTCTATGTGTCATCCTGAGGGCGGCAACAGAGCCGCCCGTGAGGATCTCGCAAACGGCAACAAAGCCGTTTGCGTGGTATGTTTGCACTAACCCTTTCGAAACAGTAAGTAACTGACTGCCAAAGAGTCTGGCGTGTACATGCCACGCCTCGCGCTTCTTGCGCTCGTCGAGATTCTTCGTCGCGCTTTGTTGCGCTCCTCAGAATGACACATAGGTGGGGCGGGGCGGACACAGCAAACGACGTATGGTTGGTACGAGGGGTTGGGGTGAATGTAACTCCATAGCCTTCCCCAGCGGGGAAGGCAAGGACGCGGTTTTGCCGGTCGACAGTCCCGCACCCGCTCACCCTCTAAAAAAGCAGGGGCTTGCAACGCAAGCCCCTGCTTTTTTGGTGAGAATTACGCCTCTCCCTGCTTTTCCTCCTCATCCTTGACCTCATAAGGCGTGATATCCACCGCCGCCAGCTTTTCCTTTGTGAAACGCCCCTTTGCGCGCTCAAAATACTGCACGCTGTTGCGGATCATCATCAGCATCTGGTTGTTCGGTGTCCGATGCTCTGCCTCACAAAGGCACAGAAACTGCCGCAGCAGCTCCTCGGACATATGCACTGTCATTTCGGGTTGTTTTTTCATACTGTAGCCTCTCTTTCTCAAAAGGACGGACTGTCCAGATACCATTGCCCGTTTTCCAGGGCGAAATACTGGGTCGAGACCTCCCGTGCACCCTCGTTGCCCGCAGGGTAGCGCTCCACCTCAACGGTCACAAAGGTGGCATTACTCTCATCCACCATCCGCATGGTAGAAAAATCATAGACCCATTCGGTCAGATCATAGCTTTTTCCCTGGTTGTACTTGACCAGCGCCGAGGAGCCGTCCGTGGTGCTCTCATAATCCATATAGCGGGGATGCAGGGTGCCGTTGTCGGCATCCGATACGGTAATGCCCGTAAAAATGCTCTCATACACCGCATTCAGATAGTCGCTCGAATAGACCTTTGCGGCGGCCTCCTTGATCTCCGAAACCGAAAGATAGCCGCAATCAAGGCGCACATAGTCATAATAGAGCTCGTCCTCCTCGGTGTAAATGAACACATCGTTGATGTCAAAATCGGTCAGAGCATAGTAATAATAGCCCTTCTCGCTGTCGGTATAAATGGGCGTCTCCCCGTCGCGGGGAGCCTCGGTCCGTACGGCGTAGCGGTAATAGGAATCGGGCGTCTCGCTCAGAATGGCATTTTTCTCAAAATCGTAATAGATGTAGCTGTCCAGACCGGGCTCCTTGAAGTACTTGTAGTAGCTGTAGACCACCACCTTACCGTGGGTCTGGTCGTCAATGGTAAAGCCCGAAAGGGTCTTTTCCGCGGTCTTGCTGTCGCCGGTCTCGCTGTCTACATAAGGATAATAGACCTTCACTGAAAAGGATTCGGAATAGATGCGGGAATAGGTGTCAAGCCCCTTTCCCCACAAGATCTCGTTGATCTCGCCCGAGGCGCTCAGCGCCTCCTCAAAACGGGCCCGCACCGTCTCAAGGTCCGGGGGACGGTTGTTGCGCACCGTCACAACGATCAGCACCGTCACCAGTGCCACCAGTACCACCGCTACCGAAACCAGCACGGCGATCAGCTTTTTCTTGTTGCTTTTCATAAGTACTCCTTTTTAAGGATCTGATTGATTCTCTTTCTTTCACAGCATGCTGCGGCTCCACTCCGGTGCCATACCATCATATGTCAACGTGTCATCCTGAGCGTCGTATCCTTGCGGAAAAACCACCCCCGGTGATGATCACGTCATACCCGGGGGTGTTGCTTTACGGCAGGTCAGATCTCCACTTCCATGCCGTCATAGGAGACGATAAAGCCCTCCTTGGCGGCGATCTCCTTAAACTCGTCGTAAAGAGAATTGCCGCCGTTGTGTGAGAAGTGATTGCAGCAGAACACCGTCTTTTCGTCGGCGACGCCCTCGGCAAGCATACGGTCTCTCAGCTCAATATCACGCGCCAGATTCATGTGGTGCGCGTAGCTCATCGAGGGGGTTGCACCCTCGGTGCAATCCATCGAAACGTAGTTAAAATACGTACCGTTTGCCTTCCAATTCTCCCATACCTCCTCCTTTAAGGGGCCGGAATCATGACAGTAGAGCAGGGATCTCTCCCCGTCCGAGATACCGTAGATCAGAGGGCCCGAGTCGGGCGCATGATGCCCGGGATAGGCGGTCACGGTATACTTGTCGATCTGTACCGTGTCAAAGGGACGCAGCAAAACGCTGTCAAGAAGCCCCTCCATGCTCTTGCTCTCCTGAGCGGGTCGGATCTGCTCCACCACCTTATCCGAGCCGTAGACCGTCAAAAGCACATTGTCACCGCGGTAATTGGCAAAGCCCTTCCTGCGCATGAAAATATCCTTGGGATAAAAATGGTCGGAGTGGGTGTGGGTTACCAGCAGATACCGCAGCTCGGTCAGATCCACCCCATAGCGGATCGACTGCTGATAGGTGTCCGGGTTGAAATCGATCTTCAAAACCCCGTCGATCAGGGCATTGGGACGGCCCCGCAGATTGCGTCCGCCCCGCTTGCGGGCCTCCTGACAGACCTCACAGCGGCAGAAAATGGCAGGCACGCCCTCGGCGGCCGCCGTGCCCCAGTATTGCAGCTTCATAACAAGAATCTCCTTTCAGGCAATTCAAAAATCACCAGGTCATATCCTTCATTTTCCGCTTTCTGCGGATGGGTATCGCAATGGCGCAGGCAACCCCCGCCACGATCACCAGGATCGCCGCACCGGCCCCCACATACCAGATGTAGGCAATGGCGCTCTCATGCTTGGTGGCGCCGCAGATCGTGCATTCCTTATCCAGCAGACGGTCGGTGAACAGTCCGCGGGGCACATCGGCCTTCACATTCCATTCGTGATCGCCGTCCACGGCGGGATCGGAGCATTCGCACCAGATGCAAAAGCTGCTGCAGGGCTTGGTTTCGTCGGTGATCTGATACTCGTGATTGCAGGTGTACTCAAAAACGATCTGCTTGGTGTCACCCTTTTTGAATTTGCCCGTCACCGTGGTCTTTTTGCTGTCCAGCGTCAGACCCTCAAAGGTCTGAGCGGTCACGGTGTAGGCATCGCCCGCATGATAGCCTCCCACAATGTAAGAGCGGAATACCTCGCCGTCCTGGTTCTTGCAAAGCACCGTGATCGATTCGCCAAAAACGAACAGATCCAGCGCCTTGCGCTCGGTTAGCCCCCCGGTATAGGAGTTGCGCACATCCTGGTACTCCACATACTCGTTAAAGTCCTTTTCGGTGCCCGCGTAGTAGATGGTCTTCAGGCGGGGGCATTCGTAAAAGCAGGTCTGATCCACCCGCAGGACCGAGCTGGGAATGTAAACCGTTTCCAGATTCTCGCAGTGGTCAAAGGAGAAGCGTCCTACCGAAAGGATCCCTTCCTCGATGATCACGGTTTTGATGTAGGGACGCATATGATCCTTGGTCCACGGCACCCAGTTGCCGTCGGCATAGGGGAGCATCTTCTGGGGCTTCTTCTCGCCGCAGAAAATGCGCAGCTCACCGGTATCGGTGTCCAGACGGTACTGGACCTGGTAATAGGCTGCCAGCTCATAGGCCTCGTCCCAGCCCTCGGGCGCTTCGCCCTCCCCCCAGCCGAGGATATAGGCCTCGTCCAGAGCTCTGCCCTCATACACCTCGGCAGAGGCACAGATGCAAAAGGCGGCCATCAGTAAAGTAAGGAACAGCGCACAGAAAATAAAGCGTTTCATGTCGTTTCTCCTTTTTGATCGTATCGACTTCATGCTGTTTTACGGTAAAGCGTCTTGCACAATGTCCGGGGAATTACGCGTTCTCACCGTCCCCATCGGGCTCGGTGACAGGAGTCTCGGGTACTTCGGTGGCAGGAGCCTCGGTCACGGGCGTATCGCTCACGGCCTCTGCGCTCCCGTTCTCCTCCTCGGGCTCCTCATGGGCTACCTTGGAGAAGTTCACAATCGACTGCCCCTCGGAAAGCCGCATGACGATCACGCCCGATGCGGCGCGGGAATAGGTGTTGATGGCTGCCACGGGGGTACGGATGATGGTACCCGCATTGGTGATCATCATCAGGTCGTCGTTATCGTCCACGGCGGAAATGCCCGCCAGCAGGCCGGTCTTGTCGGTCAGGTTGTGACAGGTCACACCAAGACCGCCGCGGCCCTTAACGCGGAACTCCTCAAAGTCGGTGCGCTTGCCGTAGCCCTTCTCTGTCACGGTGATCAGCTTCTTGTCGTCCTCCACCTTCACGGCGCCTACCACATAGTCGCCCTCGCGGAGCCGTACGCCGCGTACGCCGCGGGCGGTTCTGCTCAGGGGTCTGACCGTCGACTCGGTAAAGCGTGCGGCAGAGCCCTCATGGGTGGCAAGGATCAGGTCGCACTCCCCGTGGGTGTGCATGACGAACACCAGCTCGTCGCCCTCGTCCAGATTCAGCGCCCGCTTACCGCCCTTGCGCTGATACTCATACTCGGAAAGCAGGGTGCGCTTGATCACACCCTGACGGGTGACCATGGTCAGATAGCTCTCGTTGTCAAATTCGGGCACGGCGATCATGGCGGTGACCTTTTCACCCTGCTCGATCTCGATGATGTTGATCAGGTTCGAGCCCTTTGCGGTTCTCGATGCCTCGGGGATCTGATAGGCCTTGCGCATAAAGACCTTACCCGTGTTGGTAAAGAGCATCAGGTATGCGTGGCTGTGGACCACCTGTACCTTTTCGATAAAGTCCTCGTCCTTGGTGGTCATACCGATGATGCCCTTACCGCCCTTGTTCTGGGCCTGATAGGTGTCGGCAGGCTGACGCTTGATGTAGCCCGCATGGGTCAGGGTAATGACGCAATCGTGCTTTTCGATCAGATCCTCCAGCAGAATGTCGTCCTGTGCCGCCACGATCTGCGTGCGGCGGGCATCGGCATATTTGCGGCGGATCTCGTTCATCTCGTCCTTGATGATATCCTTGATCTTCTCCTCATCGGCAAGAATGCCTCTGAGCTCGGTGATCAGGGCATGGAGCTTATCCAGCTCGTCCTCGATCTTCTGCCGCTCCAGACCCGTCAGCTTGCCAAGGGTCATTTCCACAATGGCCTGGGCCTGGGTATCGGTCAGACCGAACTGTGCCATCAGCTTTTCCTTGGCATCGGGAATCGATGCGGTGGAGCGGATCAGCGCCACCACCTCGTCGATGTTGTCGTTGGCGATCTTATAGCCCTCCAGAATGTGGGCCCGCGCCTCGGCCTTATCCAGATCGAACTGGGTACGGCGGCGGATGACCGACTCCTGATGGGCGATGTAATGGTCCAGGATCTGGGGCAGGGAGAGCACCTTGGGCTCATTGTTGACCAGCGCCAGCATATTGATGGCACAGGTATCCTGCAGCTGGGTGTTCTTGTAAAGCTGATTGAGAATGACCTGTCCGTTCACGTCGCGGCGGTAATGGATGATGATATTGATACCGTTACGGCCGTTGGAAACGTCCTTGATATCGGTGATGCCGTCGATCTTCTTCTCCCGCACCAGTGCGGCAATCGACTGCACCAGCATGGATTTGTTGACCTGATAGGGCAGCTCGGTGACGATGATGCAGTTTTTCTCCTCGTCCACCTCGCACTTAGAGCGCACCATCACCCGGCCGCGGCCGGTCTTATAGGCCTCGATGATACCGTTCACACCGTAGCAGGTGGCAGCGGTGGGGAAGTCGGGACCCTTGATGTATTCCATCAGCTCCTCAACGGTACAGTCGGCGTGATCCATACGGTAGATGGTGGCGTCGATGACCTCGCCCAGGTTGTGGGGCGGGATGTTGGTGGCCATGCCCACGGCAATACCCACCGAGCCGTTTACCAGCAGATTGGGGAAGCGGGAAGGGAGCACCAGGGGCTCACGCAGACGGTTGTCAAAGTTGGGGCCGAAGGGCACGACCTCCTTTTCCAGATCTGCCATCAGTTCATCCGAAATTTTTGCAAGTCTTGCCTCGGTATAACGGTAAGCGGCGGCACCGTCGCCGTCCACCGAGCCGAAGTTACCGTGACCCTCTACCAAAGGGTAACGGAGAGAAAAGTCCTGGGCCATACGCACCATGGTGCCGTAAACCGCCGCGTCACCGTGGGGGTGATAGCGGCCCAGCACGTTACCGACGGTGGTGGCCGACTTGCGGAAGGGCTTGTCGGAGGTCAGGTGATCCTCGTACATGGCGTACATAATGCGGCGCTGACCGGGCTTCATACCGTCCCGCACATCGGGGAGAGCACGGGACATGATCACGGACATGGAGTACTCGATGAAGGCCTGCTTCACCCGCTTCTCCATATCCACGTCTTCTATTCTCTGATTGGGAAATTCTATGTTCCCGTTTTTATTGTGTTCCACAGCTTTTTCCTTTCATAGTGTAGGTACTTCGCTTTATTCTGTCTTCTCGTCGCGCTCTTGCGCGACATATCGCAACGCACCACAGGTGCGTTATATCGCATCCGTAAAAGCGGATATATCGCATTGCCGATAGGCGATATATCGCGCGGCATAGCCGACAGGCTTGCCGCTTGATGCGATATACCTCGCAGTCGCTCGGTACGATATCATACGTCCGCGACGTATGGCGATATGTTTCGCCTTACGGCGAAACGCTAAAATTTTCTGCGAAAATTTTAAACATCCAAATTCTCGGCAAACTTGGCGTTCTGCTCGATAAATTCGCGGCGGGGATCCACCTCGTCGCCCATCAGGGTCGAGAAGATCTGATCGCAGAGAATGGCATCCTCCATGGTCACCCGCAAAAGGATGCGGCGCTCGGGATCCATGGTGGTCTCCCACAGCTGATCGGGGTCCATCTCACCAAGACCCTTATAGCGGTCGGCCTCGATATTCTTGCCGCCGCCCATTTCGGCAATGATGGCGTCACGCTCATCATCGGAGTAGGCATAGCGCTCACCGCCGATCTTGGCCGAGCGCTTGTAGACCTTGTAAAGGGGCGGCTTTGCCAGATAAACATGACCTGTCTCGATCAGCTCCTTCATGTGACGGAAGAAGAAGGTCAGCAAAAGGATCTGGATATGGGAGCCGTCCACGTCGGCATCCGCCATGATGATAATCTTACCGTAGCGGAGCTTGGTGATGTCGAATTCCTCGCCGATGCCACAGCCCAGCGCCTGGATGATCGGAATGATGGAGGTGTTGGCATAAACCTTGTCAAGGCGGCTCTTTTCTACGTTGAGGATCTTACCGCGCAGGGGCAGAATGGCCTGAAAGCGGGGATCGCGCCCCAGCTTTGCCGAGCCGCCTGCCGAATCTCCCTCCACCAGATAGACCTCGGTCAGCTCGGTGCGGCGCTCGGTGCAGTCCGAGAGCTTGCCGGGCAGGGACATGCTCTCCAGACCGTTCTTGCGGCGGGTCAGCTCGCGGGCCTTCCGCGCCGCCTCGCGAGCACGGTTGGCCGTCATGGCCTTCTCCACAATGATCTTACCCTCGGTGGGGTGCTCTTCAAAATATTCGGACAGCTTTTCGGTCACCAGCTTTTCCACAAAGCCGCGGATATGGCTGTTGCCAAGCTTTGTTTTGGTCTGGCCCTCGAACTGAGCTTCCTTCAGCTTGACCGAAATGACCACAGTCAGACCCTCGCGCACGTCATCACCCGACAGATTCTTGTCATCTGCCTTCAGCTGTCCGTATTTGCGGGCATACTCGTTGATGACCTTGGTCACCGCGTTCTTAAAGCCCACCTCATGCATACCGCCCTCGATGGTGTTGATATCATTGGCGAAGGTGAGGAAGGTCTCATTGTACGTGTCGGTATATTGCAGTGCGATCTCGGCAATCGAGCGTCCCCGCTCCTCCTCCACCTTTTCGGCTCTCATGTAGATCACGTCGGGGTGAATGACCTGGCAGTGCTTCTGCTCGTTGAGATAGGTCACAAAGGAGCGGATACCGCCCTCATATTGCAAGACCTCTCCCCTATATTTGCCCTCCTCGTCCTCCTGCCGCTGGTCGGTGATGGAGATCTTGACCCCTGCGTTGAGAAAGGCCTGCTCCCGCAGACGCTTGAGCAGTGTTTCATAGTCAAACACCACCTCGTCAAAAATGGTGGCGTCGGGCTTGAAGCGCACGTAAAGTCCGTGCTTTTCGGTGGGACCCTCGTCCTTGAAGGCGCGTGCCACGGCACCCCGCTCGAAGCGCTCGGTGTAGCGACGCCCCTGATAGCAGGATTCCAGCTCGATCCATTCCGAAAGGGCATTGACCACCGAGGAGCCCACACCGTGCAGACCACCCGAAAACTCGTAGCCGTTGCCGTCAAACTTACCGCCTGCGTGGAGAACGGTAAAGATTACCTCCAGCGTGGGGATCCCCATCTTGGGGTGAATACCGCCGGGAATGCCCTGACCGTCGTCCTGTACCGACACCGATCCGTCGGGCAGGAGCACGACCTCAATATGACTGCAACGCCCGGCGAGCGCCTCGTCGATGGAGTTGTCCACGATCTCATACACCAGATGGTGCAGGCCGCGCAAGGATGTGGAGCCGATGTACATACCCGGGCGGCGACGCACTGCCTCCAATCCTTCCAGTACCTGTATCTGGCTGTCGTCATATACCTGTCTGGTTTCTTCGTTGTTTGCCATTTTCTGTCCTTCCTTGTCTTTGCGTTTATCTGAAATTTTTATGTTTTAATTTTGCTCGTTTCCGCTTCTGCCAAGCAGTGCCGACGTGGACAGCTGCGAAAAGCAGATGTTATATTTTCCGTTGTCTCTGTACAGAACAAAGGATTTCGGAATCTCCTCGGTAGAGGATTCCACAAGCCCCTTTTTCTGCGCCATCGACAAAAATTTCCGCGTTGTTGATGCCACCGTGGCGGTATCGGCATCAAAAATGCCGATGATTTCCCGCTCTCTGATGTTTCTGTTGTTCCCGATGTGCAAATACATCCGTTTTCTCCATTTCTTATTTTGTGCTTTGCACAAAATATATCACAACGCGCGATCGGCGCGTTATATCATATCTGCTTTAGCAGATCTATCATATTGCCGTCAGGCAATATATCATGCCGTGCTTGTCACGGATAACGCACGCTCACCCCTCCCGCACAGTTCCGTTCTCCACGTACAGTAATCTGCCGTGAAAGCCCGCTACCTGCTCACAGGAGGTCATGATCACTTGCTTACCTTCCATTTTTTCCAGCAAATATTCCCGCCGACGGCTGTCCAGCTCCGAGAGTACATCATCAAAGAGAAATACCGGATACTCTCCGCAATCCTCGCGGCAGATTTCTCCCTCGGCCAATTTAAGTGAAAGAGCCAGAGAGCGCTGCTGTCCCTGAGAGCAAAACAGTCTTGCCGAATGACCGTTCAATTCCACATCGATATCATCCTTGTGCGGTCCCCACAGGGTTGCCCCCGCGCCGATCTCCCGCTCGTGCGCGGCAGACAGCAGCTGATACAGCTGCTTTTCGGTGTGGGCGATATCCTCATAATCTCCCCCCGATTTATCGCAGCCAAGGTAAAGCAGGGTAGGGGATTCCTTTTCCCCCGTCATGTCGGCAAAGCATTCCTTCACATATTTTTCGGCCCGCTTCACATACCGCTGGCGACTGCGGGCAATATAGGCCCCCTCCCGTGCCAGCTGGGCCGACCAGACATCCACCGTGCTCCGAAACAGCTCGGGCTCATCCTTTGCCTTACGGATCAGTGCATTTCTTTGCTTTAAGATTTGTCCGTATCTTTGCAAGGTAGAAAGATACACCGGCTCCAATGCGCTGACGGCAATATCCAGGAATTGCCGCCGCTCGGCAGGTCCCCCCTTGATCAGGGAAAGATGCTCGGGGCAGAAGAGCACCGCTCTGAAGCTGCCCACCAGCTCCGACATTTTTGTCACACGCACCTTATTTTTTTCCACAGCCCGCGCACGGTTGGGGAAAAGCCGCATGGTGATGTTCTGCATCCGTCCCGCGGCGATATAATCCAAAGAGAGCATCGCCGCCTGTGCACCGAATCGAATAACCTCGGGGGCATGCTGGCCCCGAAAGCTTTTGCCGATGGCGGCATAGTAAATTCCCTCGAGAAGGTTGGTCTTTCCCTGGGCGTTATTGCCGTAAAGGACGTTGACCCCCCGATCAAAAGAGACCTTGGCCTCTTCAATATTGCGGAAGTCGGTCAACGCAATGCCGTTACAGTACATGAACCGTCATCAATCCTTCATACGGACGGGCAGGAGCATAAACAGGTCCTCGCACTTCTCGCTGCCTCCCTCGGCAGGCTCGATATTTACACTGGTCAGAGGAGAGGAAAGCGCGATCCGCACCCGCTCACACTCGCAGGCACGCACCGAATCGATCAGAAAACGGTTATTGAAGGCAATCAGCAGGTCTCCACCCTCATGCTCCACCTCGATCTCATCGTAGGTACTGCCCGCGGCCGAGGCGGCCAGAATCTTCAGCAGACCGCCCTCCAGCTGCAGCTTTACGTGAGAGCGGACACTGCCCGCCACACGCTCCTCGGTGATCAGCGCCGCACGGTCCAGAGCCGAGATCAGCTCCTCCCGATCCAGGGTAATATAGATCTTGTGCTGACGGATGATGATACGGTCAAAATCGATATACTCGCCGTCCACCAGGCGGGAGAAAAAGATCAGCTCGCCGATATAGAAAATAATGTGCTTACGGGTCATATGAATGCGTACCTGCGCATCGGAATCCCCCGAGATCAGCTTATAAAGCTCGTTGACGGTCTTGACCGGCACGATAAAGCGGTAGCGCAGATCCGAGCCGTCGGCATTCTTATTTTCCACAGTGGTGTTCATGATGCACTTGGCCAGCTTGAAGCTGTCGCAGGCCACCAACAGCAATCTGTTGTTTTCCACCTCAAAAAAGGTGCCGTTGAGTACATTGCGCTGATCATTCACGCCCATGGCATACATGGTCTTGCCCAGCATTTCCTTCAGTGTTCCCGCAGGCAGGGAAAAGCCCTTCTCACTCTGCAGCATGGGCAGCTCGGGAAATTCCTCACCGCGCAATGCAATCATCTTATGAGAGGATTTACCGCTCTCGATCACGGCGTTCATATTTTTATCCACCGTCAGCGAGACCTCTCCACCGTCCATCACGCGCATGGTCTGATTGAATTTCTGTGCATTGATAATATAGCAGCCCTCCTCGATCACCTTTGCCTCGATGGTGATCTGCAAGCCCTTTTCCAGATCATAGGTGGTCAGGGTGCAGGTATCGGGCTGCTTTGCCTCGATACGGATACCCTCGATGGCCGGGAGGGTGGATTTACCGCCTGCGGCGCACATCAGCGGTGCCGTTGCCAAAAGAACCGTCTGGCGGTCGAAAATGATTTTCATAAAAGCTCCTTTCCATCTCCTTTTTTTGGCGCGTCAGCGCTGCGCCCGCAAGGGCGGGAAAAAGAAATGAATGATTTAATAATTTCGTAGTAGTTCTATTATGGGTTGGGGAAACTGTGCAAAACCCTGCAAACCCTTGCCACACAAGGATTTAGCGGGCCTGAAAATGCAAAAATGCCATGGAAAAGACACAGGAAAAAATGTGAAGAAAAAACGGAAAAGCTTACCACATGCTTGTGTAAAACTCAATTTTTCAGTGATTTTCTTTCCACTCACGTATATTTTTTTCAAAAATGGGAAAACTATGAGTTTTTTCCACAGTCCTTTTTCTGTGGAAAACCCGGGAAAATATGCCGATCGGAAAAGAGCTTTTCTGTTTTCCACAGGCCAAAAGCCCCGCCCCGCAGGCATTTTCTTATTTTTCCACCGATATTAACAGGAAAGGAAAATGTGGGGAAGAATGTGGGGAAAACATTTGAATCGGTTTTTTCTTACCCTCTTTTACTTTCTTCAAAGAGAAAACCTTACATTTTACCGCCCCTGAATCTCCTTTTTCAGATTTTCGATATCTGCGGCAAAGATGGGCTCTGCGATGGTACGCTTTTTGACCCATTCGATGGAGGACATTACCGTAGAGTGATCCCGCTCAAAGATCTTGCCGATATTGGGCAGGGAGATTTCGGTGATTTCGCGGATGAGAAAGATGGCCACATGGCGGGCGGTGGCGATCTCCTTGTTGCGTTTTTTGCCCACGACCTCTTCCTTGGGTATGTTGTACTTTTTAAAGACTGCGGCAAAGATTTTGTCAATGGTCACGTTCAGGGGTTCTGCGTCACCCAAAAGGTCGCTGATGCAGTCCCTTGCCAACTCCATAGAAATGTTTCTTCCCTCAAGCAATGCCTTTGCATTCAGCTTTTTGATGGCCCCCTCGATCTGACGGATGTTGGAGCGCAGATTTTCGGCCAGATAGGTTAATACTTCATCGGGTAGGTCAATGGAAAGATACTCGGCCTTCTTTTTGATAATGGCCACGCGCAATTCCAGGTCGGGGGGATTGATATCGGCCAGAAGTCCCTGCTCAAAGCGGGAACGGAGTCGCTCCTCCAGGGGATTGATGTCCTTGGGGGGACGGTCAGAGGCCAGAATGATCTGTTTTCCCTCGTCAAACAGGGCCTGGAAGGTATGGAACACCTCATTTTGTGTGGCCACCTTGCCCGCAATGAACTGAATATCGTCTACCAGCAGCACGTCACAGCCGCGGTATTTGGCACGGAAGCTTTCCATATCGCTGTTGGCCAGACACTTGACCATGTCATTGATAAAATCGTCACCCTTGGTATAAATGACTCTGGTATCGGGCTTCTGGCGGCGCATTTCATTGATGACCGCACACATCAGATGGGTCTTGCCCACGCCGCTGGGACCGTGGATAAAGAGGGGATTCCATTCGTTAGAGGGGTTGTTTGCCACCTTCCAGCAGGCGGCACGGGCAAATTTATTGGTTTCGCCCACAATAAAGTTATCAAAGGTGTATTTTGCCCGCTGAATCATCTCCGGGGTATTTTCCACAGGGGATGCCTGTGCGGGAGAAGGGGAGGTGTCGCTGCTTCCGTTGATGCGGCGCAAAAGGGCATCCTTATCAACGGGCTTACCCACGCAGGTAAAGGAGACCGTGACCTCCATGCCCACAAGAGAGGAAAAGCGCTCCTCGATCTTTGGTTTGTAGGTTCTTTCCAGTACCGGCTTTTTATAGGGAGATTCTGTGGTGAAAACGATCTCCATTTTTTCGGGATCGAAGTCGGAAAGGGAAATGGCGCCGTACCACAGCTCAAAGGCCGTGGTGGAATATTCACTGCGGAACGATTCCTTCACCAATTCCCACATTTCTTTGATTTCGTCGGGATATGCCATATTTTTTCGTCCTTTCGTTTGAAGTGTGTATGCATTCTACCATAACGCTGACGGTCTTGTCGTCAACCCGACGGTACCAAAAGCAAAAATTTCCACAAGGGGGTGGGGAAAAGTCAGTCACACAAAAGCACCCTCTTAAAAATGTCGTACGACACGCGCGCACGCTCGCGCGATATTAATCTATATTATATCATAAAAAATATATCGGTGCAAGAAAAAAGGGAAAAGAATGGGCGGTGAAAAGGCATTATTAACATTTTTTTTACTTTTTAAAAGCGCATTGATAGGAATATCGGGGAATGAAACCGCCCGTTTTGTGATGAAGCGCGGATGGCGGGTAACAACGCAGGTCACTTTCCCCATTTACAGAACTTCTTCTTTCCGTCTTGCTTTTTTTGAAAAAGTAGGATATACTAACAAATGATAAGGAAGTGATGCAGTGAAAAAGGAAATATTTTCCGTAACCGGCATGACCTGTGCCGCCTGTGTGGCGCACGTGGAGCGTGCCGCCCGTTCGGTGCTGGGGGAGACCCCCTTTGCGGTCAGCCTGCTGTCGGGGACGCTCTCAATTACGCTTTCGGACGATGCCGACACCGAGGCAGTCTTCCGCCGCCTTTCGGCGGCGCTCCGCCGCGCCGGCTACGGACTTGAAAAAAAGGGGGAGCAGGGAGAAGAGGCCCGCGCCGCCCGTGAGAAAAAGATCGAGACAGGGAGACTCATCGCCTCCATCGTGCTCACCGCTCTTTTAATGGTGGTGGCCATGTGGCACATGACACCGTTCCCCGCACCGGGGATTCTCAATGCCATGGAGCATCCCGTGGCCTTCTGGTGCTTACAGATTGCATTGACGGTGCCTGTCCTTTGGTTGGAGCGCCGCTTCTTCCGCGGTGGCTTTTCCGCCCTTTTCCACCGTTCTCCCAATATGGATTCCCTGGTGGCACTGGGCTCGGCCTCGGCGGCTGTTTATGGCCTTGTGGCGGGTGGCTTTATCATTTACGGCTCCGCCACGGGTAACGACGCACTGGTGCATCAGTATCTGCATGAGCTCTACATGGAATCGGCGGCAATGATCCTGACCTTAGTCTCTCTTGGTAAATTTCTTGAGGGCAGAGCCCGCCGCTCGGCGGCGGGCGCGGTCCGCGCCCTGATCGCCGAGGAATCCCGCACCGCGCGTCTTGTGACCGAGAGCGGTGAGATCGAGATACTGCTGGAGGAGCTGACCGTAGGTGCGCTGATCCTTGTCCGCGAGGGAGAGAAGATTCCTGCCGACGGTGTGATCGAAGCAGGGGAGGGCAGTGTCAACGAGGCCATGCTGACAGGCGAATCACTGCCCCGTACCGTCCGCGTGGGCGAGCGGGTGGCAGGTGCCACCGTACTGGAGGAGGGGACATTGACCGTCCGTGTCGATCGTCTGGGCGAGGAGAGTACCCTGCGCCGTATCGCCGCACTCCTGGAGGAGACCGCCGCCACCAAGGCGCCTGCGGCGCGGTTGGCCGATAAGGTCAGTGCCGTGTTCGTGCCCGCCGTGCTTGCCATTGCGGTGGTCACCGCCGCCGTTTGGCTGATTGCCACCCGTGATCCGTCCATTGCCTTTCGTACGGCGGTATCGGTTCTGGTCATCTCCTGCCCCTGTGCCCTGGGGCTTGCCACTCCCACCGCCATCACCGTGGGCAGCGGCAGGGGGGCACACTTCGGTATTCTCTTTAAAAGTGCCGAGGCACTGGAGACCCTTGCCACCACAAAATATCTGCTCACCGACAAGACCGGGACATTGACCCGCGGTGAAATGACGGTGACCGATTGTAAGACCCTTTCGGGCTCCGATCGGGAGCTGATCGACCTTGCCGCCTCCATCGAGGCGCTGTCGGCGCATCCCATCGCAAGACCCATCGCTGCTCTTTCCGAAAATCGTCTGACGCTGACCGATTTCGTCTCCCATACGGGGCGGGGACTGTCGGCCACCCTGCCCGACGGAACCCTTGTTTTAGCGGGACGCCGTGCTCTGTTTTCACTGGTGGAAGGGGCTCCAGCCCTCACATCCGAAATCGAAGCCCTGGCCCTCGGCTTTGAAGGGGAGGGCAAAAGCGCGGTGCTGATCTCCCGCGGGGATACGATCCTTGGTTGCATCGCCGTGGCCGATACGCTCCGCACCGACAGCAGGGATGCGGTGGCAGGCTTTGAGAAAGAAGGCGTCCGTGTGGTCATGCTGACCGGCGACAATCCCGCCGCCGCGGGTAAGATTGCCGCAGAGGCGGGTATCAAGGAGCTTCGCGCCGAGCTGTTGCCCGAGGACAAGGAAAGGATCGCAAAGGAATACACCGAAAAGGGTGTGACTGCCATGGTGGGTGACGGCGTCAACGATGCACCCGCTCTTGCCCGTGCCGATGTGGGGCTTGCCATCGGGGCAGGAACGGCCGTTGCCGTGGAATCGGCAGGAGTGGTGCTGACGGGCAACTCGTTGTGCGATGCCCTCGCTGCCCTGGAGCTGGGGCGCGCTACACGGCGCAATATCAAGCAGAATCTCTTGTGGGCGCTCATTTATAACGTGATCTGCATCCCTGTGGCGGCAGGCGTGTTCTATCCCGCCTTCGGACTGCTGCTGACCCCCATGATCGCCTCGGCGGCCATGAGCTGCTCGTCGGTTTTCGTGGTGCTCAACGCCCTGCGTCTGACCCGTTTCGTGCCCCGCTCCCTTCGCGGGCGGGAGACCGAACGGAAGCAAAAAGAAAAAAAGAAGAAAGAGGAGGAACAAAAAATGTTCGGTAAAAAGAAAGAAACCGCTACCACCATTCTGACGGTAGACGGCATGATGTGCGGCAAATGCGCCGCACACGTGGAAAAGGCACTGACCGACCTGAAGGGTGTGGACAGCGCCAAGGTAGACCTTGCGGCCAAGACCGTGACCGTAGTGGCCTCCACCAAGGTCCCCGCCGCCGATATGGCCAAGGCTATCACCGACGCGGGCTATACCGTTGTCGGCTAAGCGGAGGAGAAAAGAGAAAGGAGACCCCCTTTTGCAAAAGGGGGTCTCCTTTCTCTTTCTTTTTCGCTGTGGGCGAAAAAGAAATTCACTTTTCTCTACCGAAAACCTTGGTCAAGGGAAATGTGGTCGGAGATAGCGAACCGATAACTTGCCCGTTTTAATGGTTTTGTTGGTTGACAGTGCCGCAAGTTAGTACAGCCATCCCGGCTACAGTAGCCTTCCCCAAGAGGGGGAAGGTGGCAGGCAAAGCCTGACGGATGAGGATGCCCGAGGCACAAAGTAACAAAGAGTGAGCACAGACATAGTGCGTAAAACAGCCTCATCCACCGCAAGCGGTCCCCCTTCTCCCAAGGAGAAGGCTATGGAGTTACATTCACCCAAACTCTCGCACCAACCCCGCGTCGTTTGCTGTGTCCGCCCGCGCCCCTTCTATGTGTCATTCTGAGGAGCGCAACAAAGCGCGACGAAGAATCTCGACGAGCGCAAGAAGCGCGAGGCGTGGTATGTACACGTCAGACTCCTTGGCAGTCAGTTACTTACTGTTTCGAA
>JAFTNU010000065.1 GCA_017451735.1 Clostridia bacterium
CTTGCCTTCCCCAGCGGGGAAGGTGACGTGCTTTTGCACGACGTTCCATCCGTCGACAAGGCGGCGTATGAGGAGAGCCTTAGGAAAATATGTTTGCACTAAATCACATTGATAACAAATGTTTCCGATGAACGTTTGTGCGAACAAATCAAATCCATTCCTTCCTCATCCGGTTGGGCGGCTCGCCGCAGGCGAGGTGGAACTCCGCTGGAGAAGGCTACTGTAGCCGCATTGTTTGCGCAAACCCGTATGGGGCGCATACGATGCGCCCGCGATAGATTGTCTTGTGGGAACCCTTGAGCAGGCATAGGAAAAGGAGAACCCAAAAGGTTCTCCTTTTCCTATGCCTGCTTTTGCATCTGTTCATTCGCTCACGTATTCCACGGTGGCTTCTTTGAAATAGGCGTTGCCCGAGTCTATCGTGACGGCAGAGAGCTGTGCCTGGGTTCCTTTGAAGCGGATGGCGAGCTTTTGGTTTGTGTTACTGCCCAGACGCAGATTGTCAAAGGCGCTCATGCCCACGGTGGTGAGCGCACTTGACAGTGTTACCTTTTCAAGGGAGGTGCAATAGCGGAAGGCCTGGTCGCCGATGGTCGTCAGTCCTGTGCCGCTTACGGTCTGCAGATTGGCGCAGTAGGCAAAGCTCTGGTAACCAAGGGAGGTGACGGTGGAGGCAAGGGTCACGGTCTTTAGAAGCTTACACTCAAAAAAGGCTTTGTCCGCCACCGAGGTGACCCCGGCTTCGATGATGATGCTCGTTGCCAGGGGAACGCCACCGTCGGCATCACTGCGCTCGGAGGAGGTGCTTCCCCCAAAGGGATACCAGGGGTAGTCGTTGGGGCGATCCAGAACGGTCATTTCACCGGTGCCCTTAATGATCAGCCGGCCGTCCTCGTACATTTCCCAGGTGATCGCGCTGTCCTCCAGCGTGCCCGAGTTGTAAAGGGAGGTGTTCTGTTGGGGCGTGGTATTGTTATCACCCCCGGTTTGGGAGTCCCCGCCGTTGTTCGTGGTGTCGGGGTCCTCCACGGCATCGGGATCCTGCTTGTCACAGGCCGCAAGCGTGAGGATCATGAGAAGCGCCATCAGAACCAAAAAACATTTTTTTAACATACGGTACCTCTTTTTTATAACATTTTTAATAAAACGGGGCCTCTTGCGTGAAGAAACCCCGTTGTCGTTTTTATTCCTTTTCCTCGATCACCGCAATGGAGAGATCCTCCAGCGCCTTGGGATCGGCAGGGGCGGGACAGCCCGACATCAGCTCGCTGGCGTTCTGCACCTTGGGGAAGGCGATGACGTCGCGGAGCGAATCGGCGCCGGTCATGACCATGGCAAGACGGTCAAGCCCCATGCCGGAGCCGCCGTGAGGCGGTGCGCCGTATTTGTATGCCTCCACAAGGAAGCCGAACTTCTTTTCGATATCCTCGGCACTGAGCCCCAGTGCGTTGAACATCTTTTCCTGCAGCTGCCAGTCGGTGATGCGGATCGAGCCGGACAGGAGCTCGGTGCCGTTGAGCACCATGTCGTATGCCTTGGCGCGGACACTGCCGGGATCGCTTTCCAGATTGGGCAGGCACTCCTCCAGAGGCATGGTAAAGGGATGGTGCATGGCATCCCAGTGCTGTGTCTCCTCGTTCCACTCGAAGAAGGGGAATTCGGTGATCCACAGGAAGTTGAACTGTCCCTCGGGGATCAGCTCCAGCTTCTTGGCAACGATCTGACGCAGGGCACCCAGAGTGGGGAGCACCACCTTGTTCTTATCGGCGCAGATCAGCATCACGTCGCCCTTGGTCAGCCCTACGGCGGCGTAGATGGCATCCAGCTCCTCGGGGGTCATGAACTTGGCAAAGGAGCAGTTGGGGGCGTCGTCCACCCAGCGGACGTACGCCAGACCCTTGGCGCCGATGCCCTTGGCGTGCTCGGTCAGCTTGTCGATCTCCTTGCGGGTGAGCGTTGCCGCGGCGCCCTTGCAGACGATGGCGCAGACACTGCCGCCCTGCTCGATGGCGGACTTGAATACCACGAAGGCGGAGGACTTGACCGCCTCGGAGATATCGGTGATCTCCATGCCGTAGCGGGTATCCGGCTTGTCCGAGCCGTATTTCTCCATTGCCTCGGCATAGGTCATGCGGGGCATGGGGAGGGGCACGTCAATGTTCAGAATCTCCTTGAAGGCGCGGGCGATAAAGCCCTCGTTCATCTGCATGATGTCCTCTTGGGTGGCAAAGGACATCTCCAGGTCGATCTGGGTGAATTCGGGCTGACGGTCGGCACGCAGATCCTCGTCACGGAAGCAGCGGGCCAGCTGGATGTAGCGGTCAAAGCCAGACAGCATCAGCAGCTGCTTGTAGATCTGAGGAGACTGGGGCAGGGCGTAAAAGCTGCCCTTGTGAACACGGGAGGGCACCAGATAGTCACGGGCACCCTCGGGGGTCGCCTTGATCATCATGGGCGTCTCGATCTCGTAAAATCCGTTTTCGTAATAATACTGTCTTGCTACGCGAGCCAGATCATGGCGCATTTTAATGTTGCGCTGAAGCTCGGGACGGCGCAGATCGATGTAGCGGTATTTGAGGGCGGTCTCATCCTTGGCGCGCTTGCTGTCCGATACCTCGATGGGGGGCGTCTGGGCGGCGGAGAGGACCTTGAGCTCGGTGACGGCGATCTCGATGCCGCCGGTGGGGATGTTTTTGTTCACAGCCCCCTCGCCGCGGGCACGGACGGTGCCGTGGCAGGCGATGACGTACTCGGCGCGGCACTTGCGCGCCTTTTCAAAGATGTCGGGGTTGGAATCTCCGTCAAAGGCGAGCTGGAGGATGCCCGTCCGGTCACGCAGGTCGATAAAGACCAGGGCGCCGAGATCCCGGCAGCGCTGGACCCAGCCCATGACGCAGACGGCTTCGCCGATGTTTTTTTCGTTGAGTGTACCGCAATAATGGGTACGTTTGTCTTTTTCTGTGAGAAATTCAGCCATGGTCGTGTTCCTTTCAAATGGGGTTGCCCTCTTTGTCAAAGAGAGGGAGCTTTTCAAGATAGATGAGATCCTTCCGCTCTGTGGCATCGCCCTCGGCCAGAATGGCCATGCGTCCGCAGATGACACCACCCGCTTCGGTGACCAGGGTCTCGATGGCGTGGAGCGATTCGCCGGTGGAGATCACATCGTCTACGATCAGAATCCGTTTACCCTTCATCAGCGCCGCGTCGGCGGTGTCCAGATAAAGGTGCTGCTCCTTGTCGGTGGTGATGGAGTGCACGTTGACCTCCAGCACACCGGTCATGTAGAGCTTGGGCGCCTTGCGGGCGATAAAATACTTTTGGTTGCCTGCCAGCCGTGCCATCTCATGGGCAAGGGGAATCCCCTTGGCCTCGGCGGTAATCAGATAGTCGTAATCGGGGGCGCGATCAAGAAGAGCCCCCGCGCAGGCCGTGGTCAGCTCGGGATCGCCGAAAATGACAAAGGCACCGATCTGCAAATTTTCGTTCAGCGGGCAGAGCGGCAGATCGCGGTCAAGCCCCGCAATATTCATGCGATAGGATTTCATGGTGAGCTCCTTTTTATATGATGCATAGATAATTATATTATACACCATTTGCCCGGAAAGTCAATAGAGGGGAAAAGAAAAAGGCGGTCCTTGGCGTGTTTGCCTTCCGCGGTTATACTATGACGCGCTCCGTTTCACTCCGCGTGGTCATACCATGACACGCGTCGCTACGCTCCGCGTGTCATTCTGAGCGGAAAATGAACTCGCCTCCGGCGAGTAACCGGAGTTTTTGCGGCGGCTGAACACCGCCGATTTGCTACGCAAATTACCAAAAACTCTATAACACCACAGTGCGGTGTTTGCGTAGTCGAACGAGCGCAAACGCTTTGTTAGCACATGATCTTTCTATGTGTCATCCTGAGGGCGGCAACAGAGCCGCCCGTGAGGATCTCGCAAACGGCA
>JAFTNU010000066.1 GCA_017451735.1 Clostridia bacterium
GAAAAAAGCCCGCCCATAACGGTATAAGAAAAAGCCCCATATGGGGCTTTTTCTTATACCGTTATGGGCGGGCTTTTTTCTCGCTCACGCTTCCGGGTGATCAGCTTGTGCAGTACCACAAGGGAGCAGGCCAGATGGATGGTGCCCGTCAGTATCCAGGAGATGGGGTAGGAGACATAAATGGATTCCAGAGTCTCGAACTGATTGAATACGGTGGAGATCCAGAGAATACGCAGCAGGCATGCGCCCATCAGCGACACGATGGTGGAGGTAACCGAGCGTCCCATGCCGCGGAGCACGCCGCCGCCCACCTCCATGTAGGCCAACAGGAAATAAGGGAGAATGGTCCAGTAAAGTCTTGTATAGGCGGTCTCCAAGGCAATGGCCTCCAGCGACCCCTCGGGTCCGCCGGCCACGCCGTAAAGGGAGAGCAGAGGTTTGGCAAAGAGGAAGAGAACAGCACTGCAGATTACGGCCACCGCTATGGTGACGAAGTAGCAGGCGCCCATCACGCGTTTGATACGCTCGTATTTACCCGCCCCCGCATTCTGGCTGGTAAAGGTGATGGCGGCCTGACAGACCGCATTGGTGGCGGTATAGGCAAAGCCCTCCAGATTGGCAATGGCCGAGTTGCCGTCCACCACGGGCTGATAGGAATCGCCTGCCAACCCCAGGTTGTTGTTGACACGGATGATGGAGGATTGGATCAGCATATTGGAGATCGAGAACAGGGCACCCTGGATGCCTGCGGGCAAGCCGATATGCAGAATATTGAAGAAGGAATGGCGCTCGATCCGCAGCTTTTTAAAGGAGAAACGGCAGGGCCCTTTGTCCCGCATCAGGATATACATGAGCACTACAGCAGAAACTGCATTGGAGATGGCGGTGGCCAGTGCCACGCCATCCACCGACATTTTGGTGCCCAGCACAAAGAAGAGGTTGAGGATCACGTTCAGTACACCGGTGGCCGAAAGGACGATCAAAGGGGTTTTGGTGTCGCCCTTTGCTCGCAGGATCGAAATGCAGTAATTGGTAATCGAAATAAAGGGAACACCCAGAAAATAGATCCGGGTATAAAGGGTCGAGAGCTCCAGAAGCTTGCCGTGGTTGCCCAGAAGCGCAAGAACCGGCTCGGCCACCAGGAGCCCTACCACCGAGCCCACCAGGCCGAAGATAACGCTCATACAGATGGCGGTATGTACCGTGCGGGAGACGGCGTCATGATCTTTGGCGCCCAGGTGCCTTGCTACCACCACGTTGGCACCGGCTGAAAATCCGATGAAGATGTTGACGATCATGTTGATAAAGGCGCCTGTGGTGCCGATGGCGCCCACGGCGTTGGGCTCATGGGAGAGGCTCACCACCATCATGTCCGCCGCGTTGTAAAGGGTCTGCAGCAGATTGGATGCCATCAAAGGCAGAATGAACAGCATGATCTTTCCCAACAGGGGACCTTCGGTCATGTCAATTTCTTTTCTTTTTTTGATCTGTTCCATTTCACTCTTTCCGGCGGTAGCGCCTTGGTGGCCGTAAGGGCAGGCCTTGCGGCGGGGTGGAAAACGTACCACCCTCATTATAGACGCGCGCCCCGCAAAAGTCAACCCGTTTGCACACTTTTTGCTAAAATTATTATCGGGCTTGACTTTTGGATCAAATATGATAAAATGAAGATGCAATATGAATTTTTGAATTTCTATCACGTTGTTTTGCTACAATCATATGGATTTTTAAAGGAGCTTCTATGATCGTTCAGACGTCTGCCGAATTTGCCCGCCGATTTTCGGAGCCGGGTATCGAGATCTCATACAGCGGGTATGTGACCACCGATGAAAAATGGCGGCAACCGCCCTTGCCCACCCACATTTCACGCCTTTATTATGTGGAGGAGGGGGCGGGCATGCTGGTGTCTCCCGCCGAGGAGATGGCCTTGGAGCCCGGATATGTCTATCTGGCCCCCTGCGGGACTCCCTGCGGCTATTACGGCACAGATGCCGTGACCAAGCTCTTTTTTCACATTCGCGTACCCGGTGCCGATGGGCGTGATGCGTTTTCCGGGTGCGGGCGCTTTGTCAGAATACCCTTTTCCGTTGAGCGGATCCGTCGGATGACCGCATGCTACTTCAACGGTGAGCTGACGGCGCAATTGGAGTTAAAGCGCGAAATTTTTGATACCGTCTGCCGCTTTTTGCGCGATCCGCTGTGTACCTTGCCTGCCGGGCCAACGCTTTCGGAGCCCGTGATCCGTGCCATGGAATACATTCAAAAAAACCGGCGTGCCAACCTGACCGTGCGGGAGGTGGCCGACGCCTGCTTTGTTTCGCCCGCCCTTTTGGCACGGCTCTTTCGTGAGCAGATGTATACCGGTGTGGCGCGGTATATTGAGGAGCTACTAATGCTGGAGGCCCGTCGCCGCCTGAGTGAGGGGGATAGCTCCATCGGTGAGATCAGCGAGGCCCTGGGGTATTGTGATCAGTTTTACTTTTCCCGCCGCTTCAGCGCCCTGTTCGGCATCTCCCCGAGAGAGTATCGGAAGAACAGGTCTTATACGTAATTGGGGGAATGTAACATTTGCTCGAAGAAGCTATTGGTCATCGTTACGAGATCCCGCTCCCCCTTAAGGCTCGCGTTTTTACTTGGCTGCCCCACCAAGCAAAAATTCGACTCCGTGGAGGCTGTAACTGCAAAACGTAGCCATTTTATGATATCTCTCCACTCCGCTCAGGATGACACGTAGACAGGAAGGAGCATTAGAGTTTTTGGTAATTTGCGGAGCAAATCGGTGGCGTTGCCACCGCAAAAACTCCAGTTACTCAGCCGCAGGCTGAGTTCATTCGCCGAAGGCGAAGTTGGCTCAGGATGACCCGTAGCCGGGGTGTTCGCACAAACCCGCATCAAAGCCTTCTCCTTTGGAGAAAGTGTCGCGCTACCGCGTGACGGTCCATCCGCGCCAAGGCGACGGATGAGGCTACCCGTGTAGGGCAATTCTGCGAATCGCCCGCGATAGATTGCCTTGCGGCAATGCGATAATAACCGTTGGGTCATGCGATAACCTCGCGGTGCGATATGTCGCCTGCGGTGATGTGTGCGTATTCTGGCGGATACGAAGCAATCGGCAACGCCCCGCAAAA
>JAFTNU010000007.1 GCA_017451735.1 Clostridia bacterium
TATGGTACCGATGATGACATTCTTTGTCTGTGCCGAGGGAGACGTAACGTGCGATAGTTCAACCACCGTCAAATCAGATATCCCCGACTTGATCATTACCGAGAGTGCAAGTAACTCGGCCGATTACAAATCGGTATATACTTACCTGCACAAGGACTTTGCCTCCGAAAAGGCTCAGGCTTTGGGTAACACCGCTCAGGCCATTGAGGAGTTCTATCAGCCTGCGCTGAGAAAAGAGGGCGACTCGCTTTCGGGTTATTATGTCCTTGTTGACAACGGGGATGGTAGCTTTACGTTTGAGGCTGCCCAGGGTACTGCCGATGGCAAAACACAGTACTATCTCATGTACGATCTTAATACTTACGATCTGACCGAGGTCTGTGAGTATATTGAGATCTACAATGCCGGCACCGAGGATATCGATCTCTATCAGTATCAGATCGTGTGTGACAACAATGCCAACAGCGACGGTACCAAGCCGATCTTTGTGGATCTCAAGGCCGGCGCGGTGGGCTCCTCCGCTCACGGCGAATACTTCCAGAGCGTCAGAAATCTGACCGCTTTTGAAGAGGGTGTTGTTTATTACCTCCGCGACGGTGCTACCTTCAAGCCCTTGACGGTTGTCAAAGCACCCGCCGCCGGTACCGACTATTACACCAAGAACACAGACGGTACCTATACCAAGGCTGCCTCGTTGACCGAGTTTGCGAACGGCGTGGTTTACTACACCAAATCCGCTGAGGATGTTTATTCCGAGGTGCATAATGCGCCCGTTCCCGATTTCAATTACTACATCGTCAAGGAAGAAGGCTACCACGCAGTCAACCCTGATTCCGCTGTGCTCAAGCCCGGCCAGACCGCTATCATCTGGAACTATTGGTGGAGATCCTGGATCTGCGGCATTGACACGGAGATGTTCAAGGCCTACTATGAGACCAGATATCATAGCAACAACGGTTACTACTATGACGTGAATTTTGATAACACTCTGCTGCTGGCCATGGATGGTAATACCGGCAGCACCACCCGTTACCTGGATAACAAGGTCGACGGCTTCGAGCTTGTTCAGTGGGGACAGTGCAATTACGGTATCGCCCCCGATAACATTGTGAACAAGAGTTCCGATGTGGCCCGCTACGATGAGTGGGTATCCTGGGCATTCTGGGGCGGTTTTGCGGGCGTTGACATGAGCGCCTCCATGGTGCGTCAGACGGTTGTCGTCGGCGAGACCAAGGTCACCGGTTTCTATACCTACGATAGCGTTACCGGCGAGTACACCAAGGCTTCGGCCGCGGCGGGCACTGCCTCGGCCGACGGATTGGCTTTGGGTGGTATGACCTACTATAATGCCGATATCAGTAAGAGTGATAAGAACTATTACTCTAACAAAAACGATAGTAAAACGACCGATTACCTCTACGGTATCGATGCATCCGTGCCGATCAAAGAGGGAACTGCGTACACCATTTGGAACAGCCATTTGACTCCCGGCTTACTCAGTGAAGCACAGGTCGCGGTTCTGCCCAATCATTCCGAGGATAAGACGGTCACTACCGAGACGCCCGATATCGTCATCACCGAGGTGGTGGGTGATAATGTCGGTTCTGATGCATATGAGTTTGTGGAGGTGGTCAACACTTCCGGCAAGGCCATCAACATGTTTGATTACACCTTTGCGGCCCGCAACGATTCTTATGTGACCTTTACCAATCAGTTTTTCAACCGCTTTACCCCCATCATTCCGGGTGATGTGGGTAACATCCTGGCGGCCGACGCTTCCTCCGTCTATTACGCTCAGGCGCCCACTAATGTGGAATACGAGAGCGGTTGGCTCCAGCCCGGCGAGGTTGCCGTTCTGTGGGCATATAGCTCTGCCTCTTATGTGATCAACGCTACGTTTGATTCCTTCCGCAATTATTTTGATGTCGACAGCGATGTCAAGATCTTCGCCCTGGATGCCGACAATAGCACCTATTCCGGTCGCCCCTACCGACAGAATATTGCCAATAACAACAACTATCTGTACGGTCTCTTCCGCAACGATAAGCTGATGTGGAACGGTGATCTCTATACCTCCGATCCCGTGTTGCCTTGTGTGACTTATACCTCCGGCAAGACCCATGCCACTGCTTACGGTTATTCCATTCTGGATTGCGAGTCCTTCGTTATCGCATGCGCCACCTTTGCCGCCTGTGAAAACGTGAGCTGGGGCGAAGATTACGGCCTCCAATATGTTTGGGATATTACCGAGGGCACCAATAACAAATTGGGCGCCTATCTGGATATGGCCCGCTTTACCAGATATTCCAGCCATTCCGACTGGGCCTTTACCGGTTCTGTTGTGACCGAGGAATGGAAAGCATCTCCCGGTACACTGCTGGAAAGCCAGAAGACCGATATGACCACCAACAAGGGCGAGAGCCGTTATGTCGTCTATATGCAGGACTTTGAAGGCTACGGCAATGTTTCGGGTTATGACGAGGTTGCCGCATTGCTGGGCATCACCGGTATCACCGATGACACCACTCTCCTTGAGGATCACTTGAACAATGTCAAGCTGACCGAGCGCAAGACTGACTTCTTGAAGATCAAGAACGGTAAGCTGTATGTCAATAACAGAGGCAACAGCGATGACTACATGATGCTTTTGTCCGATGATGTGATGAACACCCTGCGCGGACAGAACTTCACCATTGAATATTCCATGACCTATGCCGCCGAGTCTACCAACGGCAAGAACGGCTATAGCGGTATTCTCTATGATTTCGGTGCCACTGACGGAAGCCTGACCTACGGCGCACCCATTGTGCGTGTTTCGGGTTACGGTTACAACGCCGTTTATCGCAATGGTGAGTTGATCACTATCGATGATGGCGAGAATTCCGAAAACACCTTGGCCAATAAGACCGTCAGCGGTGATGCACCTCTTACACTGTACGAGCGTCTGACCTACAACAGAGACTATATCGAGGTGGAAGACAAGACCTCCTTGGAGAACACCGTCGTGATGGCGGGCAGAGAACTGATTGTCCGTGTGGATGTCAGCAGAACCAAGGGCGTGACCGTTACGGTCAACGGTGAAGTGGTCTCCAAGACTTACGATGTTGTCGAGTCCGCAACCTTTGCTGAGTGGAGCCTGTTCCTGGAGGAGACTCTGGGCTACGGCCTTGCAATGGTGACAACGCCCGATATCTCGGTCGCTTATGACTACATTACGGTGTATACCGATAGCCTGACCACCAATGCCGATGACATGGATATTCCTTCTATGTACATCACCGAGATATCTGTTAATAGTGGTAATAGCAACTACTATACCGCTGATGGCGTTAAGACTAATTTGGCTTGGATTGAGTATATTGAGATTACTAATGGCGGAACCGAGCCTGTCAAGCTTAGCGATTACTCCATTGTTTACACTGTACACACGCAGAACCTGTTCCATGAGGGCAATAATTTGCTGTGGAAGTCTACTGCATTAAGTTCTAATGCTTCTACCCGTCTTAGTGAATGGTTGGGTTCCGGCGATAATGTTGCCAAGCTTTCGTACGGTTCCGGCGAGACTTATCGTGATTTGGGAGATTGGTGTAACCCCAGCGAAAATGACGCTGTTTTGCAGCCCGGTGAATCGGCTGTCATCTTTACTATCAATGGCAATGCAAACATTGCAAGTTACAAAAATCCTGATGGCGTAGAGCTCAACTATGTCGAGGCTGCCAAGGATTGGTTGCAAATTTCCGATGATGTGATTTGCATTGCAACTTGCCACGAAAATGTTCAGATGACAGATTATAAGGTAGAAGAAGATGGCACTTTGACTAAGGTTGAAGATTCTGTCAGAACTGTTGCTTTTACTCATGGTAACGACTCTACCGGACGCGTTTATGGTATTGGTAAAACCTATTACAATGGGAAAGAGGTTGATTGGGGAACTATTTACACCCATGATTACCGCTATATCGATAGCTTGGTTAATCTCAATCTTTCTTTGGCCAATTTCAGCGGTGGATATGCTATTCATTTCCTTTACGGTGTGGATAATTCTGTCAATTATAAGGTGGGAACAATATTAGGCCGTAGATATTCCCCCATTGTTACGATTTACGATTCGGCAGGAAGCGTATCCAGTGCGGGCCAATATAATGTAGGCTTGTTGTTGCCCGGACAGATTGAATGTTTCCGGAATATTCGCTCTCTCGCTGAAGACGGCTATCAGACTGGTGGAGGTCTGGTCATCACCGAGTATATCTTTGATACCAACTCGTTGGATCTGTCTTCTAATCTCGACTGCTTCGAGGCAATGGAGATCACCAACACATCTGCTGTACCCATGGATCTGTACGATTACACCATTGCCAGATCTACACAGAACAGCGATCGTGACGGTACGGTGGGAGCATGGTCTTCTTACGCAAAGCTGCGTGCAGGTTGCCCTGTGGCACAGTACAACGCTTACTATAGCCAGCTGAAGGATATCTCCAACCCCGCTACCTGTATCGTTCAGCCCGGCGAAACCGTGGTTGTTTGGGTCTACTCTCCCGATGCTTACAACTACGTTAACGGAACCGGCACAAATCTGACCTTCGAGGATTTCCGTACCTACTACGCACAACGTGGCAATGAACTGATCAATGCTAAGGACGAAAGCGGTAATTACAAAGTTACCGTGCTTATGGCTTCCGGTGACAAGGGCAATATGGTCAACTACGGTAGCGACGGACGTGCTATCACGATTTACGGCTTGGCTAAGACCTCCAATATGCATGCAGGTACCGGTAACTTCAATTCTGTGGTTTCTTACTGCATTAATCCCATTTATTCCGGTTATTACGATCAGGCTTGGGTCAAGACCCAGTTGGCGTCCGGCAACTCCTTTAAGAATGATGCAAACGATACGGTCATCAAGACTGCTACCGGTAACTTTACTTGGGAAGATGCTCTTGCCGAGCCCGTGGAGCTTGAAGTAGGTACGACTCTGAGCAAGATCTGTGTCAAGAATGACGATGGTACCTATACCTTCGCAGAGGGCACCGCTCAGGCGGGTGTGCAGTACTACAAGCTGTACTACTACAAATTCACCACTACGATAACACCTCCTGCAGATCTGTCGTTCAACTTTGTGTATGGCAGTAGTATGACCTCCGGTTGGAATGTCGGCGCAATTATGGATAGTGTCAAGGCCAGCAAAGTTGTAAATACTAACGATTCCACTAGCAATGATTATTGCCTGGATACCACTCCCTTTGATCAGACGCCCGATACCAATACGGTTACTGTCCTCAATCAAGGCATGAGAACCAATACCCTTGGTTATCTGATTGAGGAGCAGAAGGGTATGATCGCCGCTCTCAACTTCACCTATATGGGTGAAATGACCGAGACCGATGAGGACGGAGAGCTCCATGTGATCGATGTTTATTTCTACGATGCGGTCGTGGGTGATCTGAGCAACGCAGTTGTAAAGAACAATTCCGCCAAGGTTTCTGCCTCCGGCGACTTCACCACCGTTTCCTTTGCCGCAGGCGTCTCCTCCGAGCTTTACGATAAGCTCACTGAGATGTTCGGAACTGAGAAGCTGTCCTTCGGTATCATCATCGCTCGTGCCGATGCTGCCATGGAGGCAGGTATGCTCCGCACCTATCTGCTGGATGTTGCCGGTGTTGACTATATGGTCGATAACAAGGATTTCTACATCGGTACCTCCAACGGCTTGAAGAACTTCACCAGCAATAATCGTCATGCTTTGGATACAGGCTATTATGCCGTTACGTACTCGGCTGTGGGTTATCTGGCCTTTGAGACCGATGCTTTCGGCACGATCACACTGTATGCTGACAAAGCCATCAGCTGCAACGCCAAGCAGATCGCTGCTACGGCCATGATGGAGCTGGTGGACACCGCTACGAAGGACGCGATGGTGGCGGCTGATCCCTCCTTGAAGTATTACGAGATCAGCGCAGGAAAGTGGAGCCGCTACACCAAAGAGCAGATCGCACGCTTTGATGCCATCTGCGCCGCCGCGAAGCAGTAATCTCCTTCAAGGCAAAAATGCAAATAACCCCTGACCCCCGATGGGCGATCGCCCATCGGGGGTCTTTTTGCCGTCTCGGCGTATCCGTTTTGTATCTTTTCTAACAAAGAGGGGAACAGTGAAGCTGATGCGAAGGCCCTGTCACAGGCGGTGCTGGTCAGCTTGATTTTCGGTGTTAAATCACAAAAATCACTCAAAACTCTTTTTTGGAAACGATCTGCCCCAAAAATCACTTTTTTCGCGAAAAAATTTTTTCCTTTTTCCGAATTTGGTATTGCAAAACTGCGAAAAATAAAGTATAATATGGTTAAGTGGAAAGAAATGTATAGAAATGTTATGAAATGGCATACCTTTCCATACGATCGAAAAGGAGGAACGGGAGATGCTGTCCGGCGAATTTCATCATTCCATAGACGCCAAGAACCGCGTTTCCGTCCCTGCCAAGCTGCGCGAGGAACTTGGAACCGAGTTTATGGTCGTGCGCAGTCTGCGCGGCGAATGCCTTCGCTTTTTTTCGATCCCTGCATGGAAGGAATACATCGAACCTTTAAAAAAGTTGCCTCGTGCCGTATCTGAAAAAACCTTTTGGTTCCTTTATCACGATGCCGCACAGGTTTCTCCCGATTCTCTCGGGCGTGTGTTGTTGACAAAAGGTCTTCTCGATTTTGCAAAGATTGAACCCGATGAAGAAGGGAACCGTAATGTTGTTATCGTTGGTTGCGGTGATTTTGGCGAGATCTGGTCCGAGACGCTTTATAACAAGCATGTGGAAGAAATGGATATTGACGAGATTCGTCGGTCCCTGGAAGAAAGCGGGCTTTGATCATGTCACAGAATTTTTCCCACCGCTCGGTGTTGCTTGATGAGTGTATAGAGGCGCTTGCTATTCGTCCCGACGGCACTTATGTAGACGGGACTGCCGGTGGCGGCGGGCATTCTTTTGCCATTGCAAGTCGTTTGAGCACAGGTTCCCTGATTGCCATTGATCGTGACGAAGCGGCCATCCATGCCGCCGGCGAGCGTCTTGCTCCCTTGGGCGAGTGTGCCCGTGTGGTTCGGAGCAATTTCTCCGATATCGCATCGGTTCTGGATACATTGCAAATTGAAAGGATCGACGGACTTTTACTGGATCTCGGCGTTTCCTCACACCAATTTGATGAAGCTGAGCGCGGATTTTCTTACCGAAGCGACGCGCCACTCGATATGCGTATGGATCGCAGGCAACAAAAAAGTGCCTATGATGTGGTCAACTCCTATAGCGAGGAGGCGCTCAGACGCATTCTTTATGAATACGGCGAAGAACGGTTTGCACCGCGGATTGCCGCAAGAATTGTCAGCGAACGGGAAAAAGCCCCCATTCGCACCACCAATGAATTGTCTGAATTGATCAAAAGTGCCATGCCTGCCGCCGCGCGGGATGGCGGACATCCTGCCAAGCGTTCCTTTCAAGCCATTCGCATCGAAGTGAACGGAGAACTGGATGTGATCGCTCCTACCATTGAACAGGCTGTTGCCCGCATGAATCAAGGGGGGAGGGTGGCGATCATCACCTTCCACTCACTGGAGGATCGTATTGTCAAACAGGCATTCCAGCATTTGGCCGCAGGGTGCACCTGCCCCAAATCCTTTCCGGTTTGCGTGTGCGGCAACAGGCCGAAGATCAGGATCATTACCAAAAAGCCTATTTTGCCGAGTCCGAGTGAGCTTTCGGAAAATCCCCGCTCTCATAGCGCAAAGCTGAGAGTCGCTGAAAAAATTTAACAAGAAACAAGAAAAGATAGAAAGGAGGCGCAAGATATGAACGGCACCGTCACTTACGAAAAGGTTTATTTCAATGATAATTATAAAGAGCAGTTCGAAGCATTGCGCAACCACTACCATGCCCGCACCCGAGAGGCTTTGCAGGGTAGAAAGGTAGATCATACCCCTGTACCCAACGCCACAACCATTGTTCATCTGCACGACGACGGTGACGGCGGTGTTTATGTGACCACAGGTGATTTTGTGGAGTATTTTAACCGCCGTTTCGGCGACAATGACCGTATCGGAGCCATGCGCCGATCGATTTCTAACGCCGTTCACAAGGCCGAACTGCGCCGTGAAACCGAAGAGCGCAGGGGGGCCGAACCCGAATCTCATGTAAGACGTGAGCGCAGAAGCTTTCAGCCCTTGCGCTCTGCCAGACCCCGTTTTGCGTTTCTGCATGCTATTTTCGCGCTGATACTGGTACTGTCTATCGGCATTCTCGGCGGTACTTCGATGCTTCTGGAGCGCACCGAGACCGAGGTCATGACTCTTTCGGAGGAGGTGGCAATGCTGGAGGCTACCCGCGGTACCGTTCTTGCCGAGCAGTATGACAATACTGCCGAGGGAGAAGAAGTCGCTTATCCCGATCTTTCGGGCGGTGATTCGGTTGAGATCTATCCTGCCGTCAACGGTGGCGGCGTAGAGATGGCCGCACTGCTCAACGCTTTGGCTTCACTCGGAAAATAAGGTCTAAAACCAAAATATTTTGAATAGAATAGGGATGCGACATCTGTCGCTGTCCATCGGCGGAGCTTGCCATTGGGGCAAGTTCCGCTTTTTTGTGCAAAAGGGGGAATCATATGACAAAACCGTCTGTCAGCCGAAGAACACTCAAGCGCTCCTCGGTGGTGGCATTGGGATTGGTCCTTGTTTTCCTTTTTCTGGCTTTGCGTATTTTTTCCATCCAGGTCTTTGACTTTGCTCGCTATCAGAAAAAGGTCATCGATCAATTGACCACCGAATCGCCCGTCCGCGCCGAACGGGGAGAGATCCTGGATGCCGCGGGGCGCGTGCTTGCCACCAATCGTACCGTTTATCGGATCTCGATCTTTCCGAATGTGATTGCGCGCGCCGATGATAGGGATACAGTAGCCGATCGCATTGCCGACGGGCTTTCGGGTGCTGTAGAGGGACTCACGCGGGATTCGGTGCTGGAGCACATTGCCCACACCACAGAGCTGGAGCGCACTGTGGTGCGCTCGGCGGATACCGATACGGCAAATGCGGTACTGAAATTTATTGCCGAATATGAGCTTTATGAAATGATCACTGTAGAGGCAGTGACCACCCGCTATTATCCTTACGGAGATCTTGCCGCGCATTTGCTTGGCTTTACGGGGAGCGACGGGCAGGGGCTTTACGGCTTGGAATTACAATATGATAGTGTGCTCTCCGGAGAGGATGGTTCCTACATCACAGCTCGTGATTCCACGGGAAACGAATTGCCTACCCCTTATGAGGCATATGTCCCCGCTACTGACGGCTACACGCTTCATACCACCATTGACGCCTATGTGCAAGCGGTTCTGGAGGAGCAGTTGGAAAAGACCTTGATCGAGTCACAGGCGAAAAACCGTGTTTGCGGTATTGTGATGGACGTGAACACGGGCGCCATCCTGGGGATGGCCACCGCTCCCTCTTTTGATCTGAACGATCCCTTTGCACTGAATGAATCCTCGGTCGCCGCGCTTGAGGCACTGGGCTTGACTGAAGGGAGTGAAGAATACAAGGCGGCAAAAAATCGACTGTTATTGGAGACCTGGTCCAACAAGGCAGTTACCGAGATCTATATGCCCGGTTCCACCTTTAAAACGGTGACCTGCTCCATGGTGTTGGAAGAAAAAGCAGTGACCGACCTCAATGAAAGCTTTTTTTGCAGCGGGTGTATGTCGGTGGCAGACCGTCTCATTCACTGTCACAAGGTGGGGGGACACGGGAGTCTGACCTTTACCGAGGGGCTCCAAAACTCCTGCAATCCCGTTATGATGACCATTGCCGCCCGTATCGGTTGCGATTGCTTCTATCAGTATGTGCGTGCTTTTGGTTTCCTCGAAAAAACGGGCATCGATCTGCCGGGGGAGGGAAACTCCATCTTCCATGCCGCATCAAAATTTACCGAGCTTGACCTTGCCACCGCTTCTTTCGGTCAAAACTTTAAGGTTTCGATCCTGCAAATGATTACGGCAGTCAGTGCCATTGCCAACGGTGGAGATTTGCTGACGCCATATGTGGTACAGAGTATGACCGACGCAGACGGAAATGTGGTGTATACGCACGAAACCGAAGTGAGGAGAACGGTGATCAGTGAGGAGACAGCACAGACCGTATCTCAAATATTGGCAGGCGGTGTTGCCGGTGACGGCGGTGCCAAAAACGCCTATGTAGCGGGTTATCGGGTGGCTGCCAAAACCGGTACATCCGAAAAGATCGGCGATGACAACAGTGCCCGTATCGGCTCCTGTGTGGCCTATGCCCCTGCCGATGATCCCGAGGTGGCGGTCATTATTGTGGTGGATGAGCCCACAGACGGCAGTCGATATGGCAGTGTAGTGGCGGCACCGTATGTGGCAGGGGTATTGGAAAATATTCTGCCATATCTGGGTGTAGAGGCCGTATATACCGAAGAAGAGGAAAAGGCGCTCACACTGGATGTGCCAAACTGTATCGGTTGGAATCGGGAGGAAGCCGCTCGCATTCTTTCACAATCCGGCTTTTCCTATTCCTTTGTGGGAGACGGTAACACCGTAACGGCACAGACCCCGAGTGGAGGAAGTGCTGTGGAAAAAAACGGCGCAACTGTGGTGCTGACATTGGGCGAGGGAACAGAGGTGACTGCGGTAAGCGTTCCGCAATTGGTTGGAATGACCGCCTCACTTGCCAATCGCACCTTGATCGATCTGGGGTTGAACGTGGCGATCACGGGGGCAAAGGATTCATTGAAAACCGATAAAACCGTTATCGGGCAGTCGATTGCAGCAGAGACAGAGGTATTACCGGGAACTGTGATCGTACTACAGTTCCCCTATGATGAAATGATTGAATAGATTTGGGGAGGCACTTATGTATCTCAAAGAACTTCTCGCTACCGCCGGATATAATCCGACGAGTTTTGCTGACAGAGAGATTACGGGGATCGCTTCAGATTCCCGCACAGTGCAAAAAGGCAATCTTTTTGTGGCTCTGCGGGGGTTGCATCGGGATGGGAGTCTTTATGCGGGTGAAGCATTGGAAAGAGGCGCTGCATTTGTGGTTTGCGAAAGGCCATTGGAGGGGTGCGCTTACCTGCTGGTAGAAAATGCCCGTGATGCGCTGGCACGTTTGTTCGATGCCTGGTACGGGCATCCTGCCAAAAACCTTTCTCTCATCGGCATCACAGGCACCAACGGCAAAACCTCTACGGCATCCATGCTATATGCCGTTTTACGGAAAGCAGGGGTATCCTGCGGCCTGATCGGTACGGTAGAGTGTCGGTTGAACGATCAGGTTCTGATCGCTCCAAATGATGACCGTCTTGCCAACATGACTACGCCGGACCCCGCGCAATTATACGAATTGCTTGCCAAAATGCGGGACGGGGGTGCCGAATATGTCATTATGGAGGTTACCTCGCATGCGCTTGCTTTTTCTAAAACCTCCCCACTGCATTTTACACGCGGTATATTTACCAATCTGACCCCGGATCATTTGGATCTTCACGGAGATATGGAAACATATTTCAATGAAAAACGGAAATTGTTTGATGCTTGTGACGGAGCAGTGGTTTCCTGCGCTTCATCTTACGGCCGTCGATTGGCCGACAGCTTGGAGCTTCCTTTATGGCGTTTGGACGAAGAAACGCTTCGGCGGAGCATTAAGCGGGGGAGTGAAGGAGTTTCCTTTACCCTTTGCTTGCCCGAAGCACCCTGCCTTTCCATTGATTTGTCCGTCCCGGGTGAATTTTCCATCGAAAACGGCGCTTTGGCGGCTATTACGGCTCTGAGTATTGGCGTGGAAGGAAATATCGTTCAAAAGGCGCTTTCTGACTTTGGAGGCGTGCGCGGTAGAATGGAGCGGGTGGGAGAAAACCCGTTTGGCGTTTCGGTATTTTTGGATTATGCCCATACTCCTGACGCTTTGGAAAAGCTATTACGCACCGTACGGGATTTTTGCGGGGAGGAAGAGCGCATCATCCTGCTGTTTGGCTGCGGTGGTGACCGTGACCGATCCAAGCGTCCCGAAATGGGTAGGATCGCTTCCCGTCTGGCAGATCTTTTGATTCTGACCTCCGATAATTGCCGAACCGAGCGTCCCGAAGATATTCTGCGCGACATTCTCAAGGGCGTCGATAAAGAAAAGCCATACAAGGTGATTCTCGATCGCAGAGAAGCCATTGAATTTGCCATTGACATTGCCCGTCGCGGAGATGTTCTTATACTTGCGGGCAAGGGACATGAGGAGTACGAGATCCGCGGTAGAAGCCGCCTGTTTTTCTCCGAGCGGGAGATCGTAAAATCGTGTATGGCCGCGCGGATGGAGCGAGAAAAGAATGCGGATTGAGCTTTGCAAGGCCTTGCGCACGCCGTACGATCTTGCCGATGCTTTTGGCGTGCCCCTTGCGGGAACGTACAAGGGGGAGATCAGGGGAATTGCGACAGATTCACGCGAAGTCAAGCAAGGCGATTTGTTTGTTGCCCTGCCGGGTAACCGCACCGATGGAGAGCTCTACATACCTGCAGCATTCGCAAACGGTGCCGCAGGTGTTCTCTGCAAGACGAAGCCTTGCGAAAACGGACTTTTCTTTGAGGTGCAAGATCCCGTTGAAGCGCTACTCCGTGCCGCCGCGTTCTACCGCAAGCAAAGCGGTGCGTATATGATCGCTATCAGTGGCAGTACAGGCAAAACCACTGTAAAAGAGGCTATCGCAACGGTGCTGGCGGAGCAAAGTACTGTTGCCTACAGTCAAGGGAATTTTAACAGCTCTCTGGGGTTTCCGCTTTCTGTTCTTTCCTTTGAACCTTGTACATACTGGGTGGCAGAGTTGGGTATCAATCACATAGGTGAGATGGAACCGATGGCACGGGCGGCAAACCCCGATCTTGCTGTGCTGACCAATGTAGGGACTGCACATATCGGACATTTTGTGGATTTCTCAAATTTGCTGGGCGAAAAAGCAAAGCTCGCATCCAATCTTTCAGAGAAGGGAATTCTTCTGACTCCTGCCGCTCTGCCGGCAGATGTCTTTCCCTGTCCGGCCGATCGCATCCGTCGAGTGGGGGAAGGACCCCGTTCAGATTTTTACATGGAAAATGTTGTTATGAACGAAAATGGGGTGACAGGAGATTTGATCTGCCCAGATCGGGTCATAACTAATCTTGAATGGGGTGTTCCCGGTTCTGTGGGACAGTCTACGCTTCTCACTGTCGGCGCAGCCTGTGCACTGATCGGATGTTCGGCGGAGCAGATCCGAACTGGACTGGAAAAAGCGGGCAAAAACTCACCCCGTTTGCACACTTTTTTACTTGGAGCGCGACTCTTGATCGACGATACCTATAACGCTTCTCCCGAGTCGGTGGTGGGGGCATTGGAGGTTTTACGATATCGGGCTACCTATCGTCCTCGCGTGGCGGTATTGGGAGATATGCTGGAGCTGGGGAATCATGCCGCTCTTTTACACCGTACAGTCGGTGAGGCCTTGGTCAGATCGGGAATTTCCATGCTTTTTACTTATGGCAGACAGGCCCGCCATATTGCTGACGGTGCCCGCCGGAGCGGTATGCCTGCGAGTGTGATCCGTACATTTGAAAAAGAAGAGGGGGAGGCTTTGGCTGATGCTGTGAGACGTTTCACTCCCCATAACGCGGCGATTTTATTTAAGGCCTCGGGTCGCATGGAGCTGGGGCGGATTGTGGGAATGATAAGGAGGTCGGAACAAAAGTGAATTCGACTGTTTTTTATACCGTTGTGGCACTTTTTCTTGTTTCTTTTCTTTTAACCGTGACTTTTTCCCGTGTGCTGATTCCCGTATTGCGTCGTCATCGTGCCGGACAGCCCATCCTGGAGATCGGTCCCTCTTGGCATTTGACCAAAGCGGGTACACCAACCATGGGGGGACTGGCCTTTATCGGTGGCATTTGCGGTGCATTGGTTCTATATGCGCTTTATTTGTTATGGATAGGGGAGAATCACACAATGCGTGCGCCTGCGCTGGTCTTTGTGTATGCTATTCTTTGCGGTGCTATTGGCTTTTTTGACGATTACCGCAAGCTGGTCAAACGGGAAAACGAGGGATTAACAGCGGCGCAGAAATATCTGCTTCAATTGCTTGCCGCGGCAATATTTCTCTTTTTATCAAGAATGCTGCTGGATATCGATACCGCCATCCTACTGCCGTTTACCGATAAAACATTGGAATTGGGTATTTTTTATTACCCGTTGGCACTTCTGTATCTCACAGGCCTGGTAAATGCTTTGAATCTGACCGATGGTGTGGACGGATTGCTGTCCTCCACCGTTGCCGTTCTGGCCGCCTTTTTCCTCCTTTGGGGGTACAGTGAGGGTCAGGAGGCGGTCATGATCGTAGGTGCCCTTCTTCTGGGCGCTGTGCTGGGCTTCCTCTGCTTTAACGCCCATCCGGCCAAGGTTTTCATGGGAGATACGGGTTCTTTGTTTCTTGGAGGTGTTGTGTCGGCGGTGGGGATACTGACCGAACACCCGTTGTTGGTGCTGATTTCCTGTGGTGTTTTTGTAATCGAGACGGTGTCTGTGATGTTGCAGGTGATCTGGTTTAAGGTGACAGGCGGCAAAAGACTGTTTCGCATGGCTCCGTTGCATCATCACTTTGAAAAGGGTGGTTGGAGCGAATGGAGAGTGGTCGGCACCTTCTCACTTGCGGGGGCGTTGTTTGCCGCTTTAGCCTTATTGGGGAGGTGAGAATATGGAAAAATCACCTGCCTGGCGTGTGGTATTTTTCGTTACCCGTGGAGAGGATCCCGAATTGTGTGAAAAGCGGGGAAGCCCAGACACGGTTTTTCTCGTGCTGGTGCTTCTGATGTTGGTATGCGGCGCTGTCATGTCCTTCAGTGCCAGCTCGGTCTACGGTCAACAGTTTTATGGGGACAGCACCTATTTTTTTAAACGCTACGTGATTTTTGCAGTACTCTCGGTAGCGTTGACGGTACCCTTTGTCTTGTTTGCAAAGCCTGCCTTTTTTCGGGCTTTTGCCGTTTTTCTCTATGTCGCCTCACTATTCCTTTTGATTTTAGTGCTGTTGATCGGCACAGTGGGAGGAGGCGCCCAGCGCTGGCTTGTACTGGGTCCCATCACGATCCAACCGTCGGAGGTGGCAAAGCTGGGGCTTGTGCTGATGCTGGCACTGGTGCTCAGTAAATATGAGGACAAGGTAACCTCCGTAAAAAAGCACGGCGGCAGCATCCGTTACGGTGTTTTGCTGCCGGGAGCGCTCATCGGTACAGTCTGCTTGTTGGTCGCCGCCGAAAAACATATCTCGGGCTTATTGATCATCGGCATGCTGGGGGTGGGAGTGATGTTCCTTGGGGGTACTCGCTTGCGCTATCTTGCCTTTATGGCAGTAGCGGTGGCGGCGGCGGGATGCCTTCTTGTGTTGGTCTCCTCTTATGCACAAGTACGCGTGGATACATGGTTACACATCGAGGAGGTGGATCCTCTGGGCTCCGCCTGGCAGACGTTGCAAGGGCTTTATGCCATTGGGTCGGGGGGACTTTTTGGTCTGGGACTCGGTGAGGGAAGACAAAAGCATGGCTATGTTTCGCAACCGCAGAATGATTTTATTTTCACTGTCATTTGCGAGGAATTGGGGTTCTTCGGTGCTCTTTTTATTTTGACGCTGTTCGTGCTTCTGGTTCTGCGCGGATTTCGTATTGCGGCTCACGCTCCCGACCGTTTCAGCTCATTGGTGGTCTACGGTATTTCTTTAAAGCTTGCCCTGCAGACTATATTAAATGTGGCGGTTGTAACCAATTCCATGCCAAATACAGGTGTCTCGTTACCCTTTTTCAGCTCGGGGGGCACCTTTCTTGCCATGCAGATTTTTGAAATGGGGATCGTACTGGCGATTTCACGCTACGGTACGCAAAAGCGCTGATATGAAACTGATCGTTACTTGCGGCGGCACAGGCGGGCATATCACGCCCGCCCTTGCCATTGCCGACACCGTAAAGGAAAATTGTCCCCGCGCCGAAATCCTGTTTGTGGGTGGTGAGCGGGGAATGGAAAACACCCTCGTGCGTGAGAGAGGATATCCCATGGAATCCTTGCGTGTTGAGGGGCTTTCTCGCAGCCTCACACCTGCCAATCTCCGCGTGCTTTGGCATGCGGGAAAAGCCGTGGGCGAAGCAAAAAAATTGATTTCCTCCTTTTCTCCCGATATAGTCATCGGTACGGGCGGTTACGCTTGTTATCCCACTCTGCGTGCGGCGGCAGGACTCGGTGTACCTACAGCCGTGCATGAATCCAATGCGGTACCCGGGCTTGCGGTCAAGCACCTTGCGGGCAAGGTGGATCGCGTGTGGTTGAATTTCGCGGCTGCGGCACAGTCGTTACCGAAAAATGCCAGGTCCTTGGTGGTGGGGAATCCCTTGCCGCGGGGATGCGTCGGCGGTGCAGAAAAGGCACCGTTGCCCGCAGGATGCCATCGCATGGTGCTTTCCTTTGGCGGGAGCTTGGGGGCGCGGGAGCTTAATCGGGCTGTTCTTGATTTGATGGAGCATGAGCGTGATATGCCTGATGTTTATCATCTTCATGCCACAGGCAAAAGGGAATATGATGCCGTTTGGAACGATTTTTGCGCCCGTGGACTGCATGCTTATCCGCATTTGGAGGTTGTACCCTTTATTTCCGATATGCCCCGCCGTATGGCGGCGGCAAGCGTGGTCATTTGTCGGGCGGGAGCTATGAGCATCAGCGAGATTGCCGCCACTGCCCGCCCCACCGTTCTAATTCCGTCGCCCAATGTAACAGACAATCATCAATACAAAAACGCCCGCGTCTTATCGGATGCCGGCGCAGCTTGCCTTTTGACAGAAGACACGCTTGCCGGGGGAGAGCTGACAGTAACGGTGCTTTCACTTCTTGATTCACCAGCCCGACGACGCGCGTTGTCGGGCGCAGTAGCCGCTTTCGCCCGTCCCGATGCCAATCGACTGATCTTTGAGGATATGCGTCAGCTGATAGGGAAGTGAGCAGAAAAAAGACAGGAAACGACCGTATCTTGCCGCGAAATGATGGAAAATCAGCGGTTATTTGCGGGTGTGGTCGTACCCTGTCTTTTCTTTTTTGAAAAATATTTGCAAAACATCTTGCAAAACGCCGGAAAGTATATTAAAATATAACATGATTTATCACACAACCCCAAAGCGCGATATCGGTCGCGCGTGACTGAAAAAAACGGAGGATTACATAATGACCTTTGAACCCGATAATAATTTCGAAAGTGGCGTCGTCATTCGCGTGATCGGCGTGGGCGGCGGCGGAAATAATGCGGTTAATCGCATGATCGCCGCCAATATCCGCGGTGTTGAATTTGTAGCGGTGAATACCGACCGCCAGGCCTTGCGTAAGTCCGATGCTCCCACCCAAATGGTTATCGGCGAAAAGATCACCCGCGGCTTCGGTGCGGGTGCAAATCCCGAGATCGGCGCACGCTCTGCCGAGGAGTCTCTCGATGAGATCAAACAGGTATTGAACGGTGCTGACATGGTGTTTGTCACTGCGGGCATGGGTGGCGGTACCGGTACAGGTGCGGCTCCCATTGTGGCGCGCGTGGCTCATGAAATGGGCATTCTGACTATTGGTATCGTAACCAAGCCCTTCTCCTTTGAGGGTAAGCGCCGCATGGAGCAGGCCGAACGGGGTATCAAGGAGCTTCGCCAGTATGTGGATTCTCTTGTGATTATCCCCAACGAAAAGCTCAAGGAGGTTTCCGATACCCGTATCACCTTGGGCAACGCTTTTGAGATCGCCGATGACGTGCTCCGTCGCGGTGTGCAGAGCATTTCCGAGCTCATCAATGCTCCCGGCTTTATCAACCTGGACTTTGCCGATGTAACCTCTGTCATGAAGAATGCGGGCTATGCTCACATGGGTGTTGGCGGTGCCACCGGCGCCGACAAGGCCGAGCTTGCCGCCAAGGCAGCCATTTCCAGTCCTTTACTCGAGACTTCCATTCACGGGGCACGCGGCATCCTGATCAGTATCACCGCATCTCATGATGTGGGTCTGGAGGATGTGGACCTGGCATCTTCTATGATTTCCAAGCAGGCACATCCCGATGCCAATGTCATCTGGGGGCTTGCTTTCGACGATTCTCTTGACGATGAAATGCGAGTGACCATCATTGCTACCGGCTTTGAGAACAAGGATGAGCCCGGGGCGGCACCTGCTAAGGAGGTGCCGGCGGCCAAACCTCATACCGCTCCCGAACCCGCTCCTGTGGTCGAAGATACGCCCGCAGAGACCGAACCGGAAGACATTCCTGCTCCTGTTGCGGAGACAAAGGTCGATCCTGTGGTGGAAGCTCCCGTTCAGCAGGAGGCTCCCGTGTCCCATGCACCCAAGTATGATACGGCGGGGGAGGACTCCTCTATTTCCGAGGATGACTTTGATACGATCATGAGCATCTTCAAGAACCGCGCCCGCCGCGATAACCGCCGTTAAAAGCGAACGGCAAATAAAGAACAAAGGCGTTGCCTGCAGGCAACGCCTTTGTTCTTTATTTGTATTATTTCAACTGACCCTGAAGCAGGGAAGCGGCAGAGGAGAGAGCCTCGTCCACCTTTGCGGCATCCCGTCCGCCTGCCATGGCATTATCCGGTCTTCCGCCACCCTTACCGCCGGTCACGGCAGCCACGGCGCCAACCAGCTTGCCGGCGTGAGCGCCTGCGGCCACAGCGTCCTTACCCGCAATGGCAAGGAATTTGATATCAGCACCGTTCACAGTGGCGATTACGGCCACTGTGTCGGGGCAGCTTGCTTTGACCTCGTCGGCCAGACTGCGGGCCACATCCTGCTCCATGCCGTCAAAACGGGCGGTAGCAATCTTTACGGTACCCACGGCCACGGCGGTGCCCAGGAGCTCGTCCTTTTTGGAGCCTGCCAGCTTGGCATTGAGAGATTCCAGCTCACGGTGTGCACCCTTGAGCTCGTCCTGCAGCTGCGTCGCGCGCTTGGCGACGTCGGCTACGTTTTGTGCTTTCAGGGCATCGGCAGTCTCGGCAAGGAGGCGGTCCTTGCTTTCCAGCAGCTTCAGAACGCCAAGGCCGGTGCAGGCCTCGATGCGTCGTACCCCTGCGGCAACAGAGGTTTCGGAAACGATCTTGAACAGGCCGATGCGGGCGGTATTATCCATGTGCGTACCGCCGCAGAGCTCGGTAGAGAAGTTGCCCATACGAACCACACGAACGGTCTTACCGTATTTTTCGCCAAACAGTGCCATGGCACCCAGCTTCTTGGCCTCATCCAAAGGCATCTCGGTCATGGTAATGGGCAGCCCCGCAAAAATGTGCATATTGACGATGCTTTCGACGGCGGCAATCTCTTTAGCGGTCAAAGCGGCGAAATGCGTGAAGTCAAAGCGGCATTTTTCGTTGTCCACAAGGGAGCCTGCCTGCTCCACGTGCGTACCCAAAACCTGACGAAGTGCTGCCTGCAACAGGTGCGCCACAGAGTGGTTACGAGCGATGGCATCCCGACGGCCGCCGTCGATGCGGGCGCAGACGGTATCGCCTACGCGGAGAGTACCGTTTGCCACGGTGCAAAGATGAAGATAAACGCCGTCATTTTTCTTGGTGTCGCGGACATTGAGCAAGAGGTTGTTGCCGGTCAGAGTACCCTTATCACCAACTTGACCGCCACCCTCACCGTAAAATACGGTCTTGTCAAGAACTACGGTGCAGTCTCCTTCACCGATCTCCTTTACACTGCGGGTGCCGTCCTCATCTTCTACGATGATGGCAAGGACCTTGGCATCATCGGTACGCTGGCTGTCATAACCGCGGAAAGCAGTCTTGGGTAGGTCGTTCAAAAGGCCCTTGGTTGCGTTGTCCCAGCCGCTGACATTGCCGCGTGCGGCGCGGGCACGGTCGCGCTGTGCCGCCATCAGCTTTTTAAAGGTTTCCTCGTCTGCATCCAAATGGTTTTCCGCAAGGATTTCCTTGGTCAGATCAAGCGGGAAGCCGAAGGTATCGTACAGCTTGAATACATCCTCACCGGTCACTGCGTTTTTGCTGTTCTTTACAGCGTCTTGGATCAGATTGGAGAGGATGGAAAGTCCTGCGTCGATGGTGGCGTCAAAGCGCTCCTCCTCCATGGAGATGACCTTGAGGATATAATCCTGCTTTTCGGCCAACTCAGGGTAGGCACCCTTGTTTTCGCCGATGGCAACCACGCAGAGCTCGGCAAGGAAAGGACGGTTGATGCCCAACAGCTTGCCATGACGGCAGGCGCGACGGATGATGCGGCGGAGCACATAGCCGCGACCCTCAGTGGAGGGAATAACGCCGTCGGCGATCATGAACATAGAGCTCTTGATGTGGTCGGTGCAGACGCGGATGGAAATGTCGTTGTTTTTGTCCTCGCCGTAGGTTTTACCGGCGATGGTGCAGACGGTATCCAGGATCTTGCGGATGGTATCCACCTCAAACATATTGTCAACATCCTGCATGACGCATGCCAGACGCTCCAGACCCATGCCGGTATCAATATTTTTCTGCGCCAGCTCGGTATAGTTACCGTTACCGTCGTTATTGAATTGAGAGAACACGTTGTTCCAGATCTCCATAAAACGGTCGCAGTCACAACCGGGGCGGCAGTCGGGAGAGCCGCAGCCGTATTTTTCACCGCGATCAAAATAGATCTCGGAGCAGGGACCGCAAGGGCCTGTGCCGTGTTCCCAGAAGTTATCGGCCTTGCCAAGCTTGGTGATGCGCTCGGCGGGGACGCCGATGACCTTATTCCACAGTTCGAAGGCCTCTTCGTCCTGCTCGTAGACAGAGGGCCAAAGCTTGTCCTCGGGGATGCCCAGCCATTCGGGGGAGGTTAAGAACTCCCATGCCCACGGGATGGCCTCGTTTTTGAAATAGTCCCCGAAAGAGAAGTTGCCCAGCATCTCAAAGAAGGTGCCGTGACGGGCGGTGTGACCTACACGCTCAAGATCCGGGGTGCGGATGCACTTCTGGCAGGTGGTCACGCGGTGGCGGGGGGGTTCCTCCTCACCCGTGAAATATTTTTTCATGGGTGCCATGCCCGAGTTGATCAGCAGAAGAGATTTATCGTTGATGGGCACAAGAGGGAAGGAGGGAAGACGCAGATGACCCTTTGATTCGAAAAAGGAAAGGTATTTTTCGCGCAGTTCATTGAGAGATGTCCATTTCATAGCCGATGCCTTTCAAACATTAAAAATAAATATTGCATTTCATTATATCATTCGGGGGCGGGGATGTCAAGATGATTTTTCAAGGCTTTTTTCTCGCGATGTTCCTTTTTATCAAAATTAAAGGAAAGGGATGGGGGGCCATAGTCGCAACAGTTTTGTCATAAAGTATTCATTTTTCGTCTTTTTGCCCATACCGTATCGGCGTTTTTCTTGTTGCATATCACAAAATAAACGAAAGCCTTTTTGTGAAAAAGGATGAAAATAACATAAGATTTGTGAAACCTTTTGGTGATGCTTGCAAATCGGAGCGAAAAATGCTATAATTAACATGCCTAACGGTATGTACAAACGAAGACATACCGCAAATCGTTTTCATATTTTATCACATAAAAGGAGTATTTAGGTATGAAGAGAGTATTAAGCTTTTTCCTGTGCCTTGCTTTGCTGTGCTCTACGGTTATGTTGCTTGCCTCTTGTTCCAAGGGTAAAGACGGCGAACCCAAGGTCAGCAGTAAGGTCGTTGATGTGGATCTGACCGATTATTCGGTGATCTATGCTTCCGATCTGTCCAGTGACGGCAGATCTCAGGTCAATGATATGGCAACACAGCTGTCCGCATTGACGGCGCTGAAGATCCGTCCTAACATTGATGGAGAGTCCGACGCCGTCAAAACCGATGATTTGGAGATTCTGATCGGTGAAACTAACCGCAGTGAAACGGTCAAGACTCTCAAATCGCTGGGCGATTTGGGCTGGGCCATTCGTGTGTTCGATAACAAGATCGTTATCGTTGGTACCAACAACTTTATGACCCGCGTGGCGTTGGCATACTTTACGCGGAATTATCTGAACACCGACAGTGTAAAGAGCACGGTTCTTTCTCTTAATAAAAAGGTAACTGCTGCCAAGCTGGAAAGCCTTAGCTTTACCGATGAGGAAGGGCTTGCCGCTTACTCCGTGATATTCGACGACCGTTTGGATATCACTACCGGTAGTGATTACGGCTCCGAGCCTGCCGGTGCCACCGTGGACTACCCCTTCACTGTCGTGGAGCAGGTGCGTAGCAATCTTGCGTCGCTGACTGGATTGAGAGCAAATAATTTTGCCATTCAGAACGATACGGTTGCGGCTACCGAGAAGGAAATTTTGGTTGGCGACCTGGATCGTACCGAGATGCAGGAAGTCCTTGCCGATATGAGTGCCAAGGATTACGGCATTGTGATCCGCAACAGCAAGATCATGGTTGCCGCATGGAACGATGTGACGCTGGCTCGGGCTGCGGCTCTGTTTAAGAGCATGCTGACCGATGCAACCGAGGCGGACGAAGAGGGCAATACTACAACACTGATCCCCACCAACTGTAGCATGGTTCTTACCATGACCAGTGATTGGGTCACCGATTTCCCCAGACCCGAAGGGGAGGGAATCACCCTTTCCGGCACTGTGGATGTGAACGATAACTCTATCGAGTATGTTTACAGCGGTACCGGTATCAACAGAGATTCCTATGTGGCTTATTGCCAGACTCTGGAGGCCGCGGGCTTTAAAACCATTGCTGCCGAGACCCAGATGGAGGGGAGCAGCTTCCGTACTTACCTTAATGAGAATACCGGTGTGACCTTGCAGGTCTCGCATTATGCCTATACCCATGCCGCATCTCAAAAGGTTACCAATTTTGAAAATTGCTTCCGCATCGTTGCTTCCACCACCGAGGATGTGACCCTGCCTTCTGCCGACATTCTGTCGCCTAAGAGCTACACCTACATGACCGAGACGATGGTAACCTCTGTTGCCATTCAGTATCGTACCGATATCTTCGGTATGTGCTATATCATCACCCTTGAGGA
>JAFTNU010000067.1 GCA_017451735.1 Clostridia bacterium
GTGGACTTCTTCGGCGGTGAGCCCTTGATGAACTTTCAGGTAGTCAAGGATCTGGTGGCTTATGCCCGCAGCATCGAGAAGGAAAAGGGAAAGAACTTTCGCTTTACACTGACCACCAACGGCATGCTCATCGACGACGATATGATCGAATTTGCCAACAGAGAGTGCCACAACGTGGTGCTCAGCCTTGACGGGCGCAAGGAGATCCACGACCGCTTCCGCGTGGACTATGCGGGGCAGGGGAGCTTTGACCGCATTGTGCCCAAGTTCCAGAAATTAGTGGCGGAACGGGGCGGAAAGGGCTACTACATGCGGGGGACCTTTACCCACGCCAATCCCGACTTTTTGGAGGACATCAAGGTCATGCTGGATCTGGGCTTTACCGAGCTTTCGATGGAGCCTGTGGTCTGCGCCGCGGGGGACCCCTCGGAGCTGACCGAGGCGGATATGGAGATCGTGAAGGATCAGTATGAGAAGCTGGCCGAGCTGATGCTCCGTCGAGACGCGGAGGGCAGACCCTTTACCTTCTATCATTACATGATCGATCTGACCGGGGGCCCCTGTATTTACAAGCGCATCTCGGGCTGTGGATCGGGCACCGAATATATGGCCGTGACGCCTTGGGGGGATCTGTACCCCTGCCACCAATTTGTGGGCGAGGAAAAATTCAAGCTGGGTGACATCTGGCAAGGGGTGACCAATACCGACACCCGTGCCGAATTTGCCGCCTGCAATGTCTATGCCCGCCCCGAATGTCGGGATTGCTGGGCACGGCTTTATTGCTCGGGTGGCTGTGCCGCCAACGCTTACCATGCCACGGGCGCGGTAACGGGCGTGTACGAAAAGGGCTGTGAGCTCTTCCGCAAGCGTATGGAGTGCGCCATTATGGTGGCGGTGGCCCGTGCCCTGAAGGGGAAGAAATAATGGAGACGCCGATCTGCGATTTTGTCAGACGGTATGCCGAAGATCGTAACCTGCGGCTCCATATGCCGGGGCACAAGGGGGTGTCGCTTCTTGGCTTTGAGTCCTATGATATCACCGAGATCCAAGGGGCGGACAGCCTTTATGAGGCAGACGGCATCATCAAAGAAAGCGAGGAAAACGCCTCCGCGCTTTTCGGTGCCCATACCTTTTATTCAACCGAGGGGTCCTCGCTTTGTATTCGCGCCATGCTGTACCTTGTGGCGCAAAAAGCCCGGGAACGGGGCGAGAAACCGCTGATACTGGCGGGCAGAAACGTCCATAAGAGCTTTCTTTCTGCGGTGGGGCTTCTTGACCTTGCGGTGGAGTGGCTTTACGGTGCGGGCTCTTACCTTTCCTGCTCCATCACGCCCACCGACCTGGACAGGGCGTTGACGGGAGTGGCGCAAAAGCCCGTTGCCGTCTATCTGACAAGTCCCGATTATCTGGGGAATACGGTGGATGTGGCCGCTCTTGCGGCGATTTGTCACGCCCGTGACGTGTTGCTTTTAGTGGATAACGCCCACGGCGCCTATTTGAAGTTTCTGCCCGTATCGCGACATCCCATCGACCTGGGTGCCGATCTGTGCTGTGATTCGGCGCATAAGACTCTGCCCGCGCTCACGGGCGGTGCCTATCTGCATATTTCTCATCGCGTTTCGGGGGATTTTGCTCAACGGGCCAAGGATGCCCTGGCACTTTTCGGCTCCACCAGCCCCTCGTATCTGATCCTGCAATCTTTGGACGCGGTCAACGCCTATCTGGCAGACGGCTACGCCGGGCGCCTTGCCGAGTTTGTGCGGCAGGTGCAGAGCTGTAAGCAGCGGCTCGCGGCGGCGGGCTATGCCCTTTGCGGCGACGAGCCGTTGAAGCTGACCATCCGCACCAAGCCTTACGGCTATCGGGGCGGGGAGCTGGCCGATCTGTTGTTGAAAAACGGTATCGTGTGCGAATTTTATGACCCTGATCATGTGGTTTTTATGCTGACTCCGCAAGTGGGGAGTGATGGGTTATGTCGGTTGACAGAGACACTTTGTGACCTGCCCGGGCGCGCTCCCGTGACCGAGGAGCCGCCGCGGTTGGCGCGACCCAAACAAGTTCTGTCGGCAAGAGAGGCGATTTTGGCGCCGAGCGAGAGGCTCCCCGCGGAAAAATGTCTTGACAGAATTCTGGCCGTGGCCACCGTGGGGTGTCCCCCTGCGGTACCCATTGTCTGTTGCGGTGAGCGCATTGACGAGAGCGCTATCCGTGCCTTCCGTTATTACGGTGTTACCGCCTGTGCGGTGGTGAAGCCATAAAGCAAGCGGCGGCCGTACCGATGGTACTGCCGCCGCTTGCTTTATGGATCATACCTTCCAGAGTACAAGGCATTGCGTTCCCGGTTGCAATGCGGCAAAGGGACCGGGGATCACCGCGCTCGTGCGGGTGTTGCCGAAATAGTCCTTTGTAAAGTCGATGGGGGTCCCGTCGGGATTTTCATAGGGCTCCTCGGTGATGCGGGGCGCACCGAGACGCGCGGTGGTTACGGGCACGCAGTCGGCATTGACCACATCCTCGGGAACGGTCAGCTCCAGCATCCATGCTCCGTCCTTTTCGGTCACGGATGCGCGCATTTCCGATACCGTTATCGGGGATTTTTCTGCGCGGAAGGGGGAGGCATACCCTGTATAGGCATTGCCGTCGATATACACGGGCTGAGGCGTTTTGACGTAGATGGAAGATCTGTACTTATCGCCCTTGATGGCGTCGAAAACCTTCGCGTACTCCTCGGGAGTGTCGTACTCGTCGTACATTCGGCACATATTCTTCAAATGTCGGCTGTATGCGGGCTCCTCGGGAGTGTCGGCAAGATGACCGAGTATCAGGTTGTTTATCACGCGGTCATCGCCGCCGTAGACGGGGGCATACCCCAGCACCGCCGTGCTGTGGGGAAGGTGGTAGGGGGTGGCGCGATCCAAAACCTTGTGGGGCTTGGTCAAGCCTGCGATCAGATTATGAACAAAGGCTGTGCCCTGAGCGTTATTGTCGATGGAATAATCCGAAAGGAACAGGTTGTGGTCCACCGTGCAGGGGCCGTGGGTCACCTCGATCATAAAATCGCGGTCGTTATGGTGATAGAGGTTGCGGGTCACGCGGGTGCCCTGTGCCTGCCAATCCAGCCAGGTGCCCAGAGTGCAATGATGGAAATGATTATTTTCGATCACCACGTCCACGGCTGCGTGGAGCTTGATGCCCGCCATTTCATGTCCCCAGAACTCATGCTTGACGCCAATATTGTAAATGTGGTTGTGCTCGATACGGCTGAATGCGCATCCCATGTGACCGACCACCGCGTTTTGGCCGCAATCGTGGATCGTATTGTTTCGGATGAGGTGAGAGCCGACCCTTTCCTTGCTCCAACCGCAAAGCTGGAGTGCCAGAAAAACCGCCTCGGCTTGGTAGCGATGACCGCTTTTGCGGTGAAAGCGGGAGGAAAGCTCGTGCCCGCTTGCCGCCTCCTTGCCAATGCTGATAGCACTTGTCTTGGCGTCATGCAGATGGCAGTCCTCGATGATCCAGCCCTTTGCCCAGTTGGGGCCGACCATGCCGATCTGCTCGGCTGTGGGGGGATTCCAGGGGGTGGCGGCATGCGCCATTTCAAAGCCGCGCACCGTCATATAGCTGATGCCGGGTGCTTTGGGGCGGAAGCAGGACTGCCGCACGTTGATCTCAATCAACTCGGCATTGGGGTTTCTTTCTTGAAAATTACAATATAAGACGGTGTTATTTTCCTCCACACAGGCAAACCATTGATAGACCGATTGCTCCGGGTGCAGGAGCCGCTCGTCCCGCAGACGCCAGCTGTTCTGACAGCAGACCTCGCGGCGCTTGGCCAGGTACAATGCCTCCATAGAGGGCGCTTCGTACAGTGAGATGCCGTTCAGATAGACATCTCCTGCGTGAACGTCATAGCCCTTGGGCTCCTGGAGCCAGTCACCCGTGATGCTTTCGGCATAAGGATTCCACTCTCCGAACATGGTATTGGGCAGCACTTTTTTCCACACCGTGCTATCGATCCGCTCCCAATCGGTGACGATCTCCGAGCCCTTGATGACAACATGCTCGCCGGGGGCTGCCTCATAGGTAATGCGGGTCTGTTCATTAAAGCCACCGCACTTGGGGTCGACCCACTCGCGATAGGTGCCCTCATGCACCTGCACCGTGTCTCCGGGGGCGGCAATTGCAGCCGCGTGGTTGATGGTTTTAAAGGGGGCTTCTTTTGTGCCGGCGGCAAGGTCGTTGCCGTTTACAGATACGTGATAAATCATAATTTCTCCTTTTTTATGCAAACGTTATGGCTTTTTTGTAACATCAATGCCAAACGACAAAGCAATTTTCGCCTGCTCTCAGTGTGGCGAAGGGACCGGGGATGACGGCTCCCTCTCGGCAGTTGCCGAAAAAGTCAAGCATAAAATCAATGGGCGTGCCATCGGGGTTTTCATAGCGCTCCTCAGTGATGCGGGGAGTGCCGAGACGCTGTGTAGTAACGGGCACGCATCGCTTGTCCGCCACCACCTGCGGTACCGTCATTGTCAGAATCCATTTGCCGTCCCGCTCATCAAGAGAAACGGACATTTCCGGCACCGTTAAGGGGTCCTTTTCCGCACGGAAGGATTGGGCATATCCCGTGTACACGTTCTCTGCGATCCATACAGGTTGAGGGATCTCGGTGTAGGACTTCAGAGAACGATAGCCCTTTTGCTCAAGCAGCTTCTCGTATTCCTCAGGCGTGCTGAATGGATCGTAATATTGCGAAAAATTGGCGTAGTGCTTGGCGGTAGCCTCGGTCTTGCCAAAGAACAGATTGTTGTAAAGGCGATCGTCCCCGCCATAAACCGCCATGTAACCCATGACCGCCGTGCTGTGAGGCAGATGATAGGGTGTGGCGCGTTCAAATACCGGATGCGGGAATGCAGCACCGCGCATCACGTTGTGTACAAAAGCTGTGCCTTGGGCGTGATTGACAATGGCGTAGTCAGAAAGCAAAAGATTGTTGTCTATGGTGCAGGGACCATGAGTCACCTCCACCATAACGTCAGCTCTGTCGTTTTTGTAATACAGATTGCGCGTCACACGGGTTCCCTGCGCTTGCCAATCCAGCCAGGTGCCACAGTTGGTATCGTGAATATTGTTCCCCACGATCACCACGTCAATGGCAGCATGGAGCTTGATGCCTGCCATCTCATGCCCCCAGAATTCACGCTTTCTGCCAATGTTGTAGATGTGATTGTGTTCAATGCGACTGAACACACCACCAAGATTCCCCACAATACCACATTGCCCGCAATCATGGATCACATTGTTACGAATCATGTGCGAGCCGATGTTATCCTTGCTCCATCCTGCACCGTTCAACGCGGCAAAAATTGCCTCTGCCTGATAGCGATGCCCCGACTTGCGCCCGAATCGGTATGAGAAATTCTGACCGGTAGAGCCTTCCTTGCCGATGCTGATCGCACAGCATTTGGCATCGTGCAAATGGCAATCCTCAATGATCCATCCCTTTGCCCAGTGCGGTCCTACCATACCGATCTGCTCAGCGGTGGGCGGTGCCCACTGACAGGCAGCGTGTGCCATCTCAAAGCCGCGGACCGTGATATAGTTGAGCCCGGTCCGTCGGGGGAAGAAGCAGCAGGGACGCACATTGATCTCCACCGTCTCCGTGTTGGGATCCTTATCCTGAAAATTACCAAAAATGACAGTGGTGCCGTCATCCACCTGCGCATACCAACGGTACACGGTCTGCTCCGGATGCAAAATATCTTTCGGGAGAGCCGAGGAATAGCCGGAATAGCCCTCGGCGCGCATCTCTGCCTTGTAAAGATCCTCCATAGAGCTCGCCTCAAACATCGAAGCACCGTTGATGTATATGTCACCCGTATGTACGTCGTATCCGTCATCGTGGGGCTTACGGATCCAATCCCCTGCAAGCACATCTGCATAGGGGTTGTAATCACCGAAAAAGCTGTTTGGTAGCACAGCTCTCCAAACGCCGCCCTCCACGCGCTCCCAGTCGGTCACCACCTCCGAGCCCTTGATCACCACGTGTTCGCCGGGGGCTGCCTCATAGGTCATGCGGGTTTGTTCATTAAGCCCACCGCACTTGGGGTCGACCCATTCGCGATAGGTGCCCTCATGCACCTGCACCGTATCTCCGGGGGCGGCGATTGCCGCCGCGCAATTGATGGTGCGAAAGGGCGCTTCCTTGGTGCCTGCATTACTGTCGCTTCCGTGAAGTGAAACGTGATAGATCATGCTTCTATCTCCTTTGATCGATGTTTTCGTTCTTATTCTATCACACAGGGACCGGCGCGTCTCGCCATATTTGATCTGTCGGTGGTCATTTTTTGTCCTAAACACTCTCGGATGCCTTCGATTCTTCTCCAAGGAGGGAGCCGATTCACGCTTTATGGCACAAAATCGGAGCTTGCCGGGTGTCCGTCCGTTGACAGAACCGGGAGGCTGTGCTATAATGATTTCAATACTTTTGACAGGAGATCATATGAGCACCTACTTGTTCGATTTTGACGGCACGCTGGTGGATTCCATGCCCACCTACGGCGCCCTGATGCTCCGTATTCTGGACGAGCATCACATTTCTTACGGAGAGGATATCATCAAGATCATTACCCCCTTGGGCTTTGTGGGGACTGCCGACTATTTCATCGGTATGGGGCTTGACCGTACCCGCGAGGAGCTGGTCGCTTTAATGACCGCATACGCCGTTGACGCCTACACCTACCGGGTGCCCGCCAAGGCGCACGTGCCCGAGGTGCTGAGGGAGCTGAAAAAGCAGGGACACAGTCTGAACGTCCTGACTGCCAGCCCGCACGATACGCTGGATCCTTGTCTCAAGCGACTGGGTATTTACGATTTGTTTGACCATGTGTGGTCCTGCAATGATTTTTCCACCACCAAGGCCGACCCCGCCATCTATCGCATGGCGGCAGAGCGGATGGGCGTTCCCGTGGGAGACGTGATCTTTCTTGACGACAATTACAACGCCGACAAGACTGCCAAGTCGGCGGGAATGCAGGTCTACGGGGTCTATGATGACTCTTCAAAGGAGTACGTGGAGGAAATGAAGGCCATCACCGATCGGTATATTTACGATTTCGCGGAGTTGGTGTGATAAAACTTTCCAAAAGGGGTTTACAAAATCCCTTTTGGCGTGTATAATAATAGTGATAATATCATAAAGTCGACGAACGGGAGAAGACCCTGTAAGACCGTCAAAGAGAGCGCCGCCTTGGCTGAAAGCGGCGTGCGGCAAAGGGGGGATATGCACCCGTGAGACGCGGCGGGGAAGGTCGCGGCCCGCAAGGTGCCCGGCGAGTATCCGCCGACGTATCCCGCGTTAAGGGAGATCTGTTATTCAGCAGTAGAGAGGGGGAGACCCCGAAAAGCAGAGTGGAACCGCGGTTTGCCGCCTCTGTGCCGAAAGGTACGGGGGCGTTTTTGTTTTTTGGGGCGTATTTGAAATGAAAGATTGGGTAGAAGATCTGGATAGATTGGCCGAGCTGTTGGCCTTGGCCGGCTATATGGGCAAAAAGGCCTGCCGTCGCTCACGGGAGCTTGTCAAGGAGGTTCGCTATGATATTGCGGCCTTTCGCCAGCGGGATCCTGCCGCCAAGAGCGACCTGGAGGTCCTGCTACTGTACTCGGGCCTCCATGCCCGCACGGCACACCGCCTGTCCCATGCGCTGTATCAAAACGGCCATACCTTTGCCGCCCGCGCCGTCAGCCAGGGTGCAAAGATGCTGACTGGTATCGAGATCCATCCGGGTGCCACCATCGGTCGCGGCCTTGTGATCGACCACGGCTCCGGGGTGGTCATTGGTGAGACTGCCGAGATCGGCAACAACTGTACGCTTTATCAAGGGGTGACCCTTGGCGGTACGGGCAAGGACGAGGGAAAGCGCCATCCCACCCTGGGGAACAATGTGATGGTGGGGGCGGGCGCCAAAATCTTAGGCCCCATGACCATTGGCGACAATGCCAAGATCGCCGCAGGTGCGGTGGTGCTTGACGAGATCCCCGCCGACAGTACGGCGGTGGGCATTCCCGCAAAGGTGGTCCGTCTGGCGGGCGAGCGGGTGGCCAACGATCTGGATCAGATTCATATTCCCGACCCCGTCAACCAGGAGCTGAACGCCCTGCGCGAGGCCTTGACGGCGCTTTCTGCCAAGGTGACAAAGCTGGAAAAGGCAGGAAAGCCCGCGCCTCGAAAAAAGAGCGCTCCCAAGACCAAAAAGAACTGAAAATGCGATACGTATCGCTAAAAAGGAGACAAAGCAATGCTGAATCTGTATAATTCCGCCTCCCATAAGCGGGAGCAATTTGTACCCAATGAGCCCGGCAAGGTCAGTATGTATACCTGCGGCCCCACCGTATATCACTTCGCTCACATCGGCAATCTGCGCACCTATATCATGGAGGATATCTTGGATCGCTATCTCCGCTACAGCGGCTATGAGGTCAAGCGCGTGATGAATATCACCGACGTGGGTCACCTTTCCAGCGACGGCGACACCGGCGAGGATAAGATGCTAAAGGGTGCCAAGCGGGAGCATAAGACAGTCATGGAGATCGCCAAGTACTACACCGATTGCTTCTTTGCCGATTGCGAAAAGCTTCACATCCGTCGTCCCGACGTGATCGAGCCCGCTACCCAGTGCATTGATGAGTTCATCAAGGTCATTTCGGCTTTGATCGAAAAGGACTATGCCTACGAGGCGGGCGGAAACATCTATTTTGATACGTCCAAGCTCAAGCAGTACTATATCTTCAACGATTTCACCTCCGAGGATCTTGCCGTTGGCGTCCGTGAGGGCGTGGAGGAGGACGGCAACAAGCGCAACAAGGCGGATTTCGTTCTTTGGTTCACCAAGTCCAAGTTTGAGGATCAAGAGCTGAAGTGGGATTCCCCTTGGGGTGTGGGCTATCCCGGCTGGCACATCGAGTGCTCCTGCATCAGCATGAAGCATCTGGGCGAGCGCCTGGATATCCACTGCGGCGGTATTGACAACGCCTTCCCCCACCACACCAACGAGATCGCTCAGAGCGAGGCCTATGTGGGTCACAAGTGGTGCAACTACTGGATGCATGTGCTCCATCTCAATACCGATTCGGGCAAAATGTCCAAGTCCAAGGGCGAGTTTCTGACCGTCTCGCTGCTGGAGAGCAAGGGCTATGACCCTTTGGTCTATCGCTTCTTCTGCCTCCAGTCCCATTACCGTCGCTCACTGGTGTTCAGCTATGAGAATCTGGATAATGCCACCGTGGCTTACCGCAAATTGGTGGCCCGCATTGCAGCGCTGAAGGTGACCGAGGGCGAGACCGTGGACGAGGAAAAGCTGAAGGTGCTCAAGCAGAAATTCGTTGCCGCTCTTGACAACGATCTCAATACCTCCCTGGCCATCACGGCCATCTATGATGTGCTCAAATCCGATGCCAATGCCACCACCAAGCGGGCCGCCATTGACGATTTTGACACGGTGCTCTGCATCGATCTGTTGAAGGCCGCCGACGCTTATGCCGCCGAGGAGGCCAAAAAGGCGGAGGCTGCCGCCAATACCGTCCGTGTTTATTCGGATGATCCCGAGATCCGCGCCATCGAGGAGGCCATCGACGCCCGCGCCGCCGCCAAAAAGGCCAAAAACTATGCCGAGGCCGATCGCATCCGCGCCGAGCTGGCGGAGCGGGGCATCATCCTCACCGACACGCCCAACGGTACCACCTTTGAGCGAAAATAAGGTAAAATTTTGCACTGCTTTCCCACCTGCAAGTTTTTGTGCACTTTTTGAAGAAAAAGTGTTGCATTTGTGAACGGTGCATGCTATAATAACAGTACCCCAAAAAAATCTACGGAGGAAAACAGAAATGAAAAAGTTTGTACGTATTATGGCGCTCACACTTGTGGCAGTCATGCTTTGCGCAACTCTCGCATCCTGCGGCGCTCCTGCCAAGGATCCCGCAAAGGCTGTGGATGCTTTGAAGGAAGACGGTTATGCAACCACCAAGGATGATACCGTGATTCCCGCCCTGCTCAAGCTTGCCGGCTATGATCTTAAGTCTGTTGTTACCGGCACCAAGACTGCCGAGGACAAGGACGGCAACAAGACCGTTGAGCACGTATCCGTGTTCTACTTTGCCGATAAGGATAATGCCGAAAAGGCGCTTGACAAGGTCAAGGAGTATGCTTCCGACGACAAGAAGGAATCCGATGAGTCCACTTGGGTCGAGCCCACCAGATCCGGTGCTATGGTTTACTACGGCACCAAGGCTGCGATCAAGGCCGCTAAGTAATCGGAACAATGCAAAAAACACCCGAGCATCGCTCGGGTGTTTTTTGCAGCTTTAGCGATGTTGCCGATGTTATGCCCCGGAGGGACTTCCGCATACCACCGGCTTAGCCGGTGGTTATGATATGATGCCGATCCGACGGCACGGTGCGCCGTGGCTTCAGGTATCGGAGATATTTCCGGGCTCCTCGGCGTTTTCTGCTTGCGGATATGGAGAGGAAAGAACATGCTTTTGCTCCGGGTAAGGCAGACCGTTTTTGATGTCTTGCTTTGAGATTTCGCCGACTTGTATCGAGAATCCGATGTCCAGCCAGTGGGGATTGGCGGGATAGGGACATATGTCAAACAGCTCGCCCCGCAATCCGGTCAAGCGACAAAGGGGCTCCAATTCCGGAAAGGGGCCGGGTGAGGGGCCGCAATCCAACAGGGCATGGATCACAGGCCCAATACCGTAAGTCCGGGTCCCCTCCATAACCACGGTGCGTTCCCTTGCTGTGCGGTACGCCGTCAAAAAGACGGCAAAGGCCGAGCCTACCAGCAGATTGAAGTCATCCACCTTCATCTGCCCGTAGCCGAACCCTGTGAAATCGTAAGAGAACCGACAGCCGCAAAGCAGGGCCAGGTGTGTGGTGCGGTAGGCAATGGCCGCTACCGTTGTGTCAAAATTGCCGCAATCGCGCCTGTCAAAAAACAGAGGCGCCTGAATGCGATTCAACCAGGGGATCAGAATGCGGGCGGCCTCCTCCATCATCTTCCTGACGGTCTCCTCGTTTGTGCTTTCATCGGTGCTGATATTGCAAAGCAGGGTCGCGGGGGACAGGCGAAGGTGCAGAGCCGTCAAGATATCGGCGAGGGCGCCGCAGATCTCCAGCGTCTGCCGGATGCGTCCCTCGGGTACAACGGCCACTGTCAGCCTTGTGCGGGCAAAAAAGGAGCACAGGATCAGAACCGTACGGTCGCCCGCACGCATGAGATAGGACTCCTCATTTGCCGAGCAGAGCAGGCGGTGCAAAGCCTGTCGCTCCTTGGGATGGGGACGAAAATGCGCAAAAAAGCTGTTACCGATTGCAAGAGTGGGCTCGGTCGCCGCGGTGGCCGGGCGCATGCCCACAACGGTAAAATCCTCGGTGAGCAGATACAGGCTCTCCTCAAAAGAACAAACGGTGCCGTCGGAGCCGCCGATGCGGTCGGAGCAGGAAAGCGTGTGCATAAGGATCCTTTCGTTGATCAATGAAAATAAAAATGCGGCAGGTCGATTTGACTTTCTGCCGTGTATTCTGTATAATAAAAAGAGCCCGGAAAAGGGGGGGATCTTATGAAGATTCAGATCATCGGCTACAGTGGCAGTGGAAAATCCACATTGGCAAGGGCCATGGGGGAGGTGCTGGACCTGCCCGTGCTCCATCTGGACAATACCAAGTTCTACGGCAATTGGCAGGAGTACAGCTTTGAGGAGCAGACTGCCATGGTGGAGCAGTTTCTCTCCGAGCATGAGAACGGCTGGGTCATCGACGGTAATTACTCCAAGATCGCGCCCCGCCGGTTTTCCGAATCGGATATGACGATCTTTCTGGATTTCGGCAAGGTCTTTTGCTACATTTCCGCCTGGCGGCGCTATCGCAAGAATCGGGGGAGAGCGCGGGAAAGCTGCCCCTGTGTTGAAAAGTTTGATAAGGAGTTCCGCGATTGGATCTGGAGGGGGAGCCGTACGCCTGCCCGCCGGCAACAGTATCGGGATAATCTGGAGAAGACCCGCGGTGAGCAGACCGTTCTGAAAAATCGGCGTCAGGTCAATCGATTCCTGAATGATTTCCGAAAAAAGTACGGGAAAAGGTGACCCGTTATTCTGTTTTGATAAAGGAGAAAAAGCATGAGCAGAAAACGCATTTTGATCGCATCCGACATTCATTGGTGCCACCTGGAGTGGTACGGCGTGAGCACCGAGGAACGCATGGAGCGCTTTGTGCGCCATGTGGAGGAGGAGTATGAAAAGGATCCCTTTGAGGCTTTGCTTCTGCTGGGAGACTACTCCCTGGATCACTGGAAGTGGAATATTAAGGGATGCTGGATCAACGAGGGCCGTAGCAATACCAAGGTCTTTGCGGATCGGGTGATCTCGCGCTTGAAAAGGTTGGGCGTTCCCATGGCCGCCATTGCCGGCAATCACGAGCAATACGGCAATACTCTGTGGAAAGAGCTGACCGGCTTTACCCGTACCGACTCGCTGGTTCTGGGGGACGATCTGTTTATTCTGCTCGATACCTTTGGTGCAGATCTGGATCCTACCGAGCATAGCGACGGGACCTATTGCGGCGCTGATGTGGAGCTTGTCCGCTCCCTGATGGCTCAATATCCCGATAAAAGGGTGATCCTTTGTGCCCATCATTTTGAGCCCGGCCGCGAGAGCGATGCATTCAGACAGCTGGTGGCCGAGGACGACCGTATCCTGTGCCTCTTTGGCGGGCATGTGCACCGCTCCAATGTGGTGGAGCTGGGCGAGGCGTGGGGCAACAAGGCCCTCCTTTATACGGGACAGTATTCCTACAACAACGGGAAGAATGGCCCGCCCATGAATTCCATGTGGGGCTTCCGTGATCTGATCCTGACCGACGATGCCCTGGAATCCCGCTACATTACCCCTGCGAATACCATTGTATATAACGAAGAAACGGTGGAGCATCCTTACGGATATCAGGATACCTATAAAAGAGAATTCTGATTACTTGACCACGATCCTTGCACTGCCCGTCCGCACGGTCCATGCGGCTTGGTCTCATATTAACCAAAACACACCCCGTTGCGCGCCATTCGGCGCGCAACGGGGTTTTAATCGTAGCTTAAAACCGGCTTATTTTTTCCAGGTCTTGGGTGAAAAGAGCACCAGCATGGGGATCAGCTCCAGGCGCCCGGCCAGCATATCGAAGGTCAGCACCAGCTTGGAAAGGTTAGAGAAAAAGGCAAAGTTCCCTGTGGGGCCCACCCTGGCAAAGCCGGGGCCCACGTTGCCAAGGGCGGTGGCAACCGCCGAGAAATTGGTGATAAAATCGGCTCCGTCCAGGGAAACGATCAACACAGAAAAGCCGAAGAAGATGATATAGCAGGCAAAGAAAATAAAGACCGAATTAACGGTGCTTTGCTCCACGGGCTTGCCGTCCACCGTGATCTTTTTCACTTGCTTTGGATGAATGGCGTTGCTGATCTCGCGGGCGATGCTCTTAAAGAGGATCACCAGGCGGGAGACCTTGACACCGCCGCCCGTGCTGCCCGCGCAGGCGCCGATAAAGAACAGCATCATCAATGTGGCTTTGCCAAGCTCGGGCCAGAGATCGTAGTTTGCTGTGGCATAGCCCGTGGTGGAGATCAAAGAGGCGACCGTAAAGTAAGCGTGGCGCAGACCCTCCCACACCGTACCGTAGGTGTCGCGCAGGCTCCAGGTAATGATGCCCACGGCTGACGCCACGATCAGGATAAAGGTAATGACCTCGGTGGTCAGGGCATCGCGCCATTTGCGCTTGATCAGCAGAAAATAGGATTCAAAGTTGATGGAGAAGATCAGCATGAAGGTGCCGATCATGACCTGCAGGAAGGGCGAAAAGCGGTTCATGCCGTCGTTGTAGAAGGAAAATCCGCCCGTGCCTGCCGTGCCAAAGGAGGTGCAAAGTGCCTCAAACACCGGCATGCCGCCAATGAGATAGACGATGAACATGACAACGGTCAGCACAAAATAGATGGAGTAAAGCAGCAGCGCCGTGGTGCGCACGCGAGGAACCAGCTTGCTGACCGACGGCCCGGGGCTTTCTGCCTTCATCATGTGCATGTTGCGGCCGCCGCTGAGAGGCAGAAAAGCCATGATAAAGACCAGCACGCCCATGCCGCCCACCCAGTGGGTAAAGCAACGCCAGATGTTGATCGAGCGGGGCAGGATCTCCACGTCGGTCATGATCGAGGAGCCCGTGGTGGTAAAGCCCGAGGCGGCCTCAAACAATGCGTCAAAATAGTTGATCTCGTTGGCGGCGCCCAGATCCACGAACATGAAGGGGAGCGCGCCGGACACGGTCAGAAGGATCCAGCACAGCGACACGATGACAAAGCCGTCGCGGGCACGAAGCTCGGTTTTTTTCGGCTTTCTTAGGATCGGCAGCGAGCCGATCGCCAGGCAGATGGCCATGGTGAGCAAAAAGCCCTTGATGGCCTCTTCGCCATAGGCCAGGGCCGTGACCGTGGGCACCAGCAGAAAGCCTGCCTGAAACAGCAGGATCCAACCGAGGATATAGGTGATCATTCGATAGTTCATGGGCACCTCATTTCAGCACATCGGTGATGTCGTGCAATGCCATGAGCTCGGAGACGATGACCACACGGTCGCCGGGTAGGATGCAGTCGTGACCGCGGGGGATGAGGACCTTTTGCTCTCGCAGAATCGAGGCGATCAGCACGTTTTTCTTGAATTGCAGCTGCGATAGGGGCTTGCCTGTGATGGGGGAGCCCTCTTTCACAATAAATTCCGATGCCTCAACCTTTCCCTTGATCACGTTGTAAAGGGTCTCTACGTTAGAGCCGATGGTATTCTTCATGGCGCGGATATACCGCACGATCACATCGGAGGCGATATTTTTGGGGTAGATGATGGTGTCCAGATCCAGGTGGGTGACCACATCGGAAAAGTCGAAGCGGTTGATCTTGGTCACCAGCTTGCCGTGCCCGACTCGCTTGGCAAACAGGGAAAGGAGGATGTTTTCCTCGTCCATATTGGTCAGCGCCACAAAGGCACCGGCATTCTCCAGTCCCTCCTCGATCAGAATTTCCTGATCGCCTGCGTTGCCGTGAATGATGGTGGCGTTCGGGAACAGGGAGCAGAGCTCGTCACAGACCTTGGCTTCCTTTTCAATGATCTTGACCGCGATCCCTTCCTTCAACAGCATTTCGCACAGGTAGTGGGCGGTTTTGCCGCCGCCGGCGATGATCACATCCTTCACCGAATGGGTGCGGTAGGCGATCTTGGTAAAGAAGTCGTCGGCGTTTTTGGGGGATGTGATCAGCGAGATCACATCCTTACCCTCAAAGGTCAGATCGCCCTTGGCGATATAGGCTTGGTCCCCTCGTTCTACGGTGCAGATCAGTACGTCACAGTGGAGGCGTGAGACCACCTCGCGGACAGACATTCCCACCAAGGGGCTGTTTGCGGGCAGGCGGAATTTGACCAGCTCCACCCGGCCCCCCGCAAAGGTATCGATCTTCATGGCCGAAGGAAAACGCAGTACCCGTGTGATCTCCTCGGCCGCCGCATATTGGGGATTGATGACCATGGCCAGGCCCAATTCCTCCTTGAGGTAGGAGGAGTCCGTGCTGTACTCGGGCTGCTTGACACGGGCAATAACGTGGCAATTGCCGGATTTTTTTGCTACGATACAGCAAAGCAGATTGAGCTCATCCGAGCCGGTGACAGCGATCAGCAGATCGGCGCTTTCGATGCCTGCCTCCTGCTGAATGGCGTGGGTGGCACCGTTGCCGATCACGCCCATGACATCCAGGCGGGTAGAGACCTCCTGTACCTTTTCGGCAGAAATATCCACCACAGTGATATTGTTGCCTTCCTCGCCCAGCTGCTCGGCCAGATTTTGGCCGATCTTGCCGCAACCGACGATGATGATATTCATGCCGCCCTCGGGCTTGACACGTGTGAACTTCATGTGCTTATAACCTTTCCGAAGTTGATGTCCGATCTTCTTCTGATAAATTTTCCATACTGCTTGGAGGGGGAGCTTCCGCGGCCGCGGGCTCCTCCTCATCGTCGCGGAATACGGGGATGAACTGGCCCGCAATAGGTCCCTTACCCCGATGCTTGACGTAAAAATAACCGATGACGCTGAATATGGCGGCACCGATAAAGTTAACAAACAGATCCTCCATGGTGTCTGCCAGTCCCACATCCAGATGCCCCGCCACCTCGATAGCCTGTCCGTCTGCCGTGTAAAGCACACTTTTTTCAATGTCGGTGATGTGGGTGACCTTCCCCCCCAGATCATTGGGGATGGATACGGTGTCCAGCGTGCTCACAATGGTATCCTTTTGCATATCGGTGTGCAAAAGGCTATCCGCCGTGTATTCAAAAAATTCCCACAGTACGCCGATGGTCATGGAAAAGCAGAAGGCCACGATGGCCAGAAAAATGGGGGAGAGCGCAAAGCGAAAGCGCTTGTTCTTGTTGAAAATATCCACCAGACAAAAGCCGAATGCCGCGAACATGAACCCGTTGAAGGTGTGAAGCATGACATCCCAGAAGGGAAAGATCTGGTAAAAATTGCCGATCTCACCCAGTATCTCGGCGCAGAAAACAAAGGCATAGGCCAGGATCTCCAGCGTGGTGGGTAATTTGACGCGGAAGCTTTTTTCAATAAAGGGCGGGAGCAGCAGAAGGGCTGAGGCCAACACGCCGGTGAATACGTTCTCAAAACGCCTCTCAATGATACTGCGGATGATGACGGTGAGGATCGTAAGAGAAAGCAGAATGTAGACGACAAAGGCTTTCTTATCCTCCTTGATCTGCTCGATCAGGGAACGGTACAGGGACTTGCGCTTTTTCTTTTGCTTGCTTTTGGGGCTATCGGATCTCGACATAGCGGCTCTCCTTTGTTTGGCAGTCATAGGAACCGGGATGTCATAAGGGCATAGTACATTTATTATATCATATTTTTGTTTAAATGGCTATCCCTTTCCCGATTTTTTCTCGATTCTGTAATTTTTTTAACAAAACAGCAAAAAGCATAACCAAAATCGCAAAAAAGTGTTGACAAACCCCTTGAATTTTGATACAATAATGCTGAAGAACTTCCCAAAATGCGTGAAAGGATATGTGTACAACATGAAAAAGAGCATCCTGTGTCTGCTGTTGGCACTCTGCCTGTGCCTTTGCGTGATTTTTGTTTCCTGCGATGATGAGCCGGAGCCTACCCCGCCCCCTGTTACGGATGAGACCGAAAAGCAGGGCGAGATCCATACCACCCCCTCCAGCGGCGGTGATGTCAATCCCGATATGCCCAACGAGCAGATCGACGGAAGTACGGCACGTTACTGATGAATGAAAAAAGAGTTTTGCACCGGTGCAAAACTCTTTTCTTTTTTGCATAAATGTGCCATGGGGCGGAGAAAATAGGAATATCACATGAAAAGGAGAGAAAACATGGCACAGATCACAGAAAAAGAACTTTCGGCCCTTGGCGATCTTTTGAGCATGGAAAGCGTTCTTTGCGCCAAATGCCACGATATGGCAAATTGCACACAGGATACCGCGCTGAAGGATCAGTACACCCAGATGGCACAACGCCATCAGCGCCACTTCGACGAGCTTTTCTCTAATTTAAAGTAAGGAGGGAACCATGATGGAACAATGCGGATTTACCGATAAGGAAAAGGCCACCGACCTTTTGCAGAGCGAGAAATATCTTGCCGGCTGCTATAACAGCTATCTGTTGGAGGCTGCCACCCCCGAGGTGAAGCAGTGCTTCAGTGGGATCCTGAATGATACTCACAGTATGCAGCAGCAGCTCTTTGAGGATATGAACAGTCGCGGCTGGTATCCCGTGACCAAGGCCCAGGAGCAAAAGATCGGGGAGGCAAAGCAGAAGTTCGCCGCCAAGGTCAGTCAATAAAATACGCGAACGGTATCAAAAAACAGAGGATCCGAAATAGCGTAATCCCCGTAACGAAGCTTTAACAAAAAGCACTTATGATAACGAAGCAATCGTTTGTCATAAGTGCTTTTGCGTTACTTTGGGGAATCTTTTTTGCGCATCCCCGGTTTTTTCAAGGAAGCTCCTCGGGGTCGATTTTTCTGTCCTTGAAATAGTATGCCTTGTCCCGCTCATTCACCCGGCGCAGGATACGGCAAGGGTTACCGACAGCCACCACATTGTCGGGCAGATCCTTGGTGACAATGCTGCCCGCGCCGATCACCACATTGTTGCCGACGGTTACACCGGGCAGAACGATCACGCCCGCCCCCAGCCAGCAATTGCACCCGATATGCACGGGGGCGTTGCATTGATAGCCCTTTTCCCGCAGCTCGGGCAGGATGGGATGCCCCGCAGTGGCAACCGTGACATTGGGGCCGAACATGGTGTGATCCCCCACATAGATGTGGGTGTCATCCACCAGGGTCAGATTGAAATTACCGTATACCCCTTTTCCGAAGTGAACATGGCGTCCACCCCAGTTGGCATGAAGGGGCGGCTCGATGTAACAGTCCTCGCCAATCTCGGCGAACATTTCCTTCAGCATTTGTTGCCGCTTGGTCTGCTCGTGGGGGCGCGTGGCATTGAATTCGTAGAGCTTTTCCAGGCAGTCAAGCTGCTCCTTCATGATCTCGGCGTCACCGGGGAGGTAGAGGTCACCGGTGTGCATCTTGCTTTTCATATCCATGTGCGTTACTCCTTTGCTTGCGGTGAAAAGGGAAAAACCCGCAAACGGTGCGGGTTTTTCATGTATCATTCCGCGTCGGCGGGCTTCTCCTCGGTTGCGGCCTCGGCAGTGTCTTCCTCGGCGGTCTCATCCTGCGCCACGGGCTCATCGGTGTCAGCCTCGGCATCGGAAACGGTAGGCTCCTCTTCGGTGCTCTTGGGCGCGGTCTTGAGCTCGGTGATACGGTCGAAGAGGGCATCGATAGCGGCGATGATGCGCAGCTTCTCTTCCTCCAGATCCTCTTCGGTGTGCAGGTCGCGATAGATCAGGCGCCCCAGGTTCTCATACTGCTCGTCGATCTTCATTTCAAGATTTTTGATCTTGACGGAATTGGCGGCAGAATCGAAGATCTCCTCGGTTTTGTCGGAGATCTTTTTGACGGTACGCTTGGTAGCGTTGCAAAAACGGTTAAATGCAGACATGATAAAAACTCCTTTCCGGTTCTTACTTACAGTATAGCGCAAATTTGTGAAAATGTAAAGAAGTTTTTTGTATAGTTGTATGAAAAAAGGAAAAAATAGTTAAGGACGAGAGAGCGAGATCAACTCGCTCCCTTGAGGGAGGGATGCAACAATGAATATGGATAAGAAAACCTATGCCCGCTATGTGGAGGCGCGGGCGCCCCGCTCACCCCTGGTCAAGGATTGTGTTCACGCCTTTCTGGTGGGCGGCGGGATCTGCCTTTTTGCCGAAGGAATGATCCAGCTGTTGACCGGAGCTGCCAAGCTATCGCGGGATACAGCGGGGACATGGACTTCGATCACCCTGGTTCTGATTGCCGTGGTGCTGACGGCGATCGGTATTTTCGACAAGATCGCCAAGTTCGCGGGGGGTGGCACGCTCCTGCCGATCACGGGTTTTGCCAACGCGGTAGCATCGCCTGCCATCGATAGCCGCTCCGAGGGCTTTGTTTTGGGCGTGGGGGCCAAGATCTTTACCGTGGCGGGGCCTGTACTTCTTTACGGTACGGCGGCGGGAATGATCTATGGCGTGATCTATTGGATCTGTACGCTGATCTGGTAAAACGAAAAAAATGGCAGACAAACCGCTTTTACTCTTGACAATCCCGCGCTTGTATGTTAAAATAATACGCATATGAGCAGAATATAGGGATGTCGCCAAGCGGTAAGGCACCAGACTTTGACTCTGGTATCCGTCGGTTCGAATCCGGCCATCCCTGCCAACAGAAAGCCCCACGGCATTTGCCGTGGGGCTTTCTGTTGGCAGGGATGGCCTCTTTCGAAGACGCCACCGCAGGTGGCGTCGGTGAAGTTGCGATAGCAACTTCATACAAAGCGCTTGGCGCTTTGTGGGCGAATAGGCGGCTTTGCCGCCGTCCGGCATCTCGGAGGGGCACCCGTACGGGTGCCCCTCTTTGTTGGCAGGGATAGCCTTTTTCGACATACAGAAAAATTTTCTGCTTTTCATTTTACAGTTGACAAGCCTTTTCATTCATACTAAAATGATGTTAAATTAGGAAAGAGAGGGCAGACCATGGCAACCGTTCAAGTGGATTTTCAACATATGTTGGGTAGAATCAAGCCCATGCATGCCGTGAATAACGGACCTACCCGTGGCTCCCGTATGTTTCCGAAAACGGGAACCTTTGAGGCGTTCCGGGAGTCGGGTATCCCCTTTGTCCGCAATCACGATGCCTCCTTTTGCGCCAATTACGGCGGCGAGCATACAGTGGATATCAATGCCGTCTTTCCGAATTTCGATGCCGATCCTTACGATCCCGCATCCTACGATTTTGCCTGTACCGATGAGTACTGTGAGAGGATCATGGATGCAGGGGCTGAGGTTTTTTATCGTTTGGGCAATAAAATCGATCACCGTGTTAAGAAATATGACTCCGTTCCCCCAAAGGATTACCGCAAATGGGCGGTGATCTGCGAGCATATCATCAGACACTATAACTACGGCTGGGCGGATGGATTTTACTGGAATATTCAATACTGGGAGATCTGGAACGAGCCGGGCAACGGGCGGGAGTGCTGGGATGCTCCCTTTGAGGAGTTTCTGCCCCTGTTTGCGATCACTGCCAAGCACCTGAAGGAGAAGTTCCCCGAGTTGAAGATCGGCGGTCCCGCTTTCCACACCGGCGGCGTGGATAAGCTGACCGAAACCTTTCTCGGTTATATGAAGGAGCATGATGTGCCCCTGGATTTCTATTCCTGGCACACCTACAAGCCAGAGCCAGCCGCCTATACCAAGCGCATGCTCCGCGTGCGCGAGGCACTGAATGCCTTCGGTTATACCCACACCGAGAGCATTCTCAACGAGTGGAATTATATCATCAACTGGAAGGACGGCCTTCTGGAATCCAAAAAGGCGATCATCGGTATGAAGGGAGCCGCCTTTACCGCGGCGGTTATGGCAGAAGGGCAAAATCATCCCCTGGATATGCTGATGTATTACGATGCCAGAATGGGCGCTACCCTCAACGGGTTATTCAATTTCTATACCAATGAAAGAATGAAGGGGTATTATCCCTTTTGGCTGTTTTCCAAGCTCTATCGTATCGGTCAGCAGGTCAAGTGCCTGTCAGACAATGAGCAGATCTATGCGGTTGCCGCCTGCAATGAAGAGGAGAGCGCCGTGATGCTGAGTTACTTTACCAATGACCCCGAGGCCAAAAGCGAGCCCGCGACCTTGGAGCTGCAGCATTGCACACATGATGCCTTTGCACTGCTTTTACTGGATGATACCCACGATGCAAACAGGTAAATACCGTAAAAGTGCAGAACGGTATGTTAAAATTGGTGCTGGAGCCCAATACGGTGATTCTTCTGGAGGGCCGAAAATAAGCGCTTGAACAGGAAGGCTCGGCCCACAGGGCCGAGCCTTCCTGTTATGTTTTTTTCCCCACCTTAGCCGTTTCCTTGGCGCGCTGATGGTCGTCCTTTAGCATTTTATACAGCTCCTCGGTCACAAGGCGCGCTTTGGCAACGCAATCGCCCGTACTCTTTGGAATGCAGTAGTAGAGCATGGAGTTGTTTCCGATGGAGATCACATCTCCCAGCTCGTACCAGTTGAAATCGGCGTTCAGTGTGTAGGTGGAAAAGGGGCCCTGGGTGTAATCGAGCTTGCCGTTGCATCCTGTCAGGTGGAACCCGGCACGGGAATGGGTCAGATGCCCCTCGCCCACATGATACAGACACCTGGTGTCGGCAAGCACATAAATCTCTACATCCACATCCAGATGGTAGCGGTTTTCGGCGATCTCGCGGCGGGCACACTCCCGTTCCCAGGCGAACCAATCGGGAATATGGGAAAATTCGGTCTCGCCCGCGGTGGCGTGGAGGTAGCCGTATTCATCCAGTGTCCATTCCTTACCGCAGCTGTTGCAGGAAAGCGTTACGCCCTTGCCTCTCAGACAGCCCTCCGCCCCACAGGCAGGACATTTGTAAAGGATGCGGTTGAGATGGTCGGCACGGAATGCTTCGTCGATCCGTACATTGTTCTCCTGCTGCCAACGAAAATTGTCAAAGGTGAATTTTTCGGTGATGAGGCGGGCGATCTCCTCGGCAGGCATTTCCTTGATCTGCTCGGGCGAGAGAAGATATTCCATTTCGGCCTCTACCTTCACATGGCGGCGTTGCAGATTGTTATAAAGCGGGTCTCTGGCAAAGGCCCCGTAGGTGCGGATCATCACCACGGGGACACCCATCAGCTTGGCGCATTTTCCAAGACTGTCGGGCAACAGCGTGGAGGTGCCGTCAAAGGTGTAGCCTGCCTCGGGGTACATCAGCACCGAGCTGTTGAGCTTTTTCAGGGCGTAGACCATATCCCGCACCAGATTCAGATCGGAAACGAACTTGTTGGTGGGAATGCAACCGAGAGAGCGCATCAGCCAATTTTTACCCACAAAGCCGTCGGTGGTGCAGACAATGTTGAAGGGACGGGGATAAAGGATCGTGGAGGCGATCTTCAGATCAATAAAGCTGGAGTGGTTCATCAAAAACAGAGCCGGCTCCTTTTTGCTCAGTTTCTCCATGCCGATCCGCTTGCAGGAGAAATGCGTGGCGTGCAGATCGGGGGCTGAAGCGAAGCGCAACAGCGTGCGCCAAAAAAGGCTTTGCCGAAGAGGCTTTTTGTGAGGACGAACGGGTAGGGCCAGTACGTCCTCAAAGGCTTTATCCTTGGTCTTGATTTTCATTCTGTCAACCTGCCTTGTTGTATTGTATTCTTATTTTATCATACGTCGGGCGTTTTTTCAACCGTATGAAGGAGTACAAAGTCAAAGCGATTGTCACGGTTTGAGGCTTCTCCTATGAAAAGGAGCAGAGAAATCCCACAAAAGCAAAAACTCCAAGGCTATAGCGTGATGTCTTTAGCGGAAAATTTGAAAAAGGACTAGGTGCGAGCATCGCATTTTACCGGACAAATGCAAATGGGCTAATCCCAAACCCTTATCACAAACAGAAAGAGAGAGCAAATCGGTTTGAAATCCAAATGCTCTCTCTTTTTTCTGTTAGTAATGTTTTGATATCGCAAAAGTGATGTTGTTTTTGAATCAGTCGCCGTATTCAAGCTCTTTTACAAGTTCAATTAAAGGTTTGCCATCAATTTTATGGTTGAGTAACAAATCATCAAAACTCTCATAATCTCCTAAAACCTCGCCATAGGCATAAACCTGTATAGCTTTGCCGTGCGGCTCTAAAACAAAGGATTTTCCTTTGTACTCCAATATAATTTCGCTTTGTCCGTTAATACACCAATCTTCCGTCTGAATAAGGAACATGATATCGTCATCATCAAAATTATATTTTGTTAAATCAATCATTATAAAAATCTCCTTTTCTTTTTCGCTTTTTCAAACTCCTTACGCTCTTGTTTGTTTGGTTTACGGTCTGGTGCTCTTTTTCCTTTTTGAATATCGTGCACATGATCATATGGCTTGTGATTATCGGGCGTATCCAAATCCTTATACGCCCAACCGTCAGCACCGAATTTTCTTCTTGAACGGAACCTTCCAGTATCGGCATTGTAAGTGTCAATATATGTCCACGGAAACCATTTCATAGGTTTTCTGCCATAAGCAGTTTTTGATATCCCTTTACCGTGATGAAACTGCTTGTAAGGTTTTCTGCTCATATTATATCACCTCTTTGAAATAAAGTCAAGTTTACTGCTTGCAATAATAGTCTAACATAAAATTCTTAATTTGTCTGTCCGCTGTGTTTTGAATTTTGGGGTTTACAAAACAGATATATTTTTGAGTAATATATTAATTTTATGGTTTACATAGTGTAAAATATTTATGAGGTGGTAAAATGATTTCTTCAATTATAAAGCTATCCGTATCAGACTTTGTTCTTCGCATTCTTCAGAATGATGCGGAAAAATTTGGCTTTTTGAAAAAAGAAAAAGAGCCCAATTTGAATGGACTTCTTAATAAGATCATACCCAATTTATTATATTTTCGAAAAACGCGTCGAGATGAAATTTATAGAATATTGAACGAGAATTTTGCAAGAAATGATACGGAAGACATTTATGAGTGTGTAAATACCGTTATAGATCAAGTTTATTTTTCAGATGCGGAACTGCAAATCTTAGACGAAGTCATATGGTTTAGACCGTCAACAAAGCAAAACGCTGTATTTGATGAAATTGAGCAGTCTGAAGCAAAAATAACCGGACAAACGACTACGGAATATATACGAGGATTACTAAACGAGTATTCAAGGCTTCCGCAATACAAACGGGAGACGCTTGCATTTAATGGAGAACTTTATGATTTTGCCGAAGCATGCGAAACGGGCAAAATATTTCACGCGACGATAAACGGTAAGTCAATCAGGATGTTTGCCTTTCACTATGTTTACGGCTTTACCTATGACCAAAGTAATTATCTGATTGGATACGATCTAACAAACAAAGTTATTGGAGCAATACCGTTATGTATGATACGGGATTCATACGTAGTCGAGAGAAAATATAAGCCAAGCGAGAAATTAGTTAATTTATTGCAAGAATACTATGAAAACGAAGAATATGACAAGGTTTTTTCTTATGAGGAGGAACTATAAATGAAAAAGAAACCTCTTGGAAAAGGGAAATACGTTAAAGCAAAAACACCCGAAGCCAAGCAAAAGCAAAAGGCTGCAATCATAGGATACTACACGAAAAAACGCGCAGAAGAAAAGAAGAAAAACAAACCGTGGTAAATAAAAGCGGCGTTTGGTACAAAAAAGTCATTGCGAATTTTTTCGCAATGACTTTTTTTCTTTTAAGGCTTTCGGTTGGCATGATTTCTCCGTTTAGGATAGCACGCCATAGCCTTGGAGTTTTTGAACCATTGAAAGGAATGTGCTTACGCCTTGTTGATCTCGTCAATCAGCATGGTACGCAGCACCTGCGGGTCGCAGTTGCCCTTCAGCTGCTTCATGCACTTGCCGAAGAGTGCCATCAGCGCCTTTTCCTTGCCACCCTTGAAGTCGGCAACCGCCTTGGGGTCGGCGGCAATTGCCTCTTTGATGACCTTGTCGATAAGCCCTGTGTCGTTGGAGAGGATCAAGCCGTTCTCCTCGGCGTATTTGGCAGGATCCAGGTCCTTTTCAAACATGGCGATCAGGATCTTCTTGGCGTTGCCGCGGCCGATGGTGCCGTCGGTGACCAGCTTGATCAGCTTGCCAAGGGAGGTGCCGTTGACGGTCAGCTGGTCGGCAGTCTGCTGATTCTTGTTGAGAAGGTTCATGCAATCGGAGATCAGCCAGTTGGCGGCCTCCTTTGCGTTGCCGCATTCGGCAACGGCGCCTTCGAAGCAATCGCACAGTGCGCGGCTACCCGTCAGAATGTCGGCGTCGTACTCGCCAAGACCGAACTCGCTCATGTAGCGGGCCTTTTTGACCTCGGGGAACTCGGGCAGGGAGTTTTTGATACCGTCATACCACGTATCGTCGATGACAACGGGCATGATGTTGGGGTCGGGGAAGTAGCGGTAGTCGCCCGCCGTCTCCTTGTTACGCATGGCAAAGCTCTTACCCTTGACGTCGTCCCAGCGGCGGGTTTCCTGCACCAGCTCCTCGGTGCCGTTCTCAATGGCGTCGATGTGGCGGGCAGTCTCATACTCGATGGCACGGACGATGGCGGAAAGAGAGTTCATGTTCTTCATCTCGGTGCGCACACCAAGCTGATCGCTGCCCTCGGGGCGGACCGACAGGTTCACGTCACAGCGCATGGAGCCCTGCTCCATACGGCAGTCGGAGACCTTGGCAAAGCGCAGGAGCGAGCGAAGCCGCTCCAGATAGGCGACGACCTCCTCTGCCGAGGAAAGATCGGGCTGGCTGACGATCTCGATCAAGGGCACGCTGGTGCGGTTGAAGTCCACCAGGGACGTATTGGTCCAATCGTCGTGAACCAGCTTGCCTGCGTCCTCCTCCATATGGATCTGCTTGATGCGGATCGACTTTTTGCCCTTGGAGGTTTCGATATCCACCAAGCCGTTGACGGCAACGGGGGCAAACCACTGGGTAGTCTGATAGGAGCAGGGGAGATCGGGGTAGTAATAGCTCTTTTTATCAAAGGTGGTGGTGCGGTTGATGTGGCAGTTCAGCATCATGCCGGCAGTCATACCCAGATTGACCACGTTTTTGTTCACGATGGGGAGCATGCCGGGCATACCACAGCATGCGGGGCAGACGTGATCGTTCTGCTCGGCGCCGAATTTGGCGGAGCAGGAGCAAAAGATCTTGGATTTGGTGGCAAGCTCTACGTGAACCTCCAGACCGATAACGGTTTCAAATTTCATATCATTTGCCCTCCTTTACAAGAAGTGCGGCAAGATCAAGCAGGGCGCCCTCCGAAAAAGCGGGACCGACCAGCTGTACGCCACCGGCGACCACTGCGGGCAGCCCCGTGATAGATGCGGGAGCGGTGTAACGGTTTTCCTCAAAGGCGATGTAGGGATTCTCCTTCACGTCAGTCTCGGTGTACGCCGGCTTGGAGCAAGCGGGCATCAGCACGGCGTCGAAATCGGCAAAGAGCTTGCCGAAGGCCTCGGCAAGCACCCTGCGGATGCGGAGTGCCTTATCGTACTTTGCCATATAATTTTTGGTGGAAAGCACATCCGAACCAAAGAGAATGGCGGTCTTGAGCAGAGCACCGAAGGATTCGGTGCGGCTGTTGGTATAAAGCTCGTCGATGGTGGTGTAATTTTGCGTACGGTAGCCGAATTTGATGCCATCATAGCGGGAAACATTGTTGCAAAGCTCGGCACACATCAGAATGTTCCACGCGGTCTTGGCGGCGCTCAGCACATCCGCCTCGATCTCGGTGATTTCGATACCGTTGGCGACCATTTCGGCTTTTGCCGCTTCCAGCTCGGCGGTTATGTCGGCGTCGGCCTCCATTTTGATAACGGCCACCTTTTTTACGGGCTTTTCACACCCGTCTGCCGCCTTTTTGCAAAGGGCGTCGGCGTGCATGGTACCGTCCTTGTCATCGTGTCCCGCCATGGCGGAAAGCACCTCACGGCAATCTGCAATATTGCGTGCCAGCACGCCCACGGTCTCACCGGAGCAGGCCACGGGCACGGTGCCGTAGCGGGAAACGGTGCCGTAGGTGGGCTTGACGAATACCAGCCCGTTCTGGGCGGCGATGCGGCGGGGAGCGCCGTTCACATCAAGAGAAATAACCCCCTTGACGGTATCGTTTTCCAAGGCTTTGGCAGAGGCGGCGGTCAGCTTGCCGTTCTCCGTAAGTGTGCCTGTATAGGCGGTCTCGCCCACAAGGTCAATGGCAAATTCGCCCACCTGTGCCTTACCTGCCATCTCATAGCCCGCGGCGGTCAGTCGCTCGACCACCTCGGCGTCAAACAGACTCATGTACCCCTCCAGCATGCGGGAGCCGGCGGTGGTGGGGAGTGCCTTGGTCAGCATCATATCATCCAATACAATTTTTTTCATGTGATACCTCCTTACTCCACCAAGCGGGGGACCTGCCAGTAGCCGTCCATGGTCTCGGGCGCGCCCTTTTGCAGCTCGTCGCGGGTAAAGAGTTTCTTTTCCACGTCCTCGCGCACCACGGTGAGAATGGGCATCACGTGGACCATGCGCTCGACGCGTTCGGTGTCGATGGCGTCAAGCACAGCCATTTCCTTATCCTGCCTTGCAAAAAATGCGAGAACGGCCTCCTTTTCTGCGTCGGTCAGACGCAGTTGGTTCAGCTTTTCCAGGGATTGCAGTGTGGTCTGATCCATATGGGTAACCTCCTTAATCTCTCACTTTGATGTGCACTTCGCGGAGCTGCTGCTCGGTGACCTCGCCGGGGGCACCCATCATCAGATCCTGTGCGTTGCCGTTGAGGGGGAAGGCGATGACGTCGCGGATGGTCTCCTCCTCGGCGATGAGCATGATCATGCGGTCCACGCCGGGGGCCATGCCCGCATGAGGGGGGGCACCGTAGGAGAAGGCAGTGTAAAGAGCGCCGAACTTGGCCTTTACATCCTCCTCGCCGTAGCCTGCGATCTCAAATGCCTTGCGCATGATCTCGGGGTTATGGTTACGCACGGCGCCGGAGGAAAGCTCCACGCCGTTGCAGACGATATCGTACTGATATGCAAAGATCTCAAGGGGATCCTTATTGAGCAGCGCATCCATGCCACCCTGGGGCATGGAGAAGGGGTTGTGGGTAAAGTCGATCTTGCCGGTCTCCTCGTTGCGCTCGTACATGGGGAAGTCCACGATGAAGCAGAACTCAAAGGAGTCGTTCTTCACAAGTCCCAGCTCGTTGCCGATCCAGGTGCGCATCTGACCTGCCAGGCTGTTGATCACGGCGGGCGCGTCGCTGATGAAGAACAGGGAATCGCCCTCCTTGATGCCGCAAAGTGCGGTGAGCTCAGCCTTTTGCTCCTCGGTCAGGAACTTGGCGATGGGACCCTTGTACTCGCCGCCCTCCAGGGTGATATAGCCGCAACCGAACTTCATGCCGATGCTGCGGGAATAGGTGTCGATGGCCTTTTCAAATGCCTTTTTGCCGTCGCCCTCGCCGTCCTTTTTCACCAGATAGTTGGCGACGATGCCGCGGACCAGCTTGTTCTTGAAGGGAATCGTACGGCCGTTGAAGGTGAGAAATTCGTTCTTGGCGAAGAAGTCGGTCAGATCCTTGATCTCCAAGGGATTGCGCAGATCGGGCTTGTCGGAGCCGTATTTGAGCATGGCATCGGCAAAGGTGATGCGGCGGAAGGGGGGCTCGGAGACCTTTTTGTCCGTGAACTTCTTAAAGGTATTGTAAACGACCTTCTCGGCCACGGCAAAGACATCCTCTTGGGTGGCGAATGCCATTTCAAAATCCAGCTGATAGAACTCTCCGGGGGAGCGATCCTGACGGGCATCCTCGTCGCGGAAACAGGGGGCAATCTGGAAGTAGCGGTCAAAGCCGGAGGCCATCAGCAGCTGCTTGAACTGCTGGGGCGCCTGGGGCAGCGCATAGAACTTGCCCTTGTGCTTGCGGCTGGGCACCAGATAGTCGCGGGCGCCCTCGGGAGAGGAGGCGGTGAGAATGGGGGTCTGAATCTCCAAAAAGCCCATCTCTTCCATTTGGGAGCGCAGGTAAGAGAGTACCTTGGAGCGGAGCACGATGTTATCGTGGATCTTTTTGTTGCGCAGGTCGAGGTAGCGGTATTTCAGACGCACCTCCTCACGGGTTTGGGTAGAGGCATCGATCTCAAAGGGCAGACCCAGCTGGCAGGGACCCAGTACCTCGATCTTGGCGGCGCGGACCTCCACAAGACCGGTCTCGATCTTGGGGTTGACGGTCTCGGGATCACGCTCGGTGACGGTGCCTTCCACCAAAACCACGGTCTCCTTGGAGATGCCCGCCAGCATCTTATCATCGGAAAAAACGATCTGAGTCACGCCGTAGTGGTCGCGCAGATCCACAAAAAGCACGCCGCCGTGGTCGCGGATCGTGTCTACCCAACCGGTCAGGGTGACGGTCTGTCCGATGTGGGTTTTGTTCAGCTCATTACAGGTATGTGTTCTAAGCATGAGTGATTCCTCCAAAATATTGATACTTTATTATTATTTTCAAATGTGAAGCAGGATAACCGCGGGAGTGATAAAACAAAAAAGCGCCTTTCTCCCATACACATGGGACGAAAGACGACTTCCGCGATACCACCCAAATTGATCCTTTCGGATCCTCTTCATTGCATCTTGACGCGATGAACGTGCGGTTCTAATCGCCGCCGCCCACGGGGGCACGGCTTTCTTCCGCAGGCTCCGGAGCGTTTTTCTTGCAAGGCTCATTGCCGTGTTTCCACCGTCGACGGCTCTCTTTGAACGGGACACCTGCAATACTCTCTCCATCACAGCCTATTGAATTTGATGTAATTGTATCACGTTTTGCCTCTTGTGTCAATAGGAATTTTTGAAAATCTTTGGCCAAAATCTTTGACGCGGATCGTATCCTTGCAGAGCGATATCCGTTGCCTGTGGAACATTTTGACAAAATACTGCATAGACTGCCGATTGACATCCAACATGTTGCACAAAAATTGACAAATGTGTGAAAATCACTTGACAAGTGGGCGAAGTTGGATTATACTTTAAACGGTTAGCAAACGCTAACTTTTTTACGGCGATAGACGTTAGTAAGCCCTAACGCGAGCATCCACATATAAAAAGAGGAACAGAATTATGATGCCTTTAAACTTTGCTACCGTTGGAGAAGAGAATATCATCAAGCGGGTGGGCGGTACGCCCGATACCAAAAAGCACCTGGAGGATATGGGCTTTGTGGTGGGCGGCGCGGTCACGGTCATCAGTACCATCGGGGGGAACGTCATTGTGAACGTCAAGGAGACCCGCGTGGCCATCAGCCGTGAAATGGCACAGAAGATTATGGTGTAAGCCTTTATCTTATAGATTCAATTGAAGGAGGAGCAGGTATGAACACGTTGCGGCAGATCCCCGTCGGCGGTAGTGCCAAGGTCGTTAAACTGCACGGCGAGGGTGCAGTCAAAAGACGCATCATGGATATGGGTATTACCAAGGGCGTTGAAGTCAAAGTACGCAAAGTGGCACCTCTGGGCGATCCCATCGAAGTGACCGTGCGCGGTTACGAGCTGTCGATCCGTCTGGCAGACGCCGAGAACATCGAGGTGGAATAAGCCACCGAAAGGGGCAGATTCCCCTTGTTTATTGCATCAAATGTTAGTCTATACTAATAAAGGAGAAGAAAACATGAACATACGCATCGCTCTTGCGGGCAACCCCAACTGCGGTAAGACCACCCTGTTCAATGCACTGACGGGCTCTAACCAGTTCGTCGGCAACTGGCCCGGTGTTACCGTAGAGAAAAAAGAGGGTAAGCTGAAAAAGCACGAGGGGGTCATCGTCACCGACCTGCCCGGCATCTACTCTTTGTCCCCCTACACGCTGGAGGAGGTCGTCGCCAGAAAGTATCTGATTGAGGAGCGCCCCGATGCCATCCTCAACATCATCGACGGTACCAACCTGGAGCGCAACCTGTACCTGACCACTCAGCTCACCGAGCTGGGCATTCCCGTGGTCATTGCCATCAATATGATGGACGTCGTTCGCAAGAACGGCGACAAGATCGACATCAAGCGCTTGTCCGAGGCCCTGGGCTGTAAGATCGTTGAGATCTCGGCGTTGAAGGGTGACGGCGTCATGGAGGCTGCAGAGGCCGCCATCGAGGCCGCGAAAAACGGTAAGACCGTGCCTCAGCACAACTTCTCGGGCGCGGTAGAGCACGCCATTGCCCACATTGAGGAGGCCGCCGTGCACGGGCTCCCCGAGGAGCAGCAGCGCTGGTACGCCATCAAGATCTTTGAGCGCGACGACAAGGTGCTGGAGCAGCTGAGCATTGACGCCGAGAAGATGGCACACATCGAGGAGGACATTGCCGCCGCCGAGAAGGAGCTGGATGACGATGCCGAATCGATTATCACCAACGAGCGTTACATTTACATCGGTCAGATCATCAAGGGCGCCTACAAGAAGCGGGATGCCGGTAAGATGACCGTCTCCGATAAGATCGACCGTGTGGTCACCAACCGCTGGGCGGCGCTCCCCATCTTTGCCGCCATTATGTTCCTGGTTTACTTTATTTCCGTGTATACGGTCGGCACCTGGGTCACCGACTGGACCAATGACGGTCTCTTTGGCGACGGCTGGCGCTTCCTTGGCATCGGCACCTCCAAGTATGAGGATGCCGTTGACGCGTATGCCGCCGAAAATGTCTGGACCACCATGCCTGTGCTGGTCACTCCCGGCATCGAGGCTGCCGTTGATGCAGAGGTTCCCGGTGCCGAGGAGATCCTCGGTGCCATCGAGGAAGAGGACTTCGGTGCCTTTGAGGAGGCATGGGGCTCTTACGGTCCCGCCATCGTCGAGCATTACGGCGAGGTTGCGGGCGCGGCGCTGGACGAGGTGGTCAACGGCTACTTTGAGGGTGCCCCCGATCCTGCCGAATACGGCGCGTGGATCCCCGGCATTCCCGTTCTCTTTGAGAAGCTGCTGGACGCCATGAACGCCGCCGATTGGGTCAAGAGCCTGGTTCTTGACGGCATCGTGGGCGGTGTGGGCGCAGTGCTCGGCTTTGTGCCTCAGATTCTGGTGCTCTTCATCCTGCTGGCATTCCTGGAGTCCTGCGGCTACATGGCGCGTATCGCCTTTGTGATGGACCGTATCTTCCGCAAGTTCGGCCTTTCGGGCAAGTCCTTTATCCCCATGCTGATCGGCACGGGCTGTGGTGTTCCCGGTATTATGGCAAGCCGTACCATCGAGAACGAGCGTGACCGTCGCATGACCATCATGACCACCACCTTCATCCCCTGCGGCGCTAAGATGCCCATCATCGCGCTGATCGCCGGTGCGTTGTTCAACAACGGCTGGTGGGTGGCTCCGGTAGCCTACTTCATCGGTGTTGCCGCCATTATCATCTCGGGCGTCATGCTGAAAAAGACCAAGATGTTCGCAGGCGATCCCGCTCCCTTCGTTATGGAGCTTCCCGCCTACCATCTGCCCACCGTTTCCAACATTCTCCGCTCCATGTGGGAGCGCGGCTGGTCCTTCATCAAGAAGGCGGGCACCATTATTCTTGCCTCCACCATCGTGATCTGGTTCTTCTCCAGCATCGGTACCAACGAGGCAGGTGCCCTGGTCTTCTGCAGTGACGAGCTGGTCAAGAGCTGGCTGGACTACGCCGGCAGTGCGATCTCCTGGATCTTTGCACCGCTCGGCTTCAATGATTCCACTGCCGCCGTGGCGACGGTGATGGGTCTGGTTGCAAAGGAGGAGGTCGTTGCCGTGTTCGGCGTGACCGACTTTATGGGCATGGGCAGACTTTCCGCCTTCTCGTTCCTGATCTTCAACCTGCTGTGCGCGCCCTGCTTTGCGGCCATCGGTGCCATCAAGCGTGAGATGAACAGCGCCAAGTGGACCTGGTTCGCCATCGGCTACCAGTGCGGCTTTGCCTATGTGATCTCTCTGATCGTTTACAACCTGGGCTGCTTGTTCAGCGGCAATGTATCGGGCGCGCTGGGCGTGATCTGCGTGATCCTCGCCTTTGCGGCTGTGGGTGCACTCGGCTATATGCTGTTCCGCCCCTACAAGGAGGCAACAAAGCTGGAGCTGGACGTAAAGGTCGCCAAGTAATCCGAGAACTTTGAAAGGAGCTTCGCTATGCTTGCGTGGTTACAACAAAACTGGGGGAACATCGTGATCCTTGCGGTGATCGCTCTCATTGTGGGTGCAATCGTGTTCAACTACATCCGTGCCAAGAAAAAGGGAAAGAACACCGGTGGCTGTGGCTGCGGCTGCGGGGGATGCTCCATGCAAGGAATGTGTCACTCCCAAAAGAAACAAAAAAAATAACAGGTGCCCCGCCCGAATCCTTCGGGCGGGGTGACTTGTAAAAAAGAGGTTACTATGCTGAAAATCACATTGAAAATCGAGGGCATGGCCTGTGGGATGTGTGAGGCTCACGTAAACGATGCCATACGCCGCAGCTTTACCGTTGATAAGGTCAGCTCCTCGCACAAGGCGGGAAAAACCGTGATCATTGCCAAGCAGGATATCGATGACGATCGGCTGATCGATACCGTGGCGGCCACAGGGTATACCCTTGCCACCATCGAGCGGGAGCCTTATGAAAAGCAGGGCCTTTTCGCTTACCTTAGAAAACGCAAATAAAAGGGCGCAACGCGCCCTTTTTGTTTGACTTTTATATGGAAATGTGCTATCATGGTATCGAAAAAGAAAAAAGGGGTGTAATTGCATGATTGCCACCATGACTGCCAATCCCTGCCTGGATAAAACTGTTGCGGTAGAGAAATTCGACCTGTATCGCATGAATCGGGTGGAGATCCTTCGTACCGATTTTTCCGGAAAGGGCATCAATGTTTCGCGGGTTTTAAAGGCCTTCGGGGGTGAAACGCTGTGTACGGGCTTTGATTTCTGCGATTCCGGCACCTCGCTCCTGACCGAGGACCTCGATCTTTCGGGTATTGCCCACGATTTTGTGACGGTGAAGGGAGCTTTGCGGGTCTGCACGAAAATTTTTGATGAAACCCGCAAGCATACCATTGAGGTGAATGAGAGAGGAGTGCCCGTAACCGCTGCCGATGGAGAGAGACTTCTTGCCAAGGTGGAAAATGTGGCCAAACGGTGCGACTTTTTTACTCTTTCGGGCAGCTTACCCATGGGATTGGATCGCGATTTTTACGCCGAATGTGTGCGGCGGATCAAGGCGGCGGCTCCCGGGTGCCGCGTGGTGGTGGATGCCGAGGGGGAACAGCTATTGTCGGCTCTGCAAGCGGCTCCCTTTATGATCAAGCCCAATATCTATGAATTCGAAGGGACCTTTGGTGTGAAGGCGGAGAGCTTGTCCGATCTGGATCATAAGGCCCGCGAAATTCTGGAAGCATATGGGCTTGGCATGATCTGCGTGTCGCTTGGAGAAAAAGGCGCCTATATTGCAGACCGTTCGGGGGCTTATTTCTCCGAGCCGGCCGCTGTAACGGTGCGTTCCCTGCAGGGAGCGGGGGACTCCATGGTGGCGGGGATCTGTCTGGCACTGGAGCAGGGGCTTTCCACCTCCGATGTCCTGCATTATGGCGTGGCCGCCGCCGGTGCTACGGTTTCGACCGAGGGTACACAGGCGGGGAGACGCGCCGATTTTGAAGAATTGCTCAACCGCGAGAGCCATGTGCGGAAAATCTCATAGAAAGAACCTGCTTTAAGGAGGTGTTTGATTTGAAAAAGCAATACGCCTTTGAAAATATTCGATGCCATATCGGCAATATTGATTTTTTGCAGATCACCCGCGGAAAAGGCTATACCATTCGTTTTCGTGAGGGCAGAGAAAAAAACGGCTTCATTTTTGTGCAGAGCGGCGCCATGCGTTATACCTTTTTGGAAGGAAATGCGGGTGAAGTCCTGTTGGGAATGGGTGAGATGTTTTTTATTCCCGCGGGAACCGCTTATGAAGCCATTTATCTGGAGGACGGCACCCGTGCCATAGTTGCACAATTCGACTTGCTTGATGGCGCGCTGCCGCAAGGATTCTCCACACCTTGCTCCATCCAATTGTACGACGCCGAACGACAGATGCGGAGCCTTTTTGAGCATCCGCATCCCGCACCCACCGAGGAAAATCGCACGTTTTATTGCATTTTTCGCATGTATGAATTGCTATGGAATGCGGTCAACAGCCGTCAGGAAACCGCGGCTCGCTTCCTCAAGCTGACTCCCGCCCTGCAGGAACTCCGAAAGCACTTTGCCGCACAGCACAAGGTGGATTATTATGCGGATCTTTGCGTGATGAGCGAGTCTGGGTTCCGCCGCCTTTTTCGGGAGTACACCGGGCTCTCACCCATTGAATATCGCAACCGCTTGCGCCTGGAGGAGGCGCGGAAGCTGATCGGTACCGGGGAATACTCGGTGGCCGAGGCGGCCGATGCGGTTGGCTTTACGAATATTTCCTTTTTCTGCCGTAGCTATAAAAAGCTTTTCGGGCAGACCCCGCTGGGGCATCAGGCTAAGGATGGCGTTTGAATGGCATTTCACTGATTTTTATCATACGGTCGTATTTTTTGATGGCATCCGTCACGGCGTGCAGATCTGCGGCAGAGTGGATGTAGGCACCGTATTGGCTGATTTTCAGCTGTGTTTCCACTGATTGAGAAAGGAAATACTTTCTGCTGCCGGCACTGCCATGGTAGAGTGCATTCAAATTTTCGTATCTCACGATATCACCTCAGTGCTATTCTGCGCATTTGACCGTCGAATGATGCGGCGATGTGAAAACAGAGAAGTTCCCGGGGCAAACGCCGGCGTTTGCCTCCGGGGACTTTGGCGGAGGTGTGGACGGCGGCAAGCGCCTATTCCTCCCCGACGGCAAGCGTCGGTGCAAGATGCCTTGTAGAGACCGACATTCTGGACGGTCCGCGATACAAACAGTATCATCAAAAATAAGAGCGTATCTTGCCGCGCGCGCCCTGCGCGCGCAGTTCTCATCCCGTAATCCCACGCCATAACAAAAGAGCACCCATATGGGTGCTCTTTTGTTATGGCGGAGGGAAAGGGATTCGAACCCTTGTGGGCGGGTGCCCAAACGGTTTTCAAGACCGCCTCGTTATGACCACTTCGATATCCCTCCGTATATGAAACTGCTTTCGCAGAAATCATCGGATTATTAAATTTTTTAGAAATATTTTTAGAAATGCGATTTTATGATTGTTTTGGAGTGCCAAGAAAGTCAGTGTTTACAAGGCTTTTCGAGATATTTGCGTCTGCATCGCTCGCAAATTTTCAAGACAGCCTCGTTATGACCGCTTCGATATGCCTCCGTAGGCTATTAAATTGTCCCGAATAGTCACCGAACCAATTCAAAATGGGTTCGAAAACCTTCGGAAATTGCGAGAAACTTGCGAGAAATTTGCGAGAAAACTGCGAGAAAGCCATCTCGCAACGTGCAGATGAACCCCCGAAAAACCCAATAAAATCAAGGGTTTTTGAGAGATTGCACAGACGGATGAAGGAAGGTTTCAAGACCGCCTCGTTATGACCGCTTCGATAACCCTCCGTGTATAGCACGGAGAGGTTTGAGAAGTGTCTCGATTGCCGCAGGCAAGCGAATTCGCTTCGGAACATTCGCCGCAAGGCGAAATAACCCTCCGTGTTTGAGTGTTAAATTGTAGATTTATTTTCAAGCCTCGTGCCCTTCCGAAAACATAGTCGCAATTCTTCGTCAAGCAAGCTTGACTCGCCTTGCTCCTTGTTTTCGTGACACGCTTGCAAAAACGACACATTGTGTCCTTTTTGCGGCGCTTACCCGTTATGACCGCTTCGATAACCTTCCGTATGAGCCCTTGCCGATTCGGCAAGGGCTTTTTTCAATTGTACTATCAAGTATAAAGAGTTGCGATTATTTTGCAGTGTCGGAGACGCTCTCGGCCTCGGCGGATTCGGACGCTTCGTCGGATGTCCGGTCTTCATTTGCCGAGGTGATATTAATGCCCGCTTTCATTTCGGCGGCAACCGCATCAAAGTCCTCGAGGATTTTCTGTTCGGGCTTGGGAGTTAGCAGACTGACGACTACGATAAAGAGCAGGGAAATGATAAAGGCAGGGAGAAGTTCGTAGATGTCCCACGCGCCGCCCAAGGGGCGGATGGCGTATTTCCAAATAAAGACGGTGGCACCTCCGGAGATGATTCCGGCAAGGGCACCCCACTTGTTGGTGCGCTTCCAGAACAGGGCGCAGAGCACAAGGGGGCCGAAAGCGGCACCAAAGCCCGCCCATGCGAAGGAAACCATACGGAATACCGAGCTATCAGGATTCCATGCCAAAATCATGGCAACCACGGCAATGATCAGAACTGTCCCGCGGGCAACCCACATTTGGGATCTTTGGGACATGTTTTTCCAAGCGAAGCGTTTGACGAGGTTTTCGGAAACGGAGGAGGAGGCCGCGAGTAGCTGGGAATCGGCGGTGGACATGATCGATGCCAGAATGCCTGCGATGATAAAGCCTGCAATAATAGCGGCGAAGGTATCCAGCGAGCCGATGGCATCTGCCATATAAATAATGATGCGTTCGGAATCAAAGCCCTCGGCGCTCAGCAGACCGTTGGTGGAGGCAAAGGAGTAACCGATGATACCGATAATGATGGCAATTGCCATGGAAATGACCACCCATACGGTACCCACGCGGCGAGCAACCTTGATCTTGCCGCTATCCTCAATCGCCATAAAGCGCAGAAGAATGTGGGGCATACCGAAGTAGCCCAGTCCCCAGGCAAGGGTGGAAACGATAGAAAGAAAGCCGAAGCTACCATCGGTACCGGTCAGGCTGAAGTAGTCACCGAAGCTCGTGAAGCCCTCCATGGAACGGAGGTTATCGGCTACGGCATTTAGACCGCCAGCGCTTTCCACACCGAAGCAGATGATCACCAACAGCGCCATGGTCATTACGATGGACTGGATTAGGTCGGTGGTGGAGGCGGCAAGGAATCCGCCGATGACGGTGTAGACTACCAGGATGGCACCGCCTACGATCATTGCTACATGATAGTTGAGACCAAAGATGGAGTTGAACAGCTTGCCGATGGCGGCAAAGCCCGAAGCGGTGTAGGGAACAAAGAATATCACAATGACCACGGCGGCGATGGCAGTGAGAAATCCATGCTTGTCACCGAATCGGTCGGAGAAGAAGTCGGGAATGGTATTGGACTTGGTGCGTGCCGAGTAGTGGCGGATGCGCTTTGCCACGATCAGCCAGTTGAGATAGGTACCGATGGCAAGACCGATAGCAGTCCAAACCGCCTCGGCAAAGCCGGTGGTCACGCCCACAAACCCGGTGATCAGCGCCAGACCGGGCAGACCCATCAGCAACCAGGACGACATGTCCGAGGCCTCGGCGCTCATGGCGGTGACGTAGGGACCGAGCTTTCTGCCACCGAGGTAAAAATCGTCGGTGTTTTTGTTTTGGCGGGAACACTTGACCCCAACCCACACGATATAAATCATGTAGGCGATGATCGAGATCCAGATCATAGTGAATTTCATGGAGACGTCCTTTCTGTTGCTCATCAAATGGCGAATATATGAACTGATTATAACATATAACTAAGAGGAAGTCAATAAAAAACAAAAAAATTTGCCAATCCTATTGCAATTTGCAAAAATATGTGTTATAATATCTGCATATTATGTGTAACTGTGCAAGGGTGTGCCCTTTGCAGATCTTTTTTTGGAGGTAAATTATGGGTGCTATTGAATATGTTCTGGGCGGTATTCTGATCGCCATGGCACTGTTTCTTGTGATTGCCGTATTGCTCCAGACCGGTAAGGACAAGCGTCTTTCGGGCTCTATTGCCGGCGGTACCGATACTTACTTTGGCAAGTCCAAGGGTCGTAGCTGGGATAAGATCCTTGCCCGTATCACCACCGTGATCGCGATCCTTTTCGGCGTTCTGGTCGTTGTGATGTATGTGCTGATCGCTAAGTTCTACACCGCGTAAAAGATGCTGCCGCAAGCGCCGACAGGCCTTGCGGCGCTCTTTTTGTCTGTTAACTTTGTTTTAAGGAGAAAAAGCATGGAATTGTTTCTTCCCACCCTTAATCAGATGGCATATCTGTTTTTGCTGATCGTTATCGGTTATGTTCTTGCCCGCTTGCGGGTGGTGCCTGACAATGCCGCAGGTGTGCTTTCCAAGTTAGAGAACAATGTGTTCATTCCCGCGTTGGTCATGGGAACCTTTATGACCAAGTTTACCGTTTCTTCTATCCATACCGCAGGGCGGTTTTTGGTGGCCGGCCTGATCACCGTTGGTGTGACGGCGCCCTTGGCGGTGTTGCTCGGTAAATTTTGTGACAAGGATCGTTATATCCGTAAGATCTGCACCTACGGATTGGCCTTTTCCAACTTTGCTTTTATGGGGAACGCCATCGTGGAAGGATTGTTCGGTACCGATATCCTGTTTGTTTATCTGATTTTCACCTTGCCCTTCTGGGCCTTGATCTACACCTGGGGGGTGCCCGCATTGCTGATGCCCGCCAGCGAAGGCAAGCGTACGGCCTGGCAACGGATCAAGCCCTTTGTGAACCCTATGTTTATCGGTATGATCATCGGTATCATTCTGGGGCTGCTGCCGTTTTACGGGCATGAATATGCGGATTTCGGATTCTTTGGTTCTCTTATCAAGGATTTAGGCAGCTGTATGTCTCCCATTGCCATGATCCTGATCGGTATGACCATTGCCAAGATCGATCTGAAGGCAACCTTGAAGGCGCCGTCGGTTTATGTGACCTCTGTTATCCGTCTGATCGCCATCCCGTTGGTGACCGTGGCAGTTCTCAAATTGGTGCTTTATCTGTTCCCGACACTCCCCCGGGAGGTGACCCTTTGTGTGATCTGCGCATTAGCGATGCCCTTGGGACTCAGCACCATCGTGATCCCCAGCGGATATGGCATGGATACCACCGCGGCCTCCGGCATGGCGCTGGTCTCCCATCTTCTGTCCTGCATCACCATTCCGCTGATCTTTTTGCTGGCACAGGCCGTGGGAATTCTGCCTATCTTTTGAGAACAGCCCGTCGCTCTGCGACGGGCTGTTTTATATTGCCTGTGCTTGACAGGCAACACTGAGGCGCAGGTGATCGCACAGCTGTCGGTCTGCGGGTGGCATTGGCGGCTCACCCAAGGGCTTTATCAACAAGCAGAAAAACGGCAACTCCGGCATCGAGTTCTCCGGTAACAAGAAGGTCTGCAGCGTATTTGAGACCGTGCAATAAACAGCAAGGCACCGCCAAAGGGCGGTGCCTTGCTTCACATAGGGGAAAAATCCGTTTCGCATTTTGATATATTTATCCGATTTTGCACTTGACAACCGTCACATTTTATAATATAGTAAAAGTAAAAATAAGAAAAAGGTGGTAAAATCCGATATGGTCACGATCGACGGCATGGAATTGATCTATTCCAACATGGGCCTTTTTGACAGCGATAACGATTGGATCCATCCCACAATTACGGTGGACACTTATGAGATCATTTATGTCATGGAGGGGGAGGTCCATATCCGCGAGGGCGAGACGGTCTATGACCTGCGCAAGGGTGAAATGCTTCTTCTGGAGCCGAACATCGAGCATGGGGGGACCGCAGTCAGCCACGGGAGAACCTCCTTTTATTGGCTGCATTATCACTGCTCCGATCCTGCGGCGCTTGCTTTTCCCAAGCGCTTCAGCCCGGAGGCACCGGTTACCGTTCGCGTGCTCAAGGAGCTGATGCACCTGCAACGCTCCGCGCCGGTCATTGCCGAATTGACGCTGGCGCGCTTTCTGCTGGATGCAGGCAGAGAGCGGGAATATGGGAATAGCCGTGCCTATGAGATTGCCGAGTACATCCGCGCCAACAGTCGACAGCCTCTGACGGTGAACGCCCTTGCCCGCCGTTTTGGCTACAGTCCCGACCATCTTTCCCGTCTGTTCAAGCGGGAGTTTGGGTACGATGCCAAAACGGCCATCATCAAAAACCGTGTGGACTATATCGAATCGGTCTTGCTTCACTCGGGGGATCCGATCAAGGAGATCGCCGTCCGTTGCGGGTTTGAGGATGAAAATGCTTTTGTGAAATTCTTTAAATACCACACCCGCACCACACCGTCAGAATTTCGCAACAGATATTTTCACGTGCATATCAACAGTAAATAAAACACCCCGGAACGGTGCGAGATTCGCACCGTTCCGGGGTGTTTTTACAGATTGATGATGACCAAAGCGCCAAAGGCGATCAGAATACCGACCATACAGCGTGGAGTGATCTTCTCCTTGAAGAGGATCGCCGCCATCAAAAGCGAGAGGATCAAGCCGGTGCCCTGCGACAGGGGATAGAGCTGTGCGGGGGAAAGATACCTTGCCGCAGTGGTTGTGAAGAAGGAGTGCAGGAACAGACACAGTGCCATGATGACAAGATAAGGCAGAACGCCTGTGACAACACGCAGGGCATTCTGCGTTCGGGGGACTGCGGCACCCTTTTTCGTTAGCCGGCCTTTGCAGATAACGGCAAGGAGTGGGATGATCAGGACCGCGGCGGAGAACACGTAAGTGTAAAAATTGAATACCGTGGTGCTGCCTGCGGGAAAATCATGGATGAACCACTTTTGCGCAAAGGAGGAGACACCGTTGGCGGCGCCGCAAAGCACGAGGAGCAAAAAAGAGGCAAACGTCATCCTTTTTTTGATACGGTTGTTGTAGGTGCACATGATGTAGGTGGCGATCAGAAGCAGCCCCAGTCCCACCCATTGCAGGGGCGCGATGGGATCCCCGAAGAGAAAATAGCACAGGAGTAAGGGAACAAGAACACCCAAGGTGAGAAAAACATCCAGCATCATATAGGCGCCCTGCCGTACGGCAAGCAGCCAGCTGACCACGAAAAGGGAGGTGCCCAGTCCCGAAAGGGCCGATATCAAAAGCAACTTGCCGTTCACGGCAAGGGCTGTGACGTCCCGCTCATAAAGCAGGATAAAGAAAAAGCCGATCACAATGCAAAGCAGCATGCGCACGGTGTTGATGAGCATGGCGCCGGAGAGCGTGTCGGCGCTTCCGCTCGTTTTTTTGCCGCAGTAGCCCTTTACGGCGCCGCAAAGGCAGGCGATGCCTACGAATAAGTAACCCATAGCATTCCTTTCATCGGGATCGATGTCCGCCGATCCCCGTCGATTTCAACCGCTGCTATTTTATCGCTTTGCGGGGGAAAAAGCCATATGATATTGTGGAAAAACTGGATTTTTCTCTAAAAACATGTTATACTGTGGGTGAAAGGCGGTGGTATGATGACAAAAATTGTGGAGATGCGGGATCCGACTCTGACCGCAGGAGAGCTTTCGGTGCGGGATGTGGAGGTCATACGTCAGATCTGGCACGACGGCTGGGGATATACGGGCTTTGTGCAGCATCCCCGCCCCAAAAGCGGATTGGTATTTATCTGCTCCGAGATCGAGGGAACCTTTAGCGTTTTGGGCGGTGAGACCCTGATCGCAAGGCAAGGGGATGTGTTTTATGCGCCCCGCGGCTGCCGCTATTCGGTCTCTTTTCGGGGCGGACGCCGGGAGAGCCGCATGGACAGCTACACCGTACATTTTAACTTATACGATGAGGCGGGAGAGGAGCTCCTCTTTTCCAATCGCCCCGTGATCCTGACCAACGACCCTGCCTGTCGCTTTTCCGCCGGTGCCGAGGCACTCTGGCGGGCGGTGAATCGGGCGGAGCTTTCGGCAAACCGCTTCAAGGTCAGCACCAAATTCTTCTCGCTTCTGGATGAGGTGATCGACGAGGTGCGGGTGCGGGATGCGGGGCTTTATCCCATCCGCGCGGGTGTGGAGGCTCTTTGCAACGAATGGGATCAAAACGAGCATATGAGCCGCTATGCCGAGCTGTGCGGCGTGTGTGAGAGCTATTTTTATCTTTTATTCAAAAATTGGGCGGGGATGAGTCCTGTGGAATACCGCAACCGCATCCGTATGACAAGCGCCGCGACGCTCCTTTGCAATACAGATCTGACGGTGAGAGAGATTGCCGCCACCGTCGGCTTTGACGACCCCTTTTATTTCAGCCGTGCCTTTCGCCGCACCTTCGGCATCCCACCCTTGCAGTACCGCAAGGGCGGTGGCAAGGATGAACGCGCATTGCCCCCCGGTGCAACCTGATCATGGGCCTTGTCCGGCATGCGGATGAGGGCTATCCGTTGGCTATGATTGCATACGCTTTTTGGCCCGATAAGCACCGGGACTCATGCCCACAAGGGCGGTAAAGGCACGGTAAAAGCTTCGTTCCCCCGAAAAGCCGGCTTCCAATGCGATGTCAATGATGTTGAAATCCTTATTGACCAGCAGGGCTTTGGCATAGTCCACGCGCAGAGAATTGAGCAGAGTGCGGAAATTGGTGTGTGGGATGACCGAAATGCAATGGGAGATATAATTGGCACTATAGCCTGTGGCGGCACAGACCGAGGAGAGGGAAATGTTCTCCTTGAAATGGTCGTTCATGTAAAGCAGAACCGAGGCAAGTGCGTCGTTCTTCAGGCTTGCGGCGGTCTGCGGAACGGTGCGCATATATTCTTCAAAGATCGTAAAGGCCAGTGCTTTTGTGGCACGGTAGCGGATCGGATCGAATTCCAGATGGAGAAAATCATCGCAGGGCGCGGGCAAAGAGCCCTCCACATAGTGCCGCAGGGGCGCGGAGGGGGTGAATACGGCGCGATCGCCGCTGATATACATGTTTTCACCCGAAATGAAATCTGAAATGAAATCGTTGGAGAAGCGGCCGATCCAGATATGACAGTAGCTCGGTGTGTGAAAGGCGTGGGCGCGGAATGGCGTGATCACGGCCAGATCACCCGCATGGGCCACCTCGCGTTTTTTATCCACGGTGATTTCGATCGTCCCCTCCAGCACATATACGATCTCGGGGAACTGATGAATGCGTGGGATCATCTCATAGACCCCTTGATGATAGGTGCTTTTCAGCGAACTGCCGTGCCCGAAGTTTTGAAATTGGATGAACAAGACGCTACCTCCCTTTAGCCTGGCTAGGGACAAGAGAGTGAGTTGAACACGCCCACAACCGCGGTTTTCATTCTCTTGTTCCTAGCCAGGCGAAAATAATACGAATCCGATCCGGAGCCCGAAAATCATGTCAATGCTGTGTCAAAGGGCTTGCAAATATCCGCTATTTCCTACGCCCTTTTCCTTGCCTTGGCAAGATTTTCGAGCTCGGGATTTCAAGGAACCTGTAAGCGAAGATTTTTTGAGTGATTTTGATGTTGGACACGCGCAGGAAAGTGTGGACTTTTCAAGCGTGAACAGCGTGAAAAGCACCGAAAAATCTCGCTTACAGGCGAGTTCGCATTATTTCCGCCTGGCTA
>JAFTNU010000068.1 GCA_017451735.1 Clostridia bacterium
CGACTTCAACAAAGTGACTCAAGAACAGTTGGACGCTGTTGTTTCTCTGATCAACAATCGTCCTCGTAAATGCCTTGGTTTTTTGTCTCCAAACGATTTTTTGAAGAAAGTGTTGCACTTGGCTTGACAATCTAACGAGGCAATTTGTAGCCGGATATCCGGCGGTAGGGCATTTTGTGCAATTGACAATCATTCAGTACATCTTAAGATGTTGCCGGTACTATGCCCCGGAGGGGCCTCCGCATACCACCAGCTTAGCTGGTGGTTGTGATTTACCCAAAATGAAAAGATATGTGTCCGAAATCGGCTTGACACTCTACCAACGGCGCGCTATAATGAAGGAAAGTTTCGCTTTCACACGCGCGGCAAATAGATCAAAAAATATACGAAATGTGGAAAATATTATACAAAAAATGTACAGGATTATTGTATAATAGAGGCGATAGGAGGTGAAACGTATGCAGGAGTCTGTCATTCCCAAATACCGTATGCCCAAAATGATCGACATCAAGTCGCTTTCCACCTTTCACTATTTTGAATTTGACGACACATTTGTGGATAAGTTTGAGGCCCATGAGCCCTGGGAGCTGGTCTATATCGACCGCGGGGAGTGCTATGTGATCGCGGATGATCGCCGCATTCTGCTTTCGCAGGGAGAGATGTATTTTCATAAGCCCTTTGAGCGGCACAAGCTCGAAATCGTGAAGGGGGTATACCCCAATGTGCTGATCATTACATTTTCTACCACATCCCGTGCCATGCGATATTTTGAAAATCAGAAGCTGATTGCCAATCTTTCCGCCAAGCAGCATATTGCAGCCATTCTGCATGAGGCAACCCATACCTTTGAGCGGCCCTTCAATGTGCCGTACTCGGGGGAGCTGGAGCCGAAATCCTCGGATAGTCTATGGGGCGGGGAGCAGTCGATCATGATCCGCCTGGAGCTGATGCTGATCGAGCTGGTGCGGATCAACCGTTATTATGTGAACAGCCCCCGTATGTTTCACAGCAAGGAGATCATTACCGATGATTTTTGCCTACGGGTCATCGGGCTGATGGAAAAGCATCTGTACGATACCCTGACCATGGAGGAGCTTTGCCGCTCGCTTTCCTTTTCCAAATCCTATGTTTCCAAGCGGTTTGCCGGCGTTTGCGGCTATTCGGTGATGGATTATTTTAATATGATGAAGATCCAGGAGGCCAAGCGGCTGATACGCGAGACGGGAAAGAACTTTCAGGAGATCTCGGAGAGCCTGATGCTCTCCAATCCCCATTATTTCTCCACACTGTTCAAAAAATATGTGGGCATGACGCCCACCCAATATAAAAAATCCTGTAAACAGGATTAAGGAGGATCAGAATATGTCTGAAGTTGTACGTTTTGCGGTTGTGGGTACCAAGGGTATTGGCAAAAGTCACATCGAAGGTATCCATAAGAACAAGGAGGCCGTCCTTGCGGCCGTTTGTGATATCCGCGAGGATGTTGCCAAAAAAACTGCCGAAATAAACGGTCTTGACCGCTATTTTACCGATTATGACGAGATGCTGGCCGCAGGCGGCTTTGATTGCGTGGTCATCTGCACTCCCGATCAGGTTCATACCGAGCAAGCGGTAAAGGCTCTGCAGGCAGGATATCACGTGCTGTGCGAAAAACCTCTTGCCATGAAGCTGGAGGAATGCCGGCAGATCGTGGATGCGGCGAAGGCCTCGGATAAATATTTCATGGTGGGGCAGGTCTGCCGCAAGACCCCTTCCTTTGCGCTGGTCAAGCAGATGGTGGATCGCGGGGATATCGGTGAGATATTCTATGTGGAATCGGAATATGCCCATGACTATTCGCTGATCAAGGATGCGGAGTGGCGTCTGGATCCCGTGTATCTGCGGGAGCCCGTGGTGGGTGGCGGTTGCCATGCCATGGATCTGCTCCGTTGGATCGCGGGCGATCCCACCGAGGTATTTGCTTATTCCAACCGCAAGGTGCTGACCGACTGGCCCGTGGATGACTGCACCATTTCGGTACTGAAATACCCCAACGATGTGATCGGCAAGGTGATGGTTTCCATCGGCTGTAAGCGTCCCTACACCATGCGCACGCAGATCTTCGGAACCAAGGGAACCATTCTGGCGGATAATAAGTCCGATACCATCACGCTTTACAAGGCCTTTACCTATGCCGACAGCGGCAAGACCAAATATCTGCCCACCGAGATCCCCGTGGAGGTTAATAATCACAATATGACCGCCGAGATCAAGGATATGTGCGATGTGATCCTGGGCAAGATGCCCCTGGAGATCGACGCCGTGGAGGGGGCCAACACCGTGGCTGTTTGCCGCGCCGCCGTGGATTCCGCCGCTACCGGTCTGCCCGTTAAGCCTCAATACTTTAACCGATGAAGGAGATTTTACGATGTTGATCGGATTTGCAGAGCGAGATATTACACCTCCTGTAGGAAAGCTGATTCCGGGTGGATTTGACGGTAAGGTCACCACCAAGCCCGCCCGCGGTAAGCTACTTGTTACTGCCGCCGCCTTTACTTCGGGGGAGGAGAGCATGATTCTGGTCTCTGTGGATACCCTGTCCATGCAGGTCAGCTTTGCGGATCGCATCCGCAACAGGATCTCTGCCGCAACAGGCGTACCCTTTGACCGTATCATGATCGTTTCGACCCACATCCATACCGGCGGTGCCACCGATTACCAGCTTTGGCTTTGTCCCCCCGACCCCGAGGTGGCTGCTCTCACCGAGGAAGGCACCGTGTCTGCCGCTATTGCCGCATGGGAGGCAAGAAGCGAGGGCAAGCTTGGCGTCGGGAAGGGGGAGGAGAAGCGTTACAGCTTTTGCCGTGACATTTATATGAAGGATGGCACGATTCAGATGAATCCCAGTCGCAAGCATCCCGAGCTGATGATCCGCCCTGTGGATACACCCGATTATGCGGTGAATGTTATGCGGGTGGACGATATGGAAGGGAACGTGCGCGCTTTTCTTGTGAACTATGCCAACCATCCCGACTGCCATGCCAAGAATAAGGAGAGCTTCAGTGCCGATTTCCCCGGTGCACTGCGCCGCAACCTCAAGCGGGTGCACGGCGAGGAGCTGAAGGTGCTCTTTTTCAACGGCACTGCCGGGGATATCAACTGCATCGACTGGATGGGGAACACCACTGATCCCTATTACGGCGGGACCAGAAATGCCCCCGAGGCCATTGGGCTGGGGCTTGCCTCCACCGTGCTGCAGATCGACATCGGCATCAAGGCCGATGTGACCGAGCCCGTCATCGGGGCTGTTTCCCGCAATATTCAGACCGAGCGCCGTTATAAAACGGAGGAGGATGTGGCCTGGGCAAGGGAAATCGCCAAGGATATGGCTTCTCATAGCGTTCGCGATCGGGCATTTGCCACCGAATATCTGGAATCCGACGATGATGTCAAGCCGATCATCGATTTTGAGGTGCATACCATGCGGCTTGGTCCTTGGGCGATCGTGGGGCTGCCCTCCGAGATCTTTACCGACATCGGGCGCCGCATTAAAAACGGCTCTCCCTTTGAGCATACGGTGGTGTTTGAGCTGGCAAACGGAACCCACGGTTATGTGGCCACCGATATCATTCATAAGAACAAGGCATATGAGACCACCATCAGCAAGATCAACGCCTGTACCGCCGCCAACACGGCGGATCTGATCGTGGATGCCGCTTTGGCACAGCTGTGGGAGCTGGCGGGACGCGAGCAGTAAGGAGCGCGAGATGTACCGAATTTATAAGATCAGAAGTCATCCCGTGATCGACTACGCCGCAGAGGAACTGAAAAAGTATCTGCGCATGATGATGCCCCGCTGCGGGGAGGTGGAGATCGCTTATAACCCCGATGCCACCGATGGCTATCGATTGGGTCTTTTGGAGGATTTCGGCATCGACGGCAGTGAGGCGAAGGATCCTTTTCTGGATGACATTTTGCACATTGATACCGACGGGGAGGGGGGCATCATCGCGGGCAGTAACTCCCGCAGTGTGCTCCAGGCGGTCTACCGCTTTTTGCGGGAGAATGGCTGTCGCTGGCTCTATCCCGGTGTGGACGGGGAATACATCCCCGTAACACAGGTGAAGGCCGTGCGGTATCACAAGATGGCCGATGTGCGTATCCGCGCCCAATGCAACGAGGGATGTGAGAGTCAGACCTCGGTGCTGGAGACCATTGAATTTTCTCCCAAGATCGGTCTCAATTCCTACATGCTGGAGTTTGATAACCCCAAGGTCTATTACGGCTACTATTACGACCACAAGAATAACCCCGCCAGAGAAAAGGAGCCCGTCAGCAATGGTCAGGTGCTTCAATGGAAGCGTCAGTGTGAGGCGGAAATCGCCAAACGGGGGCTGATTTTCCAGGACATGGGTCATGGCTGGACAGCCGAGCCCTTCGGTCTTGACAGTACCGAGGGCTGGCTCAAGCGCCCGGGACAGGAGATTCCCGAGAGCGCCAGACCCTATCTTGCACTGGTGGGCGGGGAACGGGCGGTCTACCACGATGTGGCCCTGAACACCAATTTCTGCATGTCCAACCAAGAGGCGCGCACGATTGTGGCCAAGGCCATTGCCGATTATGCGCAGAATGCCACCAACGTGGATTTTCTGCACGTCTGGCTGGCAGATTCCAACAATAACCATTGTGAGTGCGACGCGTGCCGCAAAAAGCTCCCCTCCGACTGGTACGTGATGCTGATGAACGAGCTGGATAGGGAGCTGACTGCACGAAATCTGCCCACACGTATCGTATTTTGCGTATATTACGACACGGCGTACGCTCCTGCCTTTGAGAAGATCGAGAATCCCGACCGCTTTACCATGCTGTTGGGGGCTATCACCCGACAATATACCGAAACCCCCGATCTGACCGCTCCCACGGGAGAGCTTCGTCCCTATGACCGAAATCAGAATGTGTTCCCACGCAGTCTTGCGGATTATATGGGCTATATGAAGGAATGGGAAAAGAAATGCGCCTCTCCCAAGTTCTGCTACGAGTACCATTTCTGGGTGCATCAGTACTATGATCTGGGCGGTCTGGAGATCGCCCGTCGGGTGTATGAGGATGTCCGTGCCTACCGCAAGGCGGGCTTTGACGGTATCATCGAGGATGGCTCGCAGCGCAGCTTCTGGCCCAACGGGTTCGCATTTTACGTATATGCTCAGACGCTTTTTGATACCTCTGCGGATTTTGACGAGCTGAAAAGGGATTATTTCTCCCACGCCTACGGTGCGCATTGGAAAGAGGTTGCCGATTATCTGGAGCAGGTGGGAAAAATGGGCGATATGGCGTATCTGTGCTACGTGCATCGGTCCAGCAAGAGCTATTATAGGCCCGAGCATGCCCTAACGCTCAGACGCATCCCCGCTTTGGCCGAGAGCATGGAGGAAAAATTCAGGGAGTGGCAACCGAGTGATTTCCGCGTACAGACCGTCTCCTATCAGCTTTTGCGTTATCACGCCCTTTATTGCAAGGGGATTGCCGAGGCCTTTGCACTGAAGGCGGAGGGCAAGGACGATGAGGCGTGTGCCGCTTTCCGGGCCTTTTTGAAGGATTTTGGCAAATATGAGGTCTATATCGAGCGTTACTATGATCAAGGCCTTGTGGGCAGTGCCTACAGAAAAGAAATGTTCAAGGAGCTGAATCAGCCTGCCAAATCGGAGGTGGGTTGAATCCATTCCCGAACGGGATTTTCCCGTTCGGGAATTTTTGCAGATGGAGCAGTTGACAAATTCCTGCCCATGCTGTATAATATTTTTGTTGACTAATCAACTTACTTGGGAGGAAAGGGAGACCATGGTAGAGCGTTTTGAGCAGTTTTCGGGCCTTGTTTCGGGTATTTATCGCCAGATCCAGAAATTAGAGCGGGAGGAAATGGAGAAATACGGCCTGAAGGGTGCCTTTGCCCAGTACCTGGTGGTTATGAACCGCCGCGGGGACGGAATGACGGCCGCACAGCTTTGCGAGATCTGTGACAAGGACAAGGCGGCCATTTCTCGCGTGATTTCCGAGATGGAGGAGAAGGGCCTGGTGACACGGACCGGGGAAAAGGACTACCGAGCCACCATTGCGCTGACCGAGGAGGGGCATAAGGCCGCCGCTTATGTGGCCGACCGCGCTACCGTGGCTGTGACCAAGGCCAGCGAGGGACTGACCGACACCCACAGAAAGCTTCTGTATGCTTCGCTGGAGCTGATCTATTCCAACCTGGAGAAGATCTGCGAAGCGGGCATTCCCGAAACGATATAAACAGAAAAGTGCTTGCGGCAAATTGCTTGCCGAAAGCACTTTTCTGTTTATACACGAACGAAGTCCATCAGATCGTCCTCGGTGAGGCCCAGATGGTCGATCAGGGGCTGAGCACCAAAGACCTTTTGCATATCGGCGCGTGCATGCATATCCGAGCCGAAGGTGAACTTACAGCCGCACTCCTTGGCCACGCCGAACATACGGAACACCTCGGGGGAGTTGGTGGCGCCGTTGATCTCCAGACCGATGCCGCGCTTGGCCGCCATTTGGAACAGATCCCCGAAGGTGTTGTTGTCGATCAGCGCCACCATGGGGTCGCGCAGAGGCCAGGAGCCCACGGGCTGGAAGGGATGTGCGATGGAGACCGGGATCAGATCGCTGTAGCTTTTCAGCGTTTCGTTGTTCATAAGAGAGCGGAAGCTCTCTACCATGAAGTCAGAGACGAATTTGGTATAGTCCACCTTTTTCTCGGTCATGAAGGGCTCCAGCTCGGGCTCTGGCAACGTCTTGGCCAGAGCCACAGCGCGCTCGGGAGTGATACCTTCGATCTTCGAGAAAATATCGGCCACGGCGGCACGGGCGTTGGTCACATCCTCGGTGGCGGGCATAACGAAATTGCGCATGTGTACATGGGAGTGGGGGATAAGCAGAAAATCCAGCTGAAGGGCGGCGTCCTTGCCCATACCCAGCACGTCGTACATCCCGCAGTATTCGGTCTCGGCGCCGACCAGGATCTTTAAGCCCTCTACCTTTTCGGGAATCTGACTTTTGATTTGCATCTGAAAAGCCATGCTCTGCCGCTTGTAAAAGCCGCTGGAGGCGGGGAGCTCGATGGATTCGTCCCAGGTGTGATTGGCAAAGCCGATCAGCTTCATGTCAAGAGATCCGGCCACCTCGATGTAGCTTTGCACGGTGGACTGGTTATCACCGCTGCAGGAGGAAAGATAGTTGTGTACATGTACGTCATGATAAGGTCTCATGATAGAGCCCTCCTTTTTTATATTGAGTTTAGTATAACACGCGGGCGGGGAAAAGGCAAGGCTTTGAAAAATTTTGGGGGTGATCAGACCGGGCCTACCTTGTCAAAAAGCTCCGGGGGACGGGGGATACTTTCCCTTCAACCATAGATCTTGCTGTTGGAAAACTGATCCACCAACGCCTTGGCGTTTTCGTTGCGCTGAGAGAGCAGCCACTCGAATACCTCTTTGTTGTTGTAGGTGGGAGTCCAGGAATCGTGCTTGGTGTCGGGGTAAAGGGTAAGCTTGGCATTGCCGCCCTTTTTGTTGATGGCATCCACCATCTTTTTGGATTCATCCACGCAGACTACATTGTCGATCTCGCCGTGGAAGGCCCAAACGGGCACGTTGATCAGTCGTCCGGCGTTCCAGTACATACCGCCGCCGCAGATGGGTATGATGGCGGCAAAGTACTCGGGCATACTCATGGCAAGCTGCCAGGTGCCGTAGCCGCCCATGCTGCTACCCATCAGATAGAATCGCTCGGGGTCGGTATAAGCCGCGGCGGCAACGGTGGCCGCAAAGTGCTTCAGGGTCTCAAAATAATCAAACCAGGTGCCGTGCTTGCAATGGGGCGCCACGGTGATAAAGGAGAATTCCTCATACTGCCGGGTCAACTTCATAAAGGGATTGCCGGCAAGGATGGAAATGTCATCCCCGCGGGTACCCGCGCCGTGCAAAAACAGCACAACGGGATAGCGCTTGCCCGCCTCGTAGCCTGCAGGGTAGTTGATGAGGTACTCCAGATTTTCAAATTTCAAGCTGTTCATGATGTGATCTCCGTTTCATTTAATGCGAGTCAAGATTGCAAAAGGTATATTTTTACAAATGGGATCGCCTATTTCGAGCGTAAAAAATCATCCTTTACTGCGTTATATATAGTCAAATAATCGTTTGTTAAAACGGTATCTATTCCCATTTCAAAATAGCGCTTCGCCTCTTCGGGATCGTCGGCCCAAAAGACATTACAGAGAATACCGTTGGCATGCGCTTTGTCAATGCTTTCCTGATTGAAATACGGCTTGAAGAGCTGTACCTTATAAGCGCCGAGTGCAATGGCACGATCAACAATGGACATAGGATCCTTGTTACCGTTCCAGCCAACGCAGATCCTGAGGTCCGGGGCGTATTCCATCACACGTTTGATGATCTCATCGTTGACTGTCATAAAGTAAATGTGCTTTTCACAGTCGTATTTACGTATGAGAGCAACGATCTCTTCGATCATGGGATTTTCAAAATTGGAATCCCAAATCTTGACGTGAATATTCATAATGACGCGCCCTGCAAATTTTTGTAAAATTGCTTCAAAAGTAGGAATTTTTAAGCCTTTAAATTTTTCGCCGTGCTTTATGCCAAAGTCAAGCGTCTGCAGCTCTTCGTATGTATGCTGGTAGATTTTACCGCTCCCGTTACTTACTCTATCAAGTGTGCTGTCGTGGCAGGATACCAGTACGCCGTCCTTTGTTGACCACAGATCAAATTCGATCTCTTCCGAGCCAAGAGCGACCGCCGCTCCGAACGCGGGCATGCTGTTTTCGGGAGCCACCGAATTAAAGCCGCGGTGTGCGCAAAGACGGGGATATTTCATGACATCGTCAAAGGGAACAACAGATGCGCCCCCGTTGCGATAGAGCCAAGGTCTGCGGCCCTCCTCAATGTATTCGTAGTGAGATTTCAGCTTACCCAGGTGTCCTGCCGGCTTATAGTATTTGTTCTTCGGATCTATCTCGCAAACACCAAGCCCCACGCGGCTTTCCATATTGAGAAGCATTTCTCCCTTTGGCGATACCACCATACTGCATCCGCAGACCCCGGAATCCAAGCCCAACGATACCGACGAACGGATAAGATACGCATTCGTATTATAACAAAGGAATGGATTGATAATGGAAAGCGCTTTGTGCGTATCTGTACGTTGCAGTGAGCAACCGATGATAATATCTATGTTTTCGCGAGCGATTTTTGCAAAATTTTCATAGAAATAAAAGTCATAACAAGTGAGAAAAGCAAACCTCAACCCCTCGATCTCCAAAATATAGGGCGAGGAGGCATCGTAGCTATACTTCACGTCAAGCTCATGCCCTCCCTCTGCATCGGTCTTGACCTCGCTGGGCGCAGGGTGTGCCTTGAAATATCTGCCGATGATATTCCCCTCGCGGTCAATAGCATGAGTTGTGTTGCGAATACCGTTTTCGGTTTCGTACCCTGCATTGACAAATACAAGGGAATGGCACCTTTTGGCTGTTTCACTCGCCTTTTGCAAAAGGATCGCATTATATTGCTTGACCGCGCTATAAAAGCCATCCTTGCCTTTTACATCCGCAAGGGCATCACTGTATTCGGGAAGAACGATCAAATCCATGCTTTCATCACATTGATCAAGCAAAGCAATCAATCCATCAAAACATTGCTTTAGATCTTTTTCATCAAAAGAATAGTGGGGTTGTATCACACAAACTTTCATTTTCCGCTCCTTTTATATACACCATGAGTTATAAAGGTCTCGCTTTTGCAGATATTCCTCAAATCAAAATCACGTGGATAAAGGGGATAATCCGCATAAAAATACTGCTCGTGTATGTTGCCTTCGGCAACGAGTGTCGATTGCGCCGCCAATGAACTTTCTCTCGCGTTGCCCTTGGGAAACGCATATCGAACGCGTAGCGTATATCGAGCGATGCGTTAGCGGCGCATATCGACATTGAATCCGCGTGTCAGAGACACGACGGATTCAATATCAAGCCTCCGCCCACTTCAGCGCCCGTTCCACGGCGCGATGCCAATCACGCAGGCGGGCTTGGCGGTCGGATTCGGGCAAGGCGGGGGAGAAGGTGCGCTCCACGGCAATGTTTTGTCTGATCTCGTCAAGGTCGCGGAACACCCCCACGGCCAGGCCTGCTAAGCTTGCGGCGCCAAGGGCGGTGGTCTCGATGCAGGCGGGGCGCAGAATAGGCAGGGCAGAGAAGTCGCTCTGCATTTGCATGAGCAGATCGTTGGCACTGGCGCCGCCGTCCACCCGCAGGGCGGGAATGCTGACGCCTGCGTCCTGCCGCATGGCATCCAGCAGGTCTATGGTCTGAAAGGCCATGGCCTCAAGGGTCGCGCGGACAATGTGGGCTCTTGTGGTGCCGCGGGAAAGTCCCACGATGGTGCCTCGTGCGTATGGATCCCAATAGGGTGTACCCAGCCCCGTGAGAGCGGGGACGAAATACACATTGCCCGTGTCGGGCACAGAGGCTGCGACAGCCTCGCTTTCGGCGGCGGTGGAAAGAAGCCCCAGACCGTCCCGGAGCCATTGGATGGCCGCGCCGCAGACAAAAACCGAGCCCTCCAGCACATAGGTCACCTTGTCACCGATCTGCCAGCCCACAGTGGTCAGCAGGCCGTTTTTTGAGGTTACGGCAGTGTCGCCCGTGTTCATCAGCAGGAACCCACCCGTACCGTATGTGTTTTTGACTGCCCCCCGTTCAAAGCAGCATTGACCAAAGAGCGCCGATTGCTGGTCGCCCGCAACACCCGCCACGGGGATGGGCGCACCCAAAAGGGCAGGGTCGGTATGCCCGAATACGCCGCAGGAGGGACGCACCTCGGGGAGCATGGCCGCGGGAATATCAAAGAGCTGCAGCAGATCCTTGTCCCATTGCATGGTGTGGATGTTAAAAAGCAATGTGCGCGCGGCGTTGGAGGGGTCGGTTGCGTGAACCTTGCCGCCCGTGAGACGGTAGATGAGAAAGGAATCCACCGTGCCGAAGAGCAGCTCTCTCCGTGCGGCACGGGCACGGGCGCCCTCCACATGATCCAGGATCCATTTCAGCTTTGTGGCCGAAAAATAGGGGTCGATGGGCAGGCCTGTTCTGGCGCGGACGGCCTCGGCCGCCCCTTCCCGGGTGAGGCGTTCGCAGTCGGCGGCGGTACGGCGGCATTGCCAAACAATGGCGGGGCAAATGGGCTTGCCTGTGGCTTTATCCCACACAATCACGGTCTCGCGCTGATTGGTGATGCCGATAGCGGCGATCTCTGCGGGAGCAAGGCCCGATTTCTTCAGTGCCAGGCGGGCACAGCAGATCTGACTTTCCCAGATCTCGTCGGCGTTGTGCTCGACCCAGCCCTCGTGAGGAAAATATTGGGGGAATTCCTTTGAGGCCGAGGCAACCGTATTGCCGTTATGATCAAAAATGACGCAACGGGAGCTTGTCGTTCCCTGATCCAGTGCCATCAGATATCCTTTCATTGGGATACCTCCTTTTTTCTTTTGCCTTGGTGCCGACCGCGGGGGGCACGCACCAATTTTTTAACGCGGAAGGTGGGCTCAAAGGTGAGGGCGAACACGCCCTGGTCGGTGCTGACCGTGGTCAGAATGCCGTAGCGTTCCCGATAGTTTGCCATAACCTCGGCCAGAAAGGGCGCGGGGACACCCAGTGCTTCGGCAAATTCCCATGATTCCCGACATCCCGCAAGGAATGCGCGAATGAGGCCCGATAATCCTACCAAGCGGTCAAAATTACGTTCTCGCGCCCGTCGCTCCATGCGGGGATCGCCGGTAATATCACCCGCCGAGTGTACGGCGTGGGTCAGCTCCTCACATAAGACCACACGGCGCTCGGCCTCGGTATCGATCTGAGCGGAGAGGGCAATGGTGTCGTCACAGCAAAGCCCCCGAATGCGTGGGGAGGTGAAGGGATATTTTTCGATGACGGTGATGCCTTGCTCGCAGGCCTCGTCCAATAAACGCTCGTATGTGGGCATGGGCACCTCCGTCAGCTCTTGCGGCGGGATTTTACAAACCGAACGAAATCCTCGATCTCGCGCAGCTCGTCCTCGGAAAATTCTTCGCCTTCGAAATGGGCCGCCAGCGTGTGAGGGCGGTCCTCCTCCCAGCCCGTCAGATAGGCGGGAGTGACGCCGAGGACGCGGGCCAGCTTTTCCAATGCCTCGGTGGGGATCTTGTCGGTTTGCCCCGTGGCGTATCGGTGGACGGCGGACTTGGCAAGGCCCGTGGCGGCGGCCAGCTCGCCATAGGAGAGATTGCGGAGCTCCATTTGTGCGCGGATGCGTTCGGATACGGTCATGATAAAAACCGCCTTTCACTGTACTTTTCTTCGATTTTTATTGTATCATTCGTGGGACGAAGTGTCAAGCATGCGTCTCAAAAATGTGACGAATTAACAATTCGTTCATAACTTTTCCCCCAAAAGTACTTGACAGGCAGGCGGAGCATGGTGTATGCTATAGTCGTTCCACAAATGGGACGTATTGCTTCACATACCGCCGTAATGCATGGAAGGCGAAAGCAAGGAATGGGTGATATGACGGGGAAGCATGAGAGAACTGTCGTTGAAACAAATCGTCCCAAAATTGAAACAACCGGGTGCAAGGCTTCCGCCGCGGAGGAGATCTGTACTTGGGCTGTCCCAAAAATGTGACGATCACCGTTGCCAAACAAGAAAGGAGAAATCATATGCCTGTTGCAGGTGCCTGCCCCTATTTTCGTTATGAGAAATCGGGGGTGACCTATTGTGAGTGCGGAGAGCTGCACTTTCCCGATCGCCGTGCGCGCCGTGACATTGTTTACGCTTATTGTGCGCACCCCACCAATTTCGGCGCATGCCCCTTCAAGCACGCGCTGGACGGCTATTACGAAAGGAGTCTTTAAAGGATGAAGAAACAAGAAAAAGAGCGGGAGCTACCCGATGCGGATCCCCGCCGCTCGGCTTATATGATCGCCTGGCGGGATCGCTATATCAAGGCGTTGGAGGAGAAGGCGGCAGGGCAGGAGGAGGAAAATGCTTTGTTGAGCGCTTTGCTGTTCTATGCTCTGATCCGGGCAAGCGGAGAGGGAGAGGAGAGACGGGAGGTGACCATTCCCAAGGGTGACCTTTCCGCACTGTTGGGTGCATGGGAGTGCCGTGCCGAGGATGGAGGGGAGGCCTATCGGGTGCGATTTGTACCCGGGGGCAGTGAGAGAGACAAGCCCGCAGACAGGGGAGAGGGCAGTTCCGATGGCGCCCAAGGCACGCAAGGATGAAAGCGGGCGCTCTGCCGCAGAGGAGATGCGGCGTCTGCTTGCCGAGCGGATCCCGGAGGCGGTGGCCTTTTTGGTGGAGATCATGCGGGATCAGGATCAAAAGCCGGAATTGCGCATGAAGGCGGCGGAGAGCATTCTGGATCGCGCCTGCGGCAAGGCGACAACGGCGCAAAGCGCCGAGGCGCCGCCTGCGCCGCCCGCTACGGTATTTTTTGAGGGGGTGTTGGACGAGTGGAGCCGATAAAAAGGGGACGGGATGCCCCGATCTTTGAAAAGCTGCGACTGGAGGTTCCCAACCCCCGCCAGCGGGAGTTTTTTCTCTCCACCGCGCGACACACGGCTTACGGTGGGGCGCGGGGAGGGGGAAAATCCTACGCCATGCGGCGCAAGCTGGTTCTACTGGCCATGCGTTATCCCAAGCTTCGGCTGTTGCTGCTTCGCCGCACCCTGCAGGAGCTGCGGGAAAATCATCTGCTTCCGTTGCAAAGCGAGCTTCTGGGGTATGCCGAATACAAAAAGGAGGAGCGCACCTTTCTCTTTCCCAACGGCTCTCGCCTGACCTTGGGATATTGCGACAGCGACAGTGATATCTTGCAGTACCAGGGGGCGGAATATGACGTGATCGGGTTTGAGGAGGCGACGCATTTCAAGGAGGATTGGATGATCTTTATTTCGACCTCGTTGCGCACGACAAAGAAGGATTTTGAGCCCCGCATCTACTACACCTGTAACCCCGGCGGGGTGGGACATGCCTATATCAAGCGCCTGTTTATCGACCGCCGCTTCCGCGAAGGGGAAAACCCCGATGACTACGCATTTATTCCCGCCCGCGTCTGGGACAATCGAGTGCTGATGGAGGCGGATCCCGACTACGTGAAGCGCCTGGAGGCGCTCCCTGAGCATAAACGGCGCGCCCACCTGGACGGAGACTGGAATGTGTATGAGGGGCAGGTCTTTGAGGAATTTCGCTGTGACCCCGCTCACTTTGCCGATCGCCTCCATACCCATGTCATTGATCCCTTTACACCGCCCGAGGGCTGGGCGATCTACCGCTCCTTTGATTTCGGCTATGCCAAGCCCTTTTCGGTGGGGTGGTGGGCCAAGGATGGGGACGGACGTCTCTACCGCATCCTGGAGCTGTACGGCTGTGCCCTGCGGGAGGCCAATGTGGGGGTCCGCTGGACTCCCGAGGAGATCTTCCGCGAGATAAGGCGCATCGAGCGGGAGCATCCCTTTCTGCGCGGGCGGTCCATTCGCGGAGTGGCAGATCCCGCCATATGGGATGCCTCACGCGGGGAATCGATCGCAGAAACCGCCGAGCGGTTCGGCATCTATTTTGAAAAGGGAGACAACCGCCGCGTGGCGGGGTGGATGCAGATCCACAACCGATTGGCATTTGATGGGCGGGGGATTCCCATGCTCTATGTGTTCAACACCTGCCGCGAGTTTCTGCGCACGGTACCGACACTGCAGTACAGCCGCATACACCCGGAGGATGTGGACTCGGATCTGGAGGATCACATTGCCGATGAAACGCGCTATCTCTGCATGCTGGTGCCCATGCTGCCCGAGGGACCAAAGAGACAGGTCACGCCATTGCTGCTCGATCCCTTGGATCGCCCCGTCGGAGGTTACTCTGTGCGCACGGAATGGCGCGAAAATGAAAATTAAGATAAAAATGGTTCTTTTAGGAGGGAATATGAAGAATAAAACTATTGATGTCCCGCAGGTGAGAAAGGCGATGGAGGAGCTGCTGGATTGGCAAAGGGCGAGTCGGGATTTCCTTGCCCGCATGGCAGATGAGGAGGCATTTTACCGCTTGCGTGTCATGCCCAAGGGACGTCAAAACAGCGAGGGAGAAGTCTTTGCTCCCACCTCGGCGTGGCTGCTCAATACCATTCTGCAAAAGCATGCCGACCTGATGGAGAACATGCCTGCCGCTACTTGTCTTGCCCGTGAGCCCGGGGACGAGGCGGATGCCAAGGCCCTTTCGGCGATCCTGCCCGTGATTCTGGAGCGGAGCAATTTTGAGGAGGCCTATTCGGAGAACATGTGGTGCAAGCTCAAGCATGGAGTCTGCGCCTTCGGCGTGTTCTGGAACGGTGCCCTGGAGAACGGTCTGGGGGATATCGATATCCGTCGGGTGGATCTGCGCAACCTGTATTGGCAGCCCGGTGTACGGGATATACAGCAGTCGCGCAGTGTCTACTATGTGGAATGGGAGGATGCGGCAGCGCTGCGCTCCCGTTTTCCTCAGTATGACGGAAGGGGCACGTCAGCGGAATTCCCGGGGCTGTTGCCTGCCGCCAACGGTGATACCGAGCAGGTGCCGGTGGTGGATTGGTATTACAAAAAGCGGACCCCGACGGGCCGTACGGTGCTTCATTACTGCAAGTTCACGGGAGACTGCGTTCTTTTTGCCACCGAGAATGAGGAGGGGTATGAGAACGGATGGTATGAGCATGGGGAGTATCCCTTTGTGCTGGACGTGCTGTATCCCATCGCGGATAGCTGCCTTGGCTTTGGCATCATTGCTCTGGGGCGGGATCCGCAGCTTTACATCGACCGTATGGACCGCAACCTGCTGGAATACATGGATTGGGCTACCCGCGTGCGCTTTTTCTGCAAGAAGAACACGGGCGTCAACGAGCAGGAGTTTTCGGATCTTTCCCACCGCATCGTGGAGGTGGAAGGGGATCCCGACGAGGAGCGGCTGCGTCAGATCTGTGTGAACGACCTGGATCCCTTCTGGCTGGAGCTGAAAAATGCCAAGATCGACGAGCTGAAGCAGACCACCTCCAGCCGTGATGTGCTTCAGGGTGCCGCAGACGGCGGTGTGGTGGCCGCATCGGCCATTGCCGCCCTGCAGGAGGCGGGCAACAAGACGGTGCGGGATATGGTCTTTGCCTCGTACCGTGCTTTTGTGCGCACAGTACGCCTGGTGATCGAGTGCGTGCGCCAGTTTTACAGCGAGGCACGCTACTTCCGCATCCTCGGTGAAAACGGCGATTACCGCTATCTTTCCTTTTCGAACGAGCGGATCGCCGAGCGGGTCACGGGGACTCTGACGGATGGCACACCCGTCAGCCGCCGCCCTATCTTCGATATCGATGTGCGCGCCGAGAAGAAGGATCCTTATACTCGACTTTCCCATAACGAGACCATGAAGGATCTCTATCGCATGGGGGTATTCAAGCCCGAAAACGCCGCCGAGGCAAGCATTCTGCTCTCGGGCATGGATTTTTCGGGTGTGGGACGGGTACGCGAGCAGGTGGCGGCACTGGCGAGAAGCCATGAATCTGTGAGTGACACAGCCTCAAAGGAGGCGGCAAAGGGCGAAGCCGCTGCCGCCGACCCGCTTGCCGTAGCGCAGGCGGAGGCCCGACAGATCCGGGAAGCGGCCGCCGGGCAGGTGGCTGTATGATCCGCATCTATGCCGACCGTCGGGGGGAGCGTTGTCGCTTCTTTGCCACCGGCCATGCCGAGGGGAGCGCCGAGCGGGATGTGGTCTGTGCGGGTGTTTCCGCGCTGGCCGGTGCGTTGGTCCTTCATGCCGTTGCCGTACCGTGCCGCCATCTGCGGTACAGCATGGCGCCGGGGGAGGTCTTTCTTTCCTGCAACGGGCTGGGAGAAGGGCTTGATCTTGTGCTGCGGGGGCTGGAGGCCATTGCCGAACGCTACCCGCATCAAGTGAGGATCGAGCAGTTGACGACAAAATGAAAGCACTGTGATATAATCGGTCTCGACAAGGGGAACGGACGCAATCGCCGACAAAGAGCATGAGGTTCGATCCGCCCCTTGTCTGACACCGCGAAAGAGTGAGGAATGATGAAGCAAAACAATTTTCGGGCGCTTTTGCACCTGTTCGGTGCCGAAGCGGAGGGTGAAACCGCGCAACCGTCTGTCCCCACCCCGCAGATGAACCAAACGGGCGATACCGAAAGCAACAGCCTTCCCGCCGCCGGGGAAGCAGGAGAGGAAGCGGAAAGAAAGGAACGGTTCCGTGCGCTGATGGAGGGAGAGTATAAGGACCTGTTCACGGCGTATTTTCAGGAGACCTTCAACCGCCGCTTCAAGGAACAAAAGGAAATGAAGGAGGAGCTGGAGCGTGCCCGTACCGTGCTCGGTGCGGCGGCGGAATACTTTGGGGTAGCGCAGAGTGAGCTGGCGGGAGTCATACGGGCGGAGCATGAAAAAAGAAACGCGCCGACAGAGGCTCCCCGATCGACCGCCGTACCCGATCCCGAGGAGACGGAGCGGCGGATCCGCGAAGCGGTGAAGCAGGCCTGTGCCAAGACCGAGAGCCGATTGCTGGCCGATATCCGTGCCAGAGGGCTTCGCCCTGCCGAAGGGGGACTCTCGGGCAATGGAGGGAATGCCCTGCGGCAGAATGCCGCGCAGCTTTCCCGTGCCCAGCGCGCCGAGGTCGCCCGTCGTGCCGCCAAGGGGGAGCACATCAAGCTCTGACGGTTTCCTTCTACTGCAAGAAAGGAAAAATGAGAATGAAGAATGTAAACCATCCGTATCTTGACCTGCATCTGTTCGGTGCGGGCGAAAACGTCAATACCACCGTGGGGGTCGCCGACACCACTGCCGGAACCGTGACTCCTTACGGTGAATCGCAGGGCCTCTCCGAGGAGATGCGCACCTACTATGCCGATTATCTCATCGACAACGCCGAGCCCAATCTGATCCACGATCAGTTTGCTCAAAAGCACACCATCCCCAAGCATGGGGGCAAGACCATCCAGTTCCGCAAGTACGATCCGCTGCCCAAGCTGAGCACTGCGCTTTCCGAGGGGGTGACCCCCACGGGGCAGTCCCTGAATATGGGTGTGGTGGAGGCCACCTTGCACCAGTACGGCGGTTATGTGGAGTTTTCGGATCTGCTTTTGCTCACCGCCATCGACAACAATCTGGTCATGGCCACCAAACTGCTGGGCTCCCAGGCCGGCCGCACGCTGGATACCATCACCCGCGAGGTGCTGTGCGGCGGCACCAATGTGCAGTACGGAGCAGATGCGGTGGACGCCCGCTATCTGCTGACCGGCGGCAATGCCACGGACAACCACTATATGACGGTGGAGTGCATCAAGCGCGCCGTGCGATTCCTCAAGAATCAGAATGCCGAGAAGATCAACGGATCCTATGCCTGCATCATCCACCCCGACTGTGCCTATGATCTGACGAGCGATCCTAACTGGAAATACCCCCATCAGTATTGCGATACCAAGGAGCTTTACGAGGGAGAGATCGGTATGATCGAAGGGGTCCGCTTTGTGGAATCCACCGAGGCCAAGGTCTTTCATGCCCCCGATCTGACTCCCGAAAGCCGTACCATTGCCTGCCTTGGCGATGTTTACTCCCATCTGGAGTATGCAGGCCCCGCCGGTGACAATATGGGTACAGGCAGTCAGTACCGAGTGAAGATCGGCACCTCTACCACGGGCATCGCGGCGACCCCCGAGCTGGTCGGCCGTGCCATGCTGTTCCATGATGCTTCTGCGGACAGCTGGCAGTATGTTGTCATAACCGGTGCTTACACCACCGGCAGCGGTGACAGCTTTGTCTATCTGGACCGAGAGCTCTGGACGGGCGGCGTCGCCGGTGCACTGCCCGTGACCACCACCACCGACGATGTCTTTTACCCCGGTGAGGCAGGCATGGCAGGGCGGGATGTGTATGCCACACTGATCATGGGCGACAATGCTTACGGTACCACCGAGCTCAGCGGCGGCGGCCTTCAGCACATCGTCAAGCAGCTGGGCTCTGCGGGTACTGCCGACCCCCTCAATCAGCGCGCTACCGTAGGCTGGAAGGCCACCAAGGCGGCGGCACGTCTGGTAGAGGCCTTTATGGTCAGGATCGAGACCGCATCGACCTTTGAGGTGGGCGGTAACTGAATAGGCTGACGGCAAAGCCGTTATAAAACACAAGAAAGGACACAACCGAATGGAAGAGAACGAAAAGAAAACGCTTGCGGCGCTCCGCCGCGAGATGGAGGAGATGAAGGCCGCTTATGAGGCAAAGATCGGCGTATTGGAGGCCGAATGCGCCGAGAAAAAGGCGGCAGAGCGGGATGAGAAAAAATTCCGCGCATTTCTCAAAGGTCAGGAGGCGTGGCTCAACGAATATGTAGAGGTGCGTCTGTTCAAGGATAACGAGAAATACAAGGATGATGTCTATGTGGCCATCAACGGCAAAAACTGCCTGATCCGCCGCGGCGTGTGGACTCGCATCCGCCGCAAGTTTGCCCTGTTGCTGGATCAATCCGAGATCCAGGATCTGCGCACCGCCGAGCTGATGGAGCAGGAGGCCTCCCGCTTTGCCGATGAGACCCGCCGTCATGACGTGTAAGGGAGGAAAGCGATGATGACCGTATTGGAGCAGACCCCTACGGGTCTGCAAAGGGAGGGAAAGACCCTTTACCGCCGCGTTTATCTGATCTCGGGGATGGATACATCCCTGCCTACCGACGGCGCTCCTGGCTCTCTGGCTCTTGTGCGGGTAGGGGATCGCGTTGTGACAAAGATCCTCTTTGCCGACAGCGCTTGGGCCGATCTGTGAGAGGGATGCACCATGACAGTACAGGAAGCCATTGAGCTGGCGGGGATCCTGCGTCCCAACGAGCTGAGCGAGGAGGTTCTGACCTCTTTTTTATCCGAACTGGAGGGGCGTCTTGCAGTAGAGGTGCGGGGGCAAAGCCCGGCAGCCCTTTGCCCACCTGTGGCGGTGACCCGTACGGGGCTCTCGATCCCCGCCCCCTTTGATCGTCTTTATTGGGCATATCTGGTGGCCATGATCGATCTTGCCGCAGGGGACACCGAGGCCTATAGCATCTCCTACGCGCTTTTTCGTGAGGCGCGGGATGCCTATGCCCGTTGGTATCAACGCACGAAAGGAGGATGCCGATGAACCCCCTGAAGGGTCAAGCCACAGGGCGGCTTTGGTACGTCCTGCTGCTCTGCGCCCTGCGCCGCCGCGTGGCGGAAGGATTGCCTGACGGTGAAGTCCTGGAATGAAAGGGAGGGAAAGAATTGAATATTCTGCTTTGGATGAGTGAGAACCGAGAGCTGCTTTGCATTTGCGCGGGCATTCTGATCAATGCCGCAGGGCTGATCTACAATATCTGCAAATTATGCCGTTCGGGGCAGGGCAAAAATGCCACCGCATGGCTCTCCATTCTGGAGGCGGCGCGGGAGTATGAAATAGAAGCGGAGCAGTTTACCGACTACACCGCCGCCGAAAAGCTGCAATATGTTTTGTCCCGCTTGCGAAGCTTTACCGCCGAATTCGGATATGACTTTGACCGGGAGGCACTGACCGCCAGGATCGAGTCGGATATTGCCTTCAGCAAGCAGGTGAACGCCACCAAGGACGAGAACCTGGAATAAGAGCCCGAGGACAGAAGAAAGGAGTAAGCATTTGAATTATCAAGAAAAGGTCAGCACCCGCGCCGATGTGCGGGCGCTTTATGAGAGGGTGATCGCAAACCCGGCCATCCGACGCTATCGGGGCTATACCGAGAGTAAATCTTACGGTTGGGATTGCGCCGCTGAGGATTACATCAAAAAGGACGGGGAGGTCTGGTTCGAAAATCCCGCCTATGATCCCGCCTTTGTGCCCGAGGGGGTCAGCAAGAGCGGCGATGCCGAGCTGCTGGATGAGCAGCTGGCCGAAAAGGAGCAGGAGATCGCCGATCTGGAGGCCGACATTGCCGATCTGCAAGAGCAGAACGAGGCGTTGGAGCTGCGTGCGGCGGATGCCGAGGCCAGAGCGAAAGCCGCCGAAAACGAGCGGGACGAGGCCAAGGAGGCCTTGATCGAGCTACGTCGCGCCCTGGTTCTGGTGGGTGAGCTGGCGGGCACAAAATAAAAAGGGAAGCAGCCCTTGCAGGCACCGACAGTGTCGGTGCCTGTTTTCTGTCAGCCCCTACAGGTTTGCATGTCTCCCGATCGTTTTCCCTCCGCCGCCATACCATGGCATCTTCCGCGTAGTCTACCATGATGCGTCGGACTTTGCTCCGCAGTCATACCATGGCGCGTCGGGCTTCGCCCTTCGCGCAGTCATACCATGACACGCGTCGCTACGCTCCGCGTGTCATTCTGAGCGGAAAATGAACTCGCCTCTGGCGAGTAACCGGAGTTTTTGCGGCGGCTGAACACCGCCGATTTGCTACGCAAATTACCAAAAGCTCTATAA